>JAIFMF010000151.1 GCA_020048635.1 Desulfobacula sp. | reverse complement strand
AACACCTAAGCACCAATCTTCCTATCATTTTTCCGAGTGGTTTTCCATCACTGTGTCTCAACTGGTTTGGCCTTGTTGTATAACACATTTTCTATGAATTCATTATTAAATACAAACCGGTTTGTCAATCGGAAAAATTTTATACTCGAACGTCAAAAATTTCGGGAACGATAATTATCCGGCAAAAATGACAGTAATTTCAGCACGTCTTTCAAAGGCTTTTTGTGTTGACGGTTTTTTTGCAGCGAATCTGTATTCACCCGTGGACTCAATTTTAAATATGGAAGGTTTCAGGCCATACCTGACAAGTAGATGAATGACATTGGTTGCCCTATTTGCACCCAATTCGAAATTGGAGGGGTATGTTTTGTTATGTATGGGAATTTTGTCGGTATATCCTTTCACAAGAATCTTGACATTGTATGGTTTAAGCAGCTCTGCCAATTTCTGAAAAAAAGAGTTGTACTCGCCTGCAATGACGGCACTGCCAGTGGGGAAAAGGATAGGCAGTATTGTTTCAACCCGCAGGCGGGTGCCGGAACCCACAATTTCCACCCAGTCCCGCAAGCCTATCCTATCGATTGCGGCCTGTAAGTCAGTTCTGCTGACGGCGGTGCTGCTCTTTGCTGAAGAAATCTTTTTGGCTTTGATCGCTGCCTCTTTTTTTTCAGGTTTTCCAATTTTTGATTCAAGATCCGTTATTTTTTTGTTTACTATATTTTCAAAGGTCCCGTCCTGCTTTGATTTTTCTGCGGCTGAATAATATCTAACAAGGGTTTCAAGTCTTTTTTTGGTCTTCGCCAGCTCTTTAATTTTGTTTTCTTTATAGCGGAGGGATGTTTTCAGAGTTGCCGGAGCAATTCGCCCTGAATCCTGGATCTGGTTTATTTTTAATATCATCCAGTCTGAATCTGCTTCAATATCTTTAATCTGAGCTTCGAGAGCCTGGATTTCAACTTTATGGTCATCGGCTTTTTTCTTTAAATCATCTGAAGAATATGCGCTCGTATCCAGCAGTTTTTCTTCCTGATATCCTGCAGACCAGGCTACAGGAACATAAAGAAAAAATAATGCTGAGAATATCAGCACATATTTTCTGAATGCTTTGCAAATCAACAAAGATCCCGTCATGGCACCCCCCAAAAAATGGATCACTTTTAAAAACTTTATACTGATTGCGCAGTTTCACCACACACTGTACTAGCTTGAACCGCCACTATTAACAGTTTCTGAAAAAGATGGTTTGACATCCCTTCCGATCCCGACCGGCCACCATACCATTCCATCCCGGGTAAAATGGATTCTTAAACTAAGTCTAGCACTTGTAATACCATATTCTCCCTGGGTAATCTCCATGATTTCCGTTCCCCGAAGCCAGGATTGAGTTTGAACCTGAATTGTCTCCTGATCAACCGAACCTCGGCCGGCTCTTAAAAATGCCTCCACATAAACACCCCGGAGTTTTTCAACAAGCTGTCTGTAGCCATCTGCAATCGCGGCTCTTTCAGCCATCAAAACAGCTTCCCCCTTTGAAAGTGATTTTTCAGGCTCAAGCCCTTTGCCAATGACAGAAAAGGTAACCACTTTCTGATCATCCACTTCTCCGCCCGAAGGGCTCAATACCTTTCCCGTCCCGCCCACAGAAGAATATGGCAACCCCCCACAACCGATGAACAAAAGTGAGGAAACAAAAAATCCCGATAATATCAAGCCAATTTTTTTCATCTTCCCTTCCCCTTTAAATTGATTATGCTTAAACCCTCAAACGACCCATAAAACCTTTTTACATTGATTCCTCACAATTTTTCATGGTACTGATAAATCGTCAGGAATTACTATTAACTTTAACACGAGAAGAATATATTCAAAAAACATGCCTGCTGATTATAGACGCTGCTTTTTATATGCGTTGTGGTTCACATCATTCGCAATATGGGTATTAATTCCTGCAACATACCCGGATGAAGGGATTAATACATATTATATAAAATATGATATCAAGTCATCGAAAAATACTATTGTTAATGACAATCTATTGATGGTCCCGTCAAAAAATGATTTCCGAGCGGAAAAATTTTCTCAAATTTCCGTTTCAGGAGTAATATCTGCCGCTCCAGGAGAATCAAATGAGTCTGCTCAAAAGCGGATTAAAGAAAATGCCTTAAAGAATATATTACTGAACAATGGATTAAAATCCGTAAAAACAAAGGATTATGATACTGTAATCAGTTATGAAGGGGTGATGATGACCCCTTTAACGCTTGTAAAAAATACTTACGTTGAAGAGCAGAACGGATATCTGTATGAAGTCAGGGTTGAATTCAGCCCGATTGCGTTTCCCGACAGATGGGAAACACTCAATATGAGGCATAAAATCAAAGAACTAGTTTATGATTTTTTTCAATTATTCAAGTAGAAAGGAAGAACCTTAAAAAATGAACAAAGCCCAGATAAAAAAGATTAAAGAAACTTTGGTGAAAAAAAAATCTCTTGTTTTTGACCAGCTTGATATAAAAGGCAAAGAACAGGTTTTTCAATTCTGTGAAAATTACAAGATTTTTCTGGATCGATCCAAAACCGAAAAGGAGGCAGCTCGGGAAATTGTCCGTGCTGCAAAGCAAAAAGGGTTTGTGGATATTGATACACTTTTAACAAAAAAAAACAAACCATCACAAAAAGTTTATAAACTCTTTCAGGGTCGTTGTGTTGCTCTGGCTACCATCGGGAAAAAATTACCTCATCTTGGAGTGAACATCATAGCATCCCATATTGATTCCCCCCGGTTGGATCTAAAACAGAATCCAATCTATGAAGACCTGAGCATCGGGTTGATGAAGACTCATTATTATGGTGGAATTCGAAAATATCACTGGCTGGCAATGCCTTTGGCACTTCACGGAACAATAATGAAGTCCAACAATGAAAGGCTTGATATTACCATTGGTGAACACCCGGATGACCCGGTTTTCACCATTACAGACCTTCTGCCCCATCTGGCAGGAAAAACCCAGTCAACCAAGAATATCTCCGAGGTGTTTGAAGGTGAAAAATTAAACCTGGTTGTCGGAAGTATGCCTTTGGGTGATGAGGATGAAAAAGAACGCTTTAAATTAGGGGTATTAAACTGCTTATACCAAAAATATGGCATCACTGAAGAAGATTTTGTCAGCGCTGAAATAGAAGCCGTCCCCTCGGAGAAAGCAAGAGATGTCGGATTTGATCGATCCATGATCGGTGCTTACGGTCAGGATGACCGCTCATGTGCTTTTTCAAGCCTTGAAGCTTTCCTTGATTCAGAGTCACCGGAAAAAACTACCATTGCCCTTTTCTTTGACAAGGAAGAAATTGGCAGTGAGGGCAGCAGCGGGGCAAAATCCAATTTCCTTGAAGATTTCATGTCCGATCTTCTCTATATAAGTGGCGAGAATACAGACAACCGCTCTCTCAGAAAAGCATTGATTCATTCTTCCTGTCTTTCTGCGGATGTGAATGCAGCCATGGACCCGGACTTCAAGGATGTACATGAGGCCATGAATGCTGCAAAACTAGGGTTTGGCGTCTGCATGACAAAATTTACAGGTGTCGGCGGCAAATCCGGGTCCAGTGATGCCGGATCGGAATTTGTCGGTAAAATCAGACAGATTTTCAATAAAAACCATATTGTCTGGCAGACAGGAGAGCTTGGGAAAATTGATCAGGGCGGCGGCGGTACAGTGGCCAAATTTCTTGCCAAATATGGAATGAATGTCCTTGATTGCGGACCTGCACTTCTTTCAATGCATTCCCCCTTTGAAATATCAAACAAAGCAGACATCTATATGACCTATCTGGCGTATAAAGCCTTTTATACTGATAATGATTAATAAAAAAACAGCCTTTCAAATCATTTCAGGGTTATTTGCCGGGATCGTTCTCTTATACACTATCCCCTGTATTTATGCAGAAACAATAAACACAGGGGTCATATTAGCGGATGATCAGGGGAATATTCTCTATGCCCAGAATAGGGGAAAACAATTTGTTCCGGCCTCAACATTAAAAATCCTGACCAGTCTTGCTGCCATTCACTTTCTGGGCGAAGATTATCATTTCCCTGCACATTATTGTTATGATGAAAAATCAAAAAATCTTTATATTAAAGGATATGGAGACCCTTTATTCACTTCCGAAGTGATTGAAGACCTGAGTCAGGAGATCATTTTAAAAACAAAAATAAAAGAGGTCCATCATATCGTTATCGATCAGTCTTATTTTTCAAAGCAGATTGATATCCCGGGCAAAGGTGATTCCTTAAACCCTTATGATGCCCCTGTGGGAGCTTTATGTGCCAATTTCAATACCCTTATGTTCCAGTGGGACAATCACATAAAACGCTTTATCAGCGGTGAACTCCGGACGCCTTTGCTCGATTTTTTCCATAACGATATTCACAAAACAAATTTGAAAAAGGGGAGAATCACCCTTGCACAGTCGCAAAGCTATTTATATCCGGGGTTATTATTGAAATATTTTCTTGAAAAAAAAAAGATACCGGTTACAGGTTCTGTTCGGGTAGAAAACGTATCCTTAAAGAATGAAAAAGCCAATATATTTCTGTCTCCCTTTGAATTAAAAGTGGTTATTCAACGGCTGTTGCAATATTCAAATAATTTTATTGCGAATCAGCTTTTATTATCCATCGGTGCAAAAGCATACGGGGAACCGGCAACGCTTGAAAAAGGGAGACAGGCTGTCCGAGATTTCTCAAATCAGCATTTGAATCTGGATACCCTCGTCATCGATGAAGGCTCCGGGCTTTCAAGATCGAACAGGATCTCTCCGGATCAGATGCTTAAAATATTAATTAATTTCATGCCCTATCATGAATTGATGCGGCAAGAGGAGAATGATTTTTTTAAAACAGGGACGTTAACCGGAGTCAGAACCCGGGCTGGTTATTTATTGGGAAAGGATGACAGGCTTTATCCTTATATCATACTGATAAACGAGGAAAATACAGGATATGACTCCATTCTGAGCCATCTTAAAAACAGGGTGAATGATCTGGGTAAGAAATAATAATTAGGAGGCTGACCCTCTTTCAATATATGCATATGCGCTATGATTATGGATGGATTCAAAATTTTCAGCGCTTACGGAAAACCAGGTGATATTTTTATCTTCCATCAATGCCTTTGCTACATCCCTTGTAATATCTTCAACAAATTTAGGATTGTTATAGGCTTTTTCCGTAACATATTTTTCATCTTCCCGTTTCAGTACGGAAAAAATATCACATGAGGCTGAGGCTTCAACTATCCCGACAATATCTTCGATCCAGATAAACTTTTTAAACCGGGTACTGACCAGTACTTCACCACGCTGATTATGGGCGCCATATTCACTGATTTCTTTTGAACAGGGACATACGGATGTTACCGGAACTGCAACGGTCAAAATAATATCGGTATTTTTAGTGCCGTTTGAAGGCCCGATAATGGAACAGTTATAATCCATCAGGCCTTTTGATCCTGTTTCAGGGGACTTTTTTTCAATAAAATAGGGGAAGGATATTTCAATGTGCGAGGATTTCGCTCCAAGAATTTTTTTCATATCCTCCAGAATATTGGTTAAAGACTCCATAGACACTTTTGTTCTGACCAGATTCAGAATTTCAACAAATCTGCTCATATGGGTACCTTTGCACTGATGTGGGAGATCCACATACATATTGATCTGTGCAAC
This sequence comes from Desulfobacula sp., assembly GCA_020048635.1. Taxonomy (GTDB): domain Bacteria; phylum Desulfobacterota; class Desulfobacteria; order Desulfobacterales; family Desulfobacteraceae; genus Desulfobacula. The sequence goes on along the minus strand of JAIFMF010000151.1, from coordinate 33,965 downwards.
CGTCGATTGAAGGAGGCCCGTGGTCTTATCCAGTACTTTTATCGGATATTTCAATCCCTTTATCCCGACTTTGTCGATGGGGATATTTCTGAAATCCGGTTGGTTTTGAATATCTATCATATCTGATTGCCTAAAAGATACTCCGGTACAATGTTCCCCATGGACCTGAATATATTGCCTTTGATATTTTGATTGTGTTTATATAAATCTTCCAGCATATGCCTTATCTCTGTTCGCTTTGTTTTGTCTGCACTGGGACAGTTATTTTTGAACTCCGGTAAACCAGAGGATTTAGCAAACCGCACAATATCTTTTTTTTCAACATATGCCAGTGGCCTGATGATATCAAGCGTTCCATCAAAAAAAGATTGCCGGGGCTTCATTGTAGCGATCTTTCCAGCATAAGCCATATTGATGAATAAGGTCTCGATAATATCATCTTTAGTGTGACCCAATGCAATTTTTTTGCACCCCTGCTCTTTTGCGATTTCAAATAGTTTGTTTCTTCTCAGACGGGAACACAAAAAACAGGGATTTTCCTTATTTTCACGGGAATGAGCAAGGATACCATAATCCTTATATTCGATTATCAGGCAACCATAATTATTTTCCACATACCGCCCAAGTTCTTCAGCAAAAGAACCATCAAATCCTGCATCAATATGCACTGGAAGAATTTCAAAATCAACAGGCGCTTTTTTCTTCAGAGAGAATAAAATATTCAGAAGAACATGGCTATCGTTTCCGCCAGATATACCCACAAGAATTTTTTCATTATCACGGATCATATTCCAGTCGAAAATAGCCTTTCCCACTGCATGATGGATTTTCTTTTTCAGGCTGTTTTTCAACCCTGATATTGACCTTTGATTTTCATCTTACGGCTCCGCTGGCCAGTCCAGCCTTTATTCATAATCCTTTTCTTTATTCTTTTTAACCACAATCCGGTTGGCCGCAATTTCTCTTAAGACTGAAACAACATCGCCATTCTTGGATGATTTTACCAATAGATCTGCACCTTCCCTTATCTGCCTGACTCTTTTTGCTGCCAGATGAACAAGTGTAAACCTGTTGTCTACATTTTTCAGACAATCTTCAATTGTGACTCTTGCCAAAGTTTATACCTCCACTGTATTTAAATAATCTCTAATATCTCATAAACTCTTTTTCCGCCAGGGGCCTGCAAAACTGCCTCATCTCCGGGTTTTTTACCCAGAAGAGCACTTCCCAGAGGAGAAGAAACGGAAATTTTTCCCTGTTTGATGTCTGCTTCATCAGGCCCGACAATCATATATTCCACTTTTTCTTCCGAATCCATATTCTCTACACGAACTCTACTTGCAAATCTAACGAAATCCTTTGGAACCGTCAGAGGATCAATTATTTTTGCATTTCCGATTTTATAACTGAGTTCGCCAATCCTACCCTCAAGAAAAGACTGTCTTTCCTTTGCCGCATGATATTCGGCATTTTCCGACAGATCTCCATGGGCCCTGGCAATTTCTATGGATTTGATAGTTTCCGGTCTCTCAATTGTCTTTAATCTTTTAAGTTCATTTTTTAAAACAGCATAGCCTTCTTTTGTAATGGGTACTTGTTCCAACTTTCAGATCACTCCATTTGGTTTGTTTTGTTAACGCTCTTCGCCGATATTTATTTCATGTGGCCGATAATAGTCGATCCTGCCTTTGTCTTTTCACCAATATGAACAGCGACATCAAAATCATGAGGGAGATATAAATCAAGACGGGAACCAAATCGGATCATTCCGTATCTGTCCCCTTTTCTAATTTTTTCTCCTTCTTTGACACAATTCACAATCCTTCTGGCAATGAGACCGGCAATCTGGACAACAGCATAATCCCCTCCACTGACCGTTTTTACAATCAGTGCACTTCTCTCATTGTGAATAGAGGCTTTATCAAAGGATGCATTAATAAATTTTCCAGGACTGTATCGAACTTTTTGCACGATGCCATCAAAGGGAACCCGGTTCACATGAACATTAAACACATTCATAAAAATGCTGACCTTGGTGCAGGGTCCGATTAAATATTCGCACCCTGATTGTTTTTCAACCACTATCACCTTTCCGTCTGCTGGAGATATAAGACTTTTATTATCCTTGGGGATGACACGATCAGGATCCCTGAAAAACCAGCAGATAAACAAAGTCAAAGCAAAAGAAATCCAGGCGAATACCGTCCATCCAAAATAAAAAAGCATCCCTGTAAAGAGGATGGCTATTAATATCAATATCAGGCCGGGCTGAGCTACTGGCAAGACTGCTCGCGCTGGCCATTTTGAAGCGTTCATAATCTTTTATCCCATATTTATAAGGGGCTTACAATATCAAGGAATGTGTTTTATGTCAATATCCTTGGATTTTAACGCAAATGCAATTCTGCATCCGATTTTCTAATATATCTGGGAACAAGACCATTCCCGGATATTGAAAAATAGTTGTCTCTCAAATACATAGACTGAACCAGAGCTGCAGCACTTGCAGCATCGAAAAAACTCTGAGTGAAGGTGGGTTGGTTTGCTTCCTGTTCAATAACGCTCTTGTATGCTTTTGAGCCTGAACCTGCAAACAATACAGATTCTCCCTTTGCCATTTCGACAGCGACTTTGGGGCTGACAACCACTTCAAGAGTCTTTGAGATCAGATTGCCTTTATTAAAATGATATACAGCACAATAAACTTCACCTCTTTTTGCATCCATCATGGCACAAACTGGAATTGATGAGCAGGCAAATCGAAATGCAATGCCATCAAGGCTTGACACACCAGCAGCCGGTTTCCCCATAGCAAAGGACAGTCCTTTGATCACACTGATTCCGATTCTAAGCCCGGTAAAACTACCCGGTCCGCCAGCCACAACAAATCCATCAATATCATTGAGCGTCATACCTGCCCGATTTTCCAGCATATGCTCAATCATTTTTATAAGTCTTCTGGAATGGGTCAGCCTGGTTGTCCAAAATTCTTCATATATTAATGAAAGCCCATTCACAACCGCAAGACTGCACCATTGTTCCGCCGTACTCAGGGAAAGGAGGTTCAAACTACCGGGTGTCTTCTGGTTCATCTTTCTTTTCCAGGGCTATTTCAAGGACTTCTTTTATATCCCGAACACAGGTAAATTTCATTTTATTCTTAATCACCTTGGGCAAATCATGTAGATCCTTCCTGTTTTTCTCCGGAATAATGATATGCTCAATCCCGGCCTGTAAAGCCCCAAGGGCTTTTTCTTTGAGTCCGCCAATGGGTAAAACTCTTCCTCTCAGAGAAATCTCTCCTGTCATCCCGACCTTATTGTTTACTTTTCGACCGGTAAAAGCTGAAATCAATGCCGTTGCCATGGCAATGCCTGCTGAAGGCCCATCCTTGGGAATTGCGCCGGCCGGAACATGAATGTGAATATCATTATTATCAAGGTCTTCTTTGCTGATATCAAACTTATCGGCATTTGATTTAGTATATGTAAGAGCTGCCCGTGCAGATTCCTGCATGACTTCACCGATCTGACCCGTCACCAGGAGTTCTCCCTTCCCCTGATAAAGAGACACTTCAATATAAAGCTGCTCACCGCCTACCTCAGTCCAGGCAAGACCGGTTGCCAATCCAACCTGGCTTTCTTCCTGGTCCAGCTCTGGAATATACTGAGGTGGGCCAAGATAGGTTGTGAGGCTCTGCCGGGTGATAGAAAACTTTCCTTTTTTCCCCTCTGCAATTTTCCTTGCTATTTTTCTGCAAATGGTATCGAGTTTTCGTTCAAGGCCTCTTAACCCTGCTTCCAGAGTATAATCAGCGATGATCGACTCAATGGCGCCTGAACTAAAATTTATCGATCTCCGGATGAGTCCATTATCCTTTAACTTTCTTGGAAGAAGATATTTTTGTGCAATAACCTTTTTTTCCTCACGGGTATAGCCTGGAACACCTATCACTTCCATTCTATCAAGCAAAGCAGATGGAATCGTATCTGAAATATTGGCCGTCAGAATAAAAAGCACATTGGAAAGATCAAAGGGCATATTGAGATAATGATCTGAAAATTCAAAATTCTGCTCAGGATCAAGGGCTTCCAAAAGTGCGGAGGAAGGGTCTCCCCGAAAATCGTTTCCCAATTTATCAATTTCATCCAGCATGAATACGGGGTTGTTTGTAGCGCATTGGCGAAGCCCTTGTAATATTCTTCCAGGCATGGAACCAATATAAGTCCTCCGGTGTCCCCTGATTTCTGCCTCATCTCTTATCCCTCCCAGAGACACCCGGTGGAACTTACGCTTCATTGCCTTTGCAATGGCTTTTCCAAGAGAAGTCTTTCCAGCCCCCGGTGGGCCTACAAAACAGATAATCTGCCCTTTTTTATGAGGGTTTAGCTTTCTGACGCTTAAATATTCAAGAATTCTTTCCTTGACCTTATCCAAGCCAAAATGATTCTTATCCAAAACTTCCTGGGCTTTGGGGATATCCAGAAAATCTTTCGTAGCCTTGCTCCAGGGCAATTCGACAATACAATCGAGGTATGTTCGGACGACCGAGGCTTCAGAAGAATCATAATGCATCTGTTCAAGTCGTTTCAACTGCTTTTGAGCTTCTTTCTCACAATCCGGAAGCATTTTACATTTTTGAATTTTTACCCTGAATTCTTCTATTTCAGCGAATTTATCATCATTCTCCCCAAGCTCTTTATGAATGGCCTTAACCTGTTCTCTTAAATAATAATCCCTTTGGTTTTTAGAAATTTCATCTTTAACATCAGTTTGAATTCTGGCTTGAACCGTTGAAAGATCCAATTCTCTTGCCAGAAGGTCATTCACTTTTTTCAACCGCTCAATCGCGTCAATGATTTCCAGTAACTCTTGTGCATCTTCCACTTTTGGATTTAAATTAGATGCAACCAGATCAGCAAGTTTACCCGGAGATTCAATATGGGATAGCAAATCACCGATATCCCCGGAAAGTTCCCCCTTAAGTGCAAGTAATTTCTCACTGGCTTCTTTGACATTCCTCATCAAAGCTTCATCTTCAATCGAAAGCGCTTTAGGATCAGTATCCTCTAAAAACTCAATTCGGACTTTAAAGAAAGGTTTTTTTTTAACATATTCCAAAGCTTTGGCTTTGGCTATACCTTGGACCAGGGCTTTAATTCTGCCATCCGGCAATTTTATCATTTTTTGAATTCTGCCGACTGTCCCCACAGCATAAACATCATCAATCGTTGGTTTCTCAATCTCAGAATCTTTCTGCGTTGTCAAAAAAATATAACGATCATATTCAAAACTTTCTTCAACTGCTTTGATGGATTTTTCTCTTCCGACAAACAATGGCAGCAGCATATCGGTGAACACCACAACATCCCTTACCGGCATCATGGGAATAATTGTCGGTATATCTTTTATGTTGCTTTCTTTCTCAATAATTTCGATCAGATCATCGACATCGACTTCAGCCATTCTTACTCCTTTACCCTATAAAAACACTGCATGAGATTATCCCATCCAGTGATTGCATCTACCATTTGATATTCATCCACAACCTTTGTAAATTGTGATCGTACAATAAAACACATTTCAGATTTTACAATATCCTTGCAAAAAAAATTCTAAAGGCCGATAAAGGATGCTGATAATTTCAAGAAAGAAAGATCATGACTGAATATATAATTTTTGCCGGAATTTTTGCTTTTATTTTGGGGGCCTGTATCGGGAGTTTCCTGAATGTCTGCATATACCGGATACCTGAAAACCGGTCCATCATTTCCCCAGGTTCATCCTGTCCTAATTGTCATAACAGTATCCCCTTTTATCTTAATATCCCGATCTTAAGCTATGTCTACCTAAAAGGCCGCTGTAACTCCTGCCGTCATCCAATTTCAATCCGATATCCTTTCATCGAAGCCTTAACCGGTGCCTTTGCCGTTTTGTTATTTCTTAAATTCGGCCTTACCCCCGCCATGTTTTTCTGGTTTGTTTTCATCAGTGTCCTGATCACCATTTCCTTCATTGACTTTGATTATCAGATTATTCCCGACCGCATATCCATTCCAGGCATGTTTATTTTTTCTTCGGCCTTTTGTTTTCTACCTGAAACGACAATCATGCAATCCTTTTTGGGAATCTTGGCTGGCGGTGGAATTTTATATGCTGTTGCAATATTATATTATTTACTGAGAAAGCAGGAGGGGATGGGTGGCGGTGATATCAAACTTCTGGCCATGATCGGTGCTGCGACAGGGATTAAAGGTGTTCTTTTCACTCTTTTTGCAGGCTCTTTGCTGGGGAGCCTCACCGGAATTTTAGCTATGCTTTATATGAGGATATCAGATACAAAATTCAAAATTCCATTCGGACCTTTTTTATCAGCAGGCACCATTTTGTATATTTTCTTTGGGAAACATCTGATTCAATGGTATATCGGAACCATCAACCAATAGTTTATCAATCATAGATAACTCACCTCGATCACAACCTTCCCTTTTGTCGTTCTGAATGGAAGCGCGAGTATATATTTTGCTCCTTCACTATGGGGTATTAAAGTTCCCTGCCCCATCTTGATTTCCTTAAACTTGACTTTCACTTTCTTACTCAATTCAGCGATTTTTGTTGTAACATGTCCAGCGACCATATTACTGATTTCACCAACTGCATCTTTAATTTCATCATTTATTTCTGTCATATCCTCTCCAAACATAGCAGAAACAATTCCAAGAATACTTTCTTCTGAAAAACTGACAACTGCCGACCCGATCAAATCTCCGGAAATTTCAAGATATCCGGAAATATCCCCTAAAGATTTCCGGTCTTTTTTAAGAAAAGGGGGTTCGGGTTTAACTTTTACAAATGCTGTAGTATCGAGAATATGTAAAGTACCTTCAATAAAAGGGTTAACGAGTGCTGCATCCATATTTTTCTCCTTTAGGGATTGATTTTATATTTTTTCTTAAAAGCCTGCAATAAATTTTTAAAAAAATGTGAATAAAGACTTGACACGCACTTCTCAACGACGTAACGTACCGTAAAAAGCTGATTCAATTGAATAAAAAAACGTAACAGAAGTGTTTTATTGACAAATTTAGTATTTGGAAATTTCTAAAACCTAAACAAAGGAGTGATCAAGATGAACAAAGGCGATTTAATCAACAAGGTTTCAGAAGTACTTAACAGCAAGAAAGATGCACAGGCAGCAGTTGACTGCACCATTAAAGCAATAACGGAAGCGTTGTCCAGCAATGACTCTGTCACCCTGGTTGGTTTTGGTACATTCAAAACTGCCGAAAGAAAAGCTCGAAAAGGAAGAAATCCTCAAACAGGAAAAGAAATTAATATTCCGGCAAGAAACGTACCTAAATTTGTCCCTGGAAAAGCACTTAAAGACGCTGTAAAATAATATCCTTAAGGATTCATTCAGGCAGTATCTGCAAACCGGGTACTGCCTGAATATTTTTCAAATTGACCCTTTTCATAGATAAAATATTTCTTCCCTCTGTCGGGGTGGATCTGGTTTTTAATATGAATTCCCTGGCACCGTATTCCAGATCATCCATTATTTTTGATGTTGATTTTGGAAATGAATCTATCACAATTGCCCAACCTAGAACAGCCCTCTCCCAAAAGACCACTTTCAGAGAACTTCATCTGACAACGATCATTCAGGAAAAAAACAAAAAAGTAAGGTTCGGAATAGAATGTCAGGGTTTTAATATCATCGATCAATACCTGCTTGCCAATAAAACAAGGGTATCGGCAGTTCTTTTAAAATATAAACTACCGGTAGAGGAAACTAATATTCGATCTGCTTTCCGCCTGCCGCTCAGCACAAAACATATCATTAAAAGCAAAATATTATATAAAAACTTTGAGTACGACAGCCTGAAAGACTTTTCCATCAGAGATGTTTCTTTTAATGGGGTCGGCATTATTGTTCCCAAGATAAATAATAATTCAAATCCTCTTGTTGCAATTAAAGTCAATGAAGAAATAAATTTTCAAATTATACTGGCAGATACCGACGAGGAAGATCCCATTGCCATTCCCATACGTGCTCTGGTCGTAAGGGTCAACCCCAGATACTCGGAAAGATATATATTGATGGGGTTACAATTCATCAATCTTTCCAATCAGAACGAGGCGATAATAAATAAATTTATTTACGATGCCCAGGTTCATGGACTCAACTCAAAAAATTAAAATTCTTTTATATACTCTTTCAGCCATTCGATGATCGTTTTTTGATTCAGGTCAAAACTTGTTATCTTATTTTCAATTTCTTTTAACTCTTCAAGCCCTCGCTCAATGTTAAATTTCACATCACCTCTATAACCCTTGATTTTATGTTCATCCAAAAAAGATCGTAGTCTCTCTTTATGGATCTGATATTCAGTACTCTTCGTCGCCAAAGGATTTCCTAAATAATTTCTATCCAGGATACGGATAGCCAATGCTTTTATCCGATGACTTTGTATTTGATTCAGAATCTCATGTTTCAGATCATTCCCTGTTTTGTGAAATAGTTCGCATTGTTTTTTCTCTTGGCTGGTAAAAAAACCGTCTTGATAAAGTGCCGCATCCGGATCGATATCCGGAATATAAGGATACTTGTATTCAAGATGGTATTGAATATATTCAAAAAACTTTCTCCACTCATTGCGAATTTTTTGAAGATTCTCATCTGCAAACTGTTTCGAAGATTCCGGCATTCTATTCCAGAATCTTTCAAGGGCAGGCAGAATGATTAACTCATCGCCAGGCCGTTTCCTAATCACATGGGCATCATCAGAATTCAGTTCGTTGCCAAAACCCGGAATAGCTTCTGAATCAAGACGCAACCACAAGCTTTGGTTTTTATAGGGCAACGACTGGCCAAGATGGATGACAGGAGCCAAATAGTTTACTTTTGAACCAAAAGACAAAGAAATCATTATACAGATCCTGAAATATCTACCCTGAATATGAAAATCGCTATTGACTCTGTTGATTCTTGCCTCATCCTTTGTTTTATTAAAAAAATCAAGACAATAGTTCCATATGTCTTTCTGCTGAGATAATTGTTTACTAAGGCCGATTACCGATTCGACATCATTCATTGCTTCATGAGCCCGGCCTGTAGTAACGAGCTTATTTTCACAAGCGATCAAATCAAGTTTCAAACTTGGTTTTCCCTCAGCTACAGGCCATTTGATGCAAGCTGAATGAAACACTTTATAAACAACTGTGATGGGTAAAACATCCATTCTGCTGCAACCGTTACCGTATTGATGGCTGTATGGGTCAAGAAGGTTTCGATAGAACATGAAACGCAAAAATACATCATCGAACCTAAGCGAATTATATCCAAGGCTTATGGTTTCTGGTGTATTTACAATTTTATGAATTTTAAGCGCCGCTTCATATTCATTGATTCCAAGAGCCAATTCGTCACTTGTTAAACCGTGAGTTAAAAAGGCTTCTGAGGATGGGACAATATCTTCTCTCAATCGAATTGTGATAGATTGTCTTTCAATTTCCCGGAAGTGGAGATCCGTGCGAATGCAGGCAAAGGTTAAAATCTGATCAAAAGCAGGGTTTAAACCAGTTGTTTCAACATCGTAAAACAAAAAGGTTTTCATTTTTTACAAACAAAAAATATAAAAGGGGCAAAAAAATTGCCCCTGATAATTTTGAGATAAAGGAAACAATTATCTTTTTGAGAACTGGAAACTGGCTCGTGCGCCTTTTTTACCGTATTTTTTCCGCTCTTTCTGACGGGAATCTCTTGTAAGAAAGCCTGCGCTTTTCAATATGCCTCGGAGGTCAGGATCAAGAATCACAAGGGCCTTGGATACACCAAGGCGAATGGCACCTGCTTGACCGGATTTGCCGCCACCCATCACTGTGGCTTTGACATCAAAAGCATCGCTTTTTTGGGTAAGTGCTAAAGGGGATGTTAATAAATCTTTTGCAACATTCAGCTCAAAATACTCGCTAACATCTTTATCATTAACCACAATTCTTCCATTACCAGGTGTTAACCACACTTTGGCAACAGAACTTTTTCTCCTACCAGTCGAATAAAATATGTTTCCGCTATCCATTGATAATTACCGCGTCCTTTTTTCCTTAAATTTCAACAGTATCAGGTTTTTGAGCAGCATGGGGATGCTGATCTCCTGCGTAGACAAACAATTTTCTGCCAAGCTTTCTACCAAGTCTATTTTTGGGAAGCATACCGCGAACCGCTTTTTTAATAACCTCTTCAGGCCTTTTTTCAAGCAGTTCTTTTGCTGTTTCAGTTGTTAACCCACCAATATATCCGGAATGGCGGTAATATTTCTTCTGATCCAATTTGTTTCCCGTCAGACGAATTTTATCTGCATTAATAATAATAATCCAGTCACCTGTATCAACATGGGGCGAAAAAAGAGGGTTGTTCTTTCCACGAATTCTATATGCCACCTGTGATGCGAGTCTTCCAAGAATTTTATCTTTAGCATCGATAACACACCAGTTCTCTTTATTATCCGATCTTTTTGCACTATATGTATATTTTTTCAATTTCCTTAACGCTCCTTTTCATAAACACAATCCAGAGTTACTATATTTTTTTTTAAATTCTGTCAAGCTAATTTTAAAGCTCTATTTGTTTCTTATCTCTTAGAACAAGAGGTTCAAAAGGTTTTGAATCTTTATCCGTCGATAATTTGCTGGTGGTTTTACATGTTACCTCAGCATTTAAAATACCTCCATTTTCAACAATAAGATCTCTACACTCAACCTTTCCAGTACAAGTACCGGTCGAAAGAATAATTAATTCTTTTGAAGCAATGACTTCGCCTTTGAAATTCCCACCGATGGTAAGGCTTGATACTTTTGTTGAACTGGAATCCACCTGACCGTCTTCGGCAATAATCACCACATCCCCTTCAATGGTTCCGGTGACCTGGCCCTTAATAATCAACTTTCCACTGCTCGATATAGAGCCTTCGATTTTCAGCTCTTTATCAATGATTGAAAGATTCTTACTGTTTTTTGTTCCCACGTTAAGTCTCCTCAGCTGTTTATGGCTGGATATCAATAAAAATTTTCCCGACTTCTTTTCCATCCAATGTTGTTACCACTTGGTAGCACTGCCCCATATTGTCCACCGAGTAACGTTTCATCAGTGATCCTTCGGCTATATGAATCATATAACCTCGATCTTCGCCACTATTATTATCCGAATTGCCGACAAAACCCTTAAAATTAACAATATATTTTGAAGGATCAACCTTACCGGAAACAAGGTCTTCAATAATCAGCTTATCCCCCATACGTACCTTCACATGGCTGTAGTTATCGACAAGATTAGGGATATTATTAATTCTGAATTTATATTTTAATGCAGATACCTCACCACTTTCTGTGATACTGAGTTTTTTTACCGAATTTGAGCGTTGAGAATCGATATCAATAAATACGCTTCCACATTTATAAAAATCTTTCTTAACTTCAATTCGTGTTGATTCATTGATGACAAGCTCATTTTTCATATCGTTAAACTGATTCCCTAATCCTATAACATCAACGCTGAGTCCTCTCTCATAGTTTGCAACGATATCATGGATTTTAATGGTATCCCCCTTACTGATCTTTAATCGCTGCATTGCCTCCACTACAACCGGAATCGAATTATTGACGGATATTATCATATATTGCATTTCTGGTTTTTTTAAATCAATATTCGGGTTTTTGGGAATAATCTCCATGATCTCCATGAATCCATTGATGGCGTGGATGTGCTGCCTGACTTTTTGTTCCAGAGGAAGAATCTTAGCGGATTCGATTCCAAATGCAGGAATCTTACAGATATTGTATGCATAATATGTTGCTGATCTAAGTTGTTCTTTATGAATTGAATCCGTATGATTGGTCATGTGATTGTTAACATGAAAAAAATGATTTTTATTTTCAATGTGACCATTGATCTTATTAATAACCTGACTTGCCATCTTTTCAAGGTTTATTAATTCTCTTGAGCCGGTTTTGTGTAGAACGGAATCATCAATAATGATGGATTGACCGAATTTCTCAGGGTTTTTCTCTTCAGTCTCCCAATGACGGGAATAAAAACCTGAGCCCTCATGAAGATTCAGAAAACAATCACTTTCACAGATCAATTTTTTCAGGACACCGACTACCCTTGTTTCATAATTAGAAATATCATCATCCAGGAACTTTCGATTCATATCCTGGTTAATCTGCCTTTCCATTTTTAATATGGAAGGAAAATTTGCTCTTGGAACCACAATCAAATTCCCCTTTTCGAGCAGGAAATCCGCATAAAAATCTGCTGCAAGATACCCACCCGGTTCATCACCCTGAATTCCACCTATGATGAGCAATGTTTTCCCAGGTTGCGTCCCCTTGATCCGATAAACATGCAATTCATTTTCTTCTCCTTCAAAAAAAACCGTGTGTGTTTTCTGACCAGCAAATATTGAACTGCAAAAAAATAACCAGAAGAGGGAAAGGATTGCAATTGTCTTTTTTATAATTGAAGCTTTTTCCATTGAAGCTTATTCAGTCTCGGTTATATCGATTGTTTTTTCGAAAACCAGTTCTCCCTCAATATTAAAAATAAAAATGGAGGCTTTTTTATAGAAATCTGAATTTACTTCACTTTTAATTTTAAATTTTACCGGTTTAAAGTGCGCAATAGAAAAATATTGGCCGTTCTGATTTTCTATTGGGATTCCTTTTTTGAGTTTTGCTGCCGGTACAACAAGCCATTGTTCTTCAATGTTGTTGTCAGGTTGTAAAACCGTAAATATTCGTCCTGATATATCTCCTTGCTCTTTTGAAATATTTCTTACACCGAATTGTACTAGAACATCTTTATTTGTCCTATCCCTTGTTACAATAAACTTCTCTATGGAAATTGTTTTATTATTTACTTTGGCTTCTGTTGTGTCCTGCCTCTCCGTTGCTGCCTGAAGAGTTAAACCAATAACGGGATTACCGGCTGCTTTCTCTTCTTGATCATTGTTTAAAGGCCTTTCATCCTTTTCCAAGGTTTTTTTGACGCCCGGCTCTTTTCCAAGAATCACAAGTCTTGCCATCAAGACTTCTTTTTCACCTGTCAATTCACTGATTTTTTTTTCAGCGAGAATTAGACTGGTCTTTGCAGAGACCGCCTCCCGGGACAAAGTGTAATAATGGTAAAAAAGATAGGCTGAGGTTAAAAAAGTTACAATACTGATGAAAGATAGGACCATTAATAATATTTTCATGTGATCACCGGAGATTACCTTCCCAAAATTATCCACAACCAGAATCTTTATTTTTCGATTCTTCTTGAAAGGTTTGGGTTTGGATTTGGCTATTTCTCTTTCCAGCTCTCTTGATATATCTTCCATGATCCACCTATGTTAATAAGATTTAACTTTTTTGTACCCCGAGTCGCTAATCCGCTGGATTTATAGTCTTGAAAAAATGAAACCTCACATGTATCGTTTGTCTGCTTGACCTGAAACGTCTTGCCGGTAACTTTAATAATATCATTTTTCCCGGCGATACTTCTTTTCCGCTCAACCCATTTTTTCTTGTTCATTCCATCAGAATAAAAATTATTTGCATAAAAAGAAGCATACTTGTCCATATCTTTTGCCGACCATGCTGCCAGCCATTGATTAACTGTTTCCTGAACAGGTTTGGTCGCTTGAACAGATTGAATTGCTTGAATCGGTTTTGTTTCCTGGGCAGGTTTGGTCGCTATAATTGGTTTTGTTTCCGTTGCCGGCTCCGATTTTGAAGCAGGCTTGATGGCTTTTAATGCTGCGGTAAGCAAAGGGAATTGAGTGGCCTGGAATTCTTTTGAGACGTTTTGATATGCCTCTCCAATAATCTTATAAGCTGGGCCTTTCTTTTCAAGAAACAGCTTTCTTTTCCCCAATAATATCTTTTCTTTATTTGTTGTTAATGAATAATCAAACAATATCACAAAAACATGATTATGATAATAAATGCCTGTCCTGGATCTTTCTATTCTTAGGCTCAAGCTGGCCACGGATGAATTTTTTCGTATCTCCATCCATTTTGTCCACCAGTCAATTTCAGGAAGGTATTCATCAGAATAAAAGGACAGATAATCATGATAACTTCCGTTTTCGACTGTTTTAATCCATTGATCCAGCATAAGGTTGATCTCTTGTTCCTGTTTGACAAGTGTATCTTTATCGATTTTGTTGAACTCTTCAACCAGGATAACCGGAGTTGAATCAAGTGTTATATATTCATCCAGTTTCAGAATATTTGAATTTTCTAAAGCAATACACCCGTTCGAATCCATGGGTTTCAAAATTTTATTGGTGCCGTGTATCCAGATTGCCGATCCATCTTTCCCTGTTCTTTTATCCATCAGATTAGGATAATCCAAAGGGAATGCCTTTATCCCATATACCGCTGACAGATATTTTTCTTCGTATTCATCCTTTAAGAAATAGATGCCCTCAGGGGTCTTTTTATCCCCGGATTTCTGTTTCACTCCAGGCGTTTCCCCAGTGGAACAGGGCATTTTTTGCTGAATCACCAGCTCTCCGGACTTAAAACTGTAGAGAAACAGCGTTTGATTTTTCTTCTCAACCAAAATTGCGTTTTCGTTTTCCGGCAGTTTAATAATTGCTGATGGACGGGTATAATCATCTGCCAAGATTTCTGAGGTGAATAGGATACCGATCACAAATAGAGTGAATAGGAACAATACGTGCTGTTTATTAAAATTTGTTTTCTTTTCCATTAGCAATTGAAACAAACCCTCAATTTATTATGGGTAGAGTTTAAGATGATTAAAAGCTTTTTCCGAGGTTTTCCTGCCACTCGAGGTTCGAAGGACCAAGCCGATTTTTAACAAAAACGGTTCAACCACATCGACGAGAGTGTCCGTTTCTTCCTGCAATGTTGCCGCAATGGCTTCAATCCCGACAGGACCTCCTTTATAAAAATCGATTACCGTTTTTAAATAATTCCTGTCAAGCGTTGTCAATCCCAAGTGATCGATTCCCTCAAGGTCAAGCGCAGCCTTAACGCTTTCGAGAGTTACCTCCCCATGTGATTTAACAAGAGAATAATCTCTGACTCGTTTTAAAAGCCGGTTTGCAATCCTTGGGGTCCCTCTGGATCTCTCGGAGAGCTCCTTTGCGCCATCATCCGTAATAATGGTATTTAAAATAGCCGCGGATCGCTTAATAATCACCACCAGTTGTTCCGGAGTGTAAAAGTCAAGTGTACGAAAAATTCCGAAACGATCTCTTAATGGGGAGGATAACAGACCTACGCGAGTTGTTGCACCGATCAGAACAAATTGTTTGAGCCGGTACCGATGGCTTCTTGCATGGATTCCTTTATCAAATATAAAATCAACAGCAAAATCCTCCATGGCAGGATATAAAAACTCTTCAACTATTTTTGGAATTCGATGAATTTCATCAATGAAAAGGATATCCCCTTCACCGAGATTGGTTAGAATCCCAATGAGATCTCCGCCTTTTTCCAGGGTCGGCCCTGAAGTAACGGTCAAATTTTTCCCCATTTCATTGGCAATGATATGGGATACCGTTGTTTTTCCCAACCCTGGAGGACCGTGAAGCAGAATATGCTCCAGGGGCTCATTTCTCATTTTGGCGGCCTGAATGGCAATTTTCAGGGTTTCTACAGTATCATGCTGCCCAATATAATCTTTAAAGCCTGTAGGCCTTAAAGAAATGATATCAGGGGACAACTCATCAACCGTGCTTTTTGATGTGACAATACCTTTTCTATCAGAACTATCAGACGAATATGAAATTATTGAATCACCCATATTTATCTTTTTTCCTGATAGATTTCATCGAAAAGTTCTTCAGGTGTTGAAATCATCCTGTTTCTTTCAAACGCCTCCTTGACCATCCTTTTTGCTGATGCATGGGAATGGCCTAACTGCTCTACAAGAACATCTTCAACCTTCTGGCGGACGTCATTCATTTCATCCATAATATGGGAATTTTCAATCACTTCCTGACCATCAGCAGCAGAAATAAATCTTTCAACCTTTCCATTTAGAGTTGCAATAATTTTCTCAGCAGTTCTTTTTCCAATTCCATTTAACCCTGCCAAAAAACCTGTATCTTTTTTTTCAATGGCCAATGCGATATCACCTATAGGCCGACTCATGGCCTTTACGGCTTTCATAGGGCCGATGGCATCGACAGTAATAAATTCCTGAAAAAATGCTTTGTCTTCAAGTGATTGAAAACCGATCAAAACCGGTTTTGGTTGACGTTCAGTCTGATGATAATAGATATATAGAGCGATAATGTCGTTATGGGAGCTTTGCGATCTAATTCTTTCAAGAACCTGATGATTCAGAAATACTTCGTAGCCGATATGACCTGCCAATAATAAAATGCCATCCGACTCAAAATGCAGGATGGATCCTTCAAGGTATCCGATCATTGCGTGTTTCTATACCTGTAATATCCTGTTAAAGCCAGGCCCAATGCGTCTGATGCATGAAAAGGGCGGATGGGCTGATCATGGTTCAGCTGGTTTCGAATGGCCCGTTCCATCTGATATTTGTCTGCACTTCCATTCCCGGAGATGATTTTTTTTACCTCACGGACAGGTATCTCTTCCATATTTAATCCTGCTTTATAGGCTGCCAGCATCAAAACGCCTGAAACTTTTCCAAGCATAATACCTGATCCAGGAAATTTTTCAAGAGAGTAAATATCCTCTATTATTACATAATCAGGCTTTTGCTCACAAAGGAATTCCAATGTTTTGGAATAAATCTCATGAAGTCTGAAATGAATCGGATCTTCAGCCTCCGTTGCAATAGTTCCAAAAGAATACCCCAAAATTTTAGTATGGCTTCCCTGAATGACACCAATACCCGTACCGGCCAAACCCGGATCAATCCCTATTACTTTGATCATAGGAATAATACAGTTACTGTAAGCTTTTCAATTTTTCCTTGGCAAATTTTGCCTCATTTGAATCCGGGTGTTTTTTCAACAATTCATTAAGGATAAGTCTTGCATTTGCTTTTTCACCCAGCTCTGCGAATGAATAACCTTGCTTAAGCCTTGCTGCTGCTGTTTTATTGCTTTTTGGGTAATCTTCAAGAACTTTCTGGTACTCCAAAATTGCCTTTTCAAACCATTTTTCCGAAAAATAGCTATCTGCAATCCAGAATCTTGCATTGTCGGCGTTTTCAGACTTTGGAAATTTTTTGATAAAATTTTCAAACTGGGCGCGTGCATTAGCTTTATCGCCTTCATCGAATAGTTTTTTTGCTGATGCATATAATTCCTGTTCCCCAATCTCTTTTTTGGATTCGCCGGAAGGAACTGGTTTGTTTTCCTCTTTCTTGGATTCACCGGAAATAGCAGTTTTATTTTCAGTTCCCACAACATTTTTTGCAGCACCCTCTTTAGAGGTATCTACAGGACGAGATGGTTCCAGACCCAGATACTTTTCGAGTTCAACAAGCTTCTCATAATTCTGAGAAATTGCGTTATCAAGTCTTTCGATTCTCTTGTCAAGCTCTTCCCTGTCCTTTTTGCTGTAATTCCCGAGGTTATGGTTTATTTCTTCTATTGAGCCTTGAAGCCTTTGATTATTTTCTTTGAGGATCTTAATATCGTACTTCATATTCGCATAATCTTCCGGCTTGATCCCTTCTTTCATTTTTGATTGAATTGTTTCAAGTTCTCTATCTTTTTCATTCTGAGTATTAAGTTGCTTTTTCCTTTCCATTTCCATTGCTGCCACCCGGTTTTCAAGGGCAACAAATTGCTGTGATTCAACACATCCGGAAAAAAAAAGTGCCCCGATGACAATATAAAAAAGACAATTTATTTTCATAACCACACTCCAAACAGACAAAAGGTCCTAATGATTCAGGCGTAATACTTTATCTGCCAAAGTATTACGCCTGAATTCATTTAGTAATATCCCATCGACTATTTAACTACAAAATGAGCTCGTCTGTTCATTGCATAGGCGAGTTCTGTTTTTCCTTTATCCATTGGTTTTTCTTCACCAAAACTAATGGTATTCATACGAGCGGCCGCAATACCAAGATCGACCAGATAGGCTTTTACAGCAGTCGCACGGCGTTCACCCAAGGCAAGGTTGTACTCGGTTGTACCACGTTCATCACAATGTCCTTCAATGTTAACTCCAGCAGATGCATTTGCAGTTAACCATGCGACTTTGTCTTTTAACAGAGTTTTAGCAGCGGCTGTCAAGTCTGAACTGTCATAGTCAAAATGAACATCTTCATTTTCAAATGCTTTTTTTGCAGCAGCTAACTTTGCAGCTGCAGCTGCAGCTTCTTTTGCTGCTGCATCTGCTTTAGCTTTTGCATCTGCATCATCCGCAGATTTAGCAGCCGATGCTTGTTTTACAGTTCCGGCATCAGAAACAACTTCTTTTTTTGCACATGACACTGTAAAGAAAAGACCTGCAACAAGAACTGCCAGTAATACATTTAACCAAATTTTCCTTTTCATTTTTTTCCCCCTTTTAATTATTAAATACCTACATACCTTCTCTCGTACTATCTGAAATTGACCAGTCCGGCTGGGTCTGCTTGCCACTCATGTTCAAAAGCCTTCTTTGGTCGGTTCCTGAAGCATTCATGACAAAGATCCTTGGCACACCACCCTCACGTGTTGATGTAAAGGCCAGCATACTTCCATCAGGTGACCAGACCGGATCTTCATTATCACCTGAATCCGCAGTCAACTGAACCGGCACGCCTGAATCAATACTCATCACAAAAATATCA
This sequence comes from Desulfobacula sp., assembly GCA_020048635.1. Taxonomy (GTDB): domain Bacteria; phylum Desulfobacterota; class Desulfobacteria; order Desulfobacterales; family Desulfobacteraceae; genus Desulfobacula. The sequence continues at coordinate 15,169 of JAIFMF010000151.1, read as the reverse complement.
ATATTATTTTTTTCTATGCCTACATAGGCTATCTTTTTTCCATCCGGAGACCAAGCTGGCGAGGTATTATTTAAACCATTAAACGTCAACCTTTTTACACTCCCGGAATCAATATCCTGAATAAATATCTGGGGAGTCCCCGCACGCTTTGATGTAAACGCAATTTTCTGACCATCCGGTGAAAATTTAGGCGATACATCAATTCCCAAACTGTCAGTTAATCTTTTAATCACTTCTCCATTGATGGTCAATAGATAAATTTCCTGATCACCAGAAAAACTTAATGCGGCTGCAAGTTTCTGCTGCCCCGGCATCCAGTCCGGAGAAATATTCATTCCTTTGAAATCAACTATAGCCCCTCTATTTTCCTGGAGGTTTTTAATATAAATATCCGGTTTCCCCTTTGCATAGGAAACATAAGCCAGCCACTTACCATCCGATGACCAGGATGGAGAAAGAGTAATGCTTTTATGGAAAGTGATCTGTTTAATATTCTGCCCGTCAAAATCACAGGTAATTATTTCCTTGTTTCCATCTACGGTTGAAACAAAAGCTATTTCAGTACCAAAGACTCCATATTTCCCAGTAAGAATAAAAGCTATTTCACTGCAAAACATATGCATCATTTTACGGATCTGTGATTCAGAGCCAGTATATACTTTTCCCACAAGAAGTTTTGAATTAATTGAATCAAAAAACCTTAATTCAAATTTGATATTGCCCGGACTTTCAGAGAGTACTCCGCCTGTAATGAGATAGTCTGCACCGATTCCCTTCCAATCTCTAAAATTGATTTCAGAGAGCTGAATCCCGGATTGAGCCGGATTAGCCAGAAACGCAACAGGATCCATGGTTTTCAGATAGCCAGTGAAATTCAATGCTTCTGATAATATTTGAACTGCTGTTTTCCCATGCTTCACTTCTTCAGCACTGCCACTTAAGGCTTTAAAATCCGGAACTGCAACAGGTGCTTTTTTCAGCAATGGGCTGCCGATGTTGATATAAGTTACCCCGTTGCAAACAGGTATCTCAAAACAAACCATGAACAAAAAACAATAGAACCCCTGCAGAATTATTTTTTTCATCATAAAAAATATACCATACCATTTTTGATTATAGATACTTCTATTTCAAGCCCTCAGGTGTAAAAATCAAACCCAGATCATAGGAATACATTCCAGCCGGTAAAGGCTTTAAAGAATTAATCTTCATGATCGCTTTTTTTGCAGACTCATCAAGATAAGAATTTCCTGATCGTGTTTCAAAAATAATATCCCTTATCTCTCCACTCTTTAAAATTTTGATTAAAATTCTAACCTCCAAGTTTCGGTCCACCCTGGCAAGACTTTCATTGAACACCCAGTTTTCTCGAATTCGCAACCCTAGTTCATTAAGATAAAGCTCTAAGGGACTTGCTCCGCCTTTTCCACTTCCCTCCGGGGAACCCCCTTTCCCTTCACCTTCATGACCATCGCCACCTTCACCTTGTTTTAAACTCCCCTGTTCGGCGACCTTTTTCCGGAGACGGCCTAAAACCTCAGATAGGTTATTTCCGTCCTGCTTTTCATTTGGTTTGTCTACTGTTTTTCCCGTGTTCGGTTCCTTCAGAGGTGTCTTTTGATTAACTTTTTCCTCTTTTTTCTTTTCATCTTCTTTAATTTTTTTTTCCTGCTCAGCCAGTAGATCTTTTAAATCTTTTGGTTTTGTTTTTAAACTGATATCCGGTTTAATAACAGGGGGTGGCTCCTCTTTTTTTGTTTCAGCCGGCTGGATCGGAGCGCCTGCTTCTTTAACCGCCTGACTTTCATTTTTTACCTCATCTTTGACTTTCTTTGCAGATTCTCCTCCTCCACCTGATTTATCAGACCCTGCCATGGAAGCAAAAGAAACAAGATCGATCTGAATAACCGGTGGCATCGATCTGGCAAAGTGAAAATTTTGAAAAAAAATAAGCCCTCCAAAAAACAAGCCATGAACCACAAGAGAAACAACAAAAAAAATAAGCCCGGTTTTATTGTCCTGATCCATGGGGTTTAGAAGAGATCCTCTTCTTTTTTTAAAACTCTCCTGAGAACTCATACCTGTCGTTTATCAGGACTTATCTTCATTATCCGGCAGTGTGATCATCCCGAGGCTGTCAACCCCTGCCTTTTTTATCTTGGAAATCACATTGACCACTACCCCATATGGCACCTGTTTGTCCGCCTTAAGATATACATCCTTAGTTTTCAGATTTTCAAGTATTGCCGCAAGTTTCTGAGTTAAAAATTCAACACTGACAACTTGCTCATTAATAAAAACTTTCATCTCATTATCAATGGAGATAATCAGGCGTTCCTCGTCACCTTTCAAGGCTTTTGCAGTCGCTTTCGGTAAATTCACATTAATACCCTGAACCATCATGGGTGCCGTCACCATAAAAATAATCAGAAGCACCAACATTACGTCCACAAAAGGCGTGACATTGATCTCGGACATGAATTGGCCATTACCGGAACCTGTTTGCATTATTCCTCCATTTGCTTTTGAATGTCACGTTCTATAATATTTAAAATATCTGAAGAAAAACTCTGCATTTCAGAATCGAAAACCCTGATTCTATCGTTAAAGAAATTATACGCAATCACCGCTGGTATAGCCACTGCCAATCCTGCTGCAGTTGCCACCAGTGCTTCTGAAATACCGGGAGCAACAACGGCAAGGCTTGCCGACCCGCTCAATCCGATCCCCTGAAAGGTGTCCATAATCCCCCAGACCGTTCCAAAAAGGCCTATAAACGGCGCTGTATTACCTGCTGTGGCTAGAAAAGGGACCAACTGAACCAGTCGTCTCATTTCAACATTCATGGTTCGCTTCAATGATCGGTTGACACTTCCAATACTCTGTAAATATGACCCTTCGGTTTTTTTTAGTGATGTTTTTTTTGTCTCATTGCCGTCCGATCTTGCCATCTCCATATATGCGGCAATGAAAATCCTGGCCAGCGGACTTGACCTTAAAGCCTTTGCTTTTGAAAAGGCATCTGCAAGGTTCCGGCACTGCCAGAAAATATCCGTAAACTCGGCTGAATCTTTGAATGCTTTTCGAATATACCTGATCTTTATAAAGATTATCGCCCATGATGTTATTGAAAAAAACAACAGCAACAGCATAACGAATTTGACAATCGGACCTGCCTCGCTCAACATATAAAACAGTCCAATACTTTCAGTGGTCATATAACCTCTCTTACAAATTTACCTTCCTGATGTTTGTAAAACAAAAAAATCATAACTTTAGTATACGAGCAGTCATTGCATGTCAAGTTCTTATTAAAGGGTTTTACTGCACCCCTCCCGTCCAAATGGTAAAGCTCCTGCACAATAAATATGCAGGAGCTTATATAAACTCATATGAGCAGGGTCATTTGATGGGAAATTACATCATTCCGCCCATTCCGCCCATTCCACCCATTCCGCCACCGCCCATTCCACCACCCGGCATTCCACCGGATTTTTCTTCCGGTTTATCTGCGATCATGGCTTCTGTGGTCAGCATGACTGATGCAACGCTAGCTGCGTTCTGAAGTGCAAAACGGACCACTTTTTTAGGATCCATGACACCTGCTGCAATCAGATCTTCATAAACATCTGTCAAGGCATTGTAGCCGAAAGCGCCTTCACCCTCTTTGACTCTATTAATAACAACAGAACCTTCCACACCGGCGTTTTCTGCAATTTTGCGCAGCGGCTCTTCAATGGCCCTGGCGATAACGGCAACGCCCAGTTTTTCCTCACCTTCAAGTTTCAGTTCTTCAAGGGCTTTGATGCATCGAACAAGTGCAACGCCACCGCCGGGAACAATCCCTTCTTCAACGGCTGCACGGGTTGCATTCAGAGCGTCTTCTACCCTTGCTTTCTTTTCCTTCATCTCTGTTTCAGTGGCTGCGCCGACATTAATCACCGCAACACCGCCGACAAGCTTAGCAAGCCTTTCCTGGAGTTTTTCCTTATCATAGTCTGAAGTTGTTTCATCCACCTGGGCCCGGATCATTTTTACTCTTCCCTCAAGTGCTTCTCTGGAACCTGCCCCATCAACAATAGTGGTGTTATCTTTGTCAACCGTTATGGATTTGGCCTGACCCAGATCCTGAAGTGTTACGTTTTCAAGTTTAATTCCGATATCTTCTGAAACAACCTGACCGCCCGTCAATACGGCGATGTCTTCCAGCATGGCTTTTCTTCTGTCACCAAAACCAGGAGCCTTGACAGCCGCAACATTCAATGTACCACGAAGCTTATTGACAACCAGTGTTGCAAGGGCTTCGCCTTCTATGTCTTCGGCAACGATAAGAAGCGGCTTACCGGTTCTTGCGATGGCTTCAAGGACAGGAAGAAGATCTTTCATGGAGGAAATTTTTTTCTCACAAATCAAAACATAGGGGTTATCAAGAGAAACCACCATTTTTTCTGAATTTGTCACAAAATAGGGGGAAAGATAACCGCGATCAAACTGCATGCCTTCCACAACTTCAAGGGTTGTGTCCATTGATTTGGCTTCTTCTACAGTAATGACACCTTCCTTTCCGACCTTATCCATGGCTTCCGCAATGATGTTACCAATGGTTTTATCATTATTTGCAGAAATGGTTCCAACCTGGGCGATTTCATTCTGATTCTTGGTCGGTTTTGCCATTGCTTCCAGGCATTCGACAACTTTGGCAACAGCTTTATCAATTCCCCGCTTGATTCCCATGGGGTTATTTCCGGCAACAACCAGTCTCTGGCCATGCTCATAAATTGCTCTTGCGAGAACGGTTGCTGTGGTTGTCCCATCACCTGCCATATCAGAGGTCTTGCTGGCAACTTCCTTCACCATCTGGGCGCCCATATTTTCAAATTTGTCCGGCAGCTCAATTTCTTTTGCAACCGTTACACCGTCTTTGGTTACAAGGGGGGAGCCCCAGGACTTTTCAATAACCACATTTCTGCCTTTTGGGCCTAAAGTAACCACTACTGCATCTGCAAGTGCCTTTACGCCATTAAGCATTGCTTCACGGGCTTTGGCATCATATTTAATTTCTTTTGCCATCTTTAATAATCTCCATTTCTTTCTTTGACTTTATGGTTATTCAATAATTCCAAGAACATCATCCTGACGTAAGATAAGATAATCCGAACCGTCAATTTTCACTTCGGTTCCGCCGTATTTGCTGAAAAGGACCCGATCGCCGACTTTTACATCCATCGGGAGAAGTTTTCCATCTTCACCCATCCGACCTCTGCCGGTAGCCACAACTTTTCCTTCTACCGGTTTTTCTTTTGCTGTGTCAGGGATGATAATGCCGCCTTTGGTTTTAACATCCTCTTCCATACGCTGAACTAGAATCCTGTCACTTAGTGGTCTCAAACTCATGATCAATTTCTCCTTTAAATACTATTTGTTGTTTTAATGTAAATGTATTTGATGGTTTTATTTTGAGTTTCTGCTTTTTTTAATCTGAATCTTTAGCAGAAACCGTTTTTGGTTCGTTGGATGTTGTATCGGGTTTTGTCTCTGATTTTATTCCTGATTTTGTTTCGCTTCCTGTCTTTGCTCCCCCATAATCAGTGACATACCAGCCCGATCCTTTAAGATGAAATGAACTCTGTGAGATAAGCTTGTTTAATCTTCCCTTGCAATGAGGACAAGTAGTTCGAACTGGATCTGATATTTTCTGAAATACCTCATCTATTTTTCCACAATCCATACATTGATACTCGTAAACCGGCATTTTCCTAATTCTCCGTTTTTTTTTGGTCCTCTCGAAAAATCATTCATAAAATAACTCGCCTTTCCTCCTTGTCAAGAAAGTTTATTCATTTTTTTAATCTATGACTCAAAATTATTGCCTGCGCGCCAATCCTTATAAAAATCAAATACTTTCATCAATCCATGGATAGTAAAAGGCTTTAAAATTTCATGGGTCAGAAAGTGAACCTGTCTTTCTTCATCCAATGTTACATCTGCCTCATTTTTGTTTTCATAGCGCTGTTTATATTTTGAAAAACGGATAATGTGTACAAGTTCATGGCTGAGGATGTATAAAAGAAACGGCTCCAGAAGCAGGTTTTCCTTTTGAATTGTGGAAAGGATGCTATCATCCTGTAGGCAGACCTTATAAAGGGTATATGAAGACGACCCCAAAGGAGCCTCTTTTTTCCGCGCTTCATATTTAATCACCTGGGCAAAAGGACCCTGCACATACTCATGCCCATCAAGGTCTTTGGCTGTCTTGATATCATACCTGTTCCTCAACCATTGGCCTGATGACATTTTAAAAAAATTATTCACCAACTCTTCTGAAATTTTAACGGCTTCATCAACTTTTAAAAGTTCTTCCCTGTTAAAGTATTTTGGCTTATGCATCCAGCGTCTTTCTTTGTACGAATAAAAAAATGGACATTTGGCAAACTGTTATGCTATAGTGACCAGTCAATTAAATCAATAAAATATAAGCTAAACAAAGGAGGTGATTTTTTTGAGCAGTGTAATGAAAAAACGGAGAAAAAAGATGAGAAAGCATAAACACAAAAAACTCCTTGCCAAAACCAGACACCAGAGAAAGAAAAAATAGCTTTTAAGATACTGAGGAGTATTGAGTTGCAAACAACTCAATACTCAAATCGTTTATTTTAATTCTTTCCCAATCCCTTTCAGATATTTCATGAATTCGGAATTTGTGGAAAGGATCAGTGTGGTGTCTTTTTTCAACGATTCCTTGTACACTTCCAATGATTTTAGAAACGCATAGAACTCAGGATCAGCACCGTAGGCTGTCGAATAAATCCTTGCGGCTTCCCCATCCGCATCCCCTTTTATTTTCTGAGAATCCCTATATGCCTGGGATTTGATAACCTGAAGCTCTTTTTCCTTCTCTCCTCGGATATTACTGGCCTCACCTTCTCCCTCGGCTCTATATTTTTCCGCAATCTGCTTTCTTTCTGCAATCATCCGTTCGTATACAGCCTGGCGGACATTATCAATATAATTGATCCGTTTGATCTTCACATCCACAAGCTCGATACCGAATTCTTTGAGTTTTTCACTGGCCTGTTCAACGATCAGTCTAGTGATTTCATCCCGCCCCAGATTGATTTTATATTGAACCCGCTTAACATTTTCATCAACGTCATATTCAAAGGTATCCATGGATCGATCCGTATTCCTGACACTTTCAACCAAGGGGTGAGAGGTGATCAGGTTTCTTACCGCAGGATCAATAATACCATTAAGGCGGTCAATGGCAGACATCTCATTGTTTACCGTCTGAATAAATTTTACCGGGTCAACAATTTTCCATCTTGCAAAGCTATCTACATAGATATAGGTTTTATCCTGTGTCGGAACTTGACCTGGAATACCATTCCAGGTCAAAAGGTTTTTAGCGAAAACATTGGCTTTCTGAAAAAAAGGCAGCTTGAATTTCAGGCCGGACGATGTTATGGGATCACCCACAACCTTACCAAATTGAGTGATGACAACCTGTTCTGTTTCATCAACAATATAAGCGGCATTATATGCCAGAAAAAGAACCGCGGCGAAAATGATCAAAATAATATTTCTCATCATGTTATTTTCTATCCTATCCTTTTATCTAAGGTGCTTGATTCTGTGGAAGAGAAGTTCCTCCGCTCATGTTTAATAAAGGCAGAAAATTCTTCTGCTCGGAATCAATAATATACTTTGTACCCAGTTTGGGGAAAACCTCCAGCATTGCTTCCAGATATAACCGCTTTTTTGTGATATCTTTAGCTTTTACATATTCCTGAAAAATCGCCGAATATTTATCTGCATCTCCCTTGGCCCGATTGATCCTGTCAATGGCGTACCCTTCAGCATCCTTTATGACTCTTCTGGCCTCACCACGGGCCAGCGGCACTGCCTTATTATATTCTTCTCTTGCCCTATAAATAGTTTGCTCTTTTTCCTGGGTAGCCTGGTTTACCTCATTAAAGGATGCCTGAACAGGGTCAGGAACATTTGTTTTTTTCATTTCGATGGTATTAATGGTTATGCCCGATTGTGCCCGGTCCATCTCTTTTTGAAGAATCTCCCTTGCTGCAAGGGCAATTTCCTCTCTTTTACTGATCACTTCATTGATGCTTCTGTCACCTACGACCGTTCTCATAGTGGCTTCAGACATATCACGTAAAATGGCCCTGACGTCTTTAATTTTAAACAGATAATCCAGGGGGTTAGAAATTTTATATTGAACAATCCAGGGAACCACTGCTACATTTAGATCCCCGGTCAACATAAGAGGCGTCTCTTGAGAGGCATTATCACTTCCAGATCTGTAATTGACAGATGATTTTTCAGTCTCAACCCCAAATTCTTCCTGATAGACTCTTTTCACCTTTACCTTTGTGATTCTTTCAATTCCGGTTGGAAACTTGAAATTCAATCCGGGTTGAGCTGTCCTGTCATATTTTCCAAATCGCTGGATAACCCCGACCTCATCGGTTCCAATCGTAAAAACACTTGAAATTGCCAAAAGAGCCACCAAAATCAAAAAAGAAATGGGAACAACTCCTGATTTCTTTAAATTTCTGAATCGTTCCAAAAGCTCATCCATCTGAGGTGGTTTCGGCATTCCCATTCCGCCGCCCTCTTTTTTGTTCTCATATTTCTCCTGATTCTCCCTTAATTTATCCCAATCCCAATTCATAAGCATTATCCTGTAAGTCGGTTTTTAATATGATGCTCGAAAATATAGCTATATTTATATTTATCAACCCTAAAAGGCAATGTTTTTTTAAAATCGCTAAGTCACCGAGATTTCGAAAAGATGTTCATTCTTTTTTTTTGGTATATTCGATATGAATAATATGTTAAGGGATAAAAAATCTCTTTGTTATTAAGGATATATTCAGCGTGAGCAAAAATGATAAAACCGGCAAACTGATCCACATCAGTGATATTTTAAACTCAGCACTGGGTAAGTTCAGACCAGCTCAGGATACATGGATGACACGAATCTGGGATGTCTGGGATGGCGCTGTCGGCAAACCCATTGCCATGAATGCCAAGCCGGATTCCTTCAAAGACGGGATACTCATTGTGAATGTATCGAGTTCTACCTGGATTCATCAACTCACATTTCTTGAAAGAGAAATGATTTTAAATATCAATAAGCACCTTGACCAGCCGCTGGTCAAAAAAATCCGGTTTAAAATTGGAAAAATTCTCAGTTGATAACTCCTCTATTCATCGATTAAATATATCCCAACCTGAAAAAGGATATCGTTTTTCTCTGGACCCTCTGATTCTTGCAGCTCATATCCTTCCCAAAGGTGATGAGACAGTGATGGATTTAGGATGTGGTTGCGGTATTATCTCGCTTATTCTGGCATATCAATACCCGACTCTGAAAATTACAGGTATTGAAATACAAGAAGAATTATATACCTGTGCACAGCAAAACATAGCTGCCAACGGCTTTGAAAAAAATATTCATATCCTTCATGACGATATTAAAAATATAAAATTTTCAGAAACTGATACAAGGGCCGATATCATTGTTACAAACCCACCCTATAAAAAACTCGGGACCGGCAGGCTTAACCCTGACCCCCAAAAAGCCCTGGCTAGACATGAAACAACCCTTGATATTGATGCGCTTATTGAATGTTCAAGCCATCTCATCAGAGATCAGGGTCTCTTATTTATCATTTTCCCCTTTGATCGGCTATCTGATCTTACCCTGGCCATGGCCAGGCATCATTTTTATCCTGAATTTATCCGGCATGTCCATATCAAGGCAACCACAAAAGCCTCACGTGTGATTGTCCGTGCAGTGAAAAATGGGAACCGGCAATGTTTTTTATCCCCTCCTTTTTTTGTTTACACCCTGGATAATAAATATACTGAAGAATATCTTTCCCTTGTTTAGAACTTGACACAATTATAAAAAGATACTATTTTGCCCTGAATCAGATTAATGCGGAGAGGTGGCCGAGCTGGCTGAAGGTGCACGCCTGGAAAGCGTGTGTACTCTAACCGGGTACCGAGGGTTCGAATCCCTCCTTCTCCGCCACTAACCATATCGGACAGCATGTCATATCAAGTATTAGCACTCAAATACCGACCCCAGACCTTTGATGATGTGATAGGACAGAATCATGTCACTACTACACTTAAAAACGCCATTTCTTCCAACCGCGTAGCCCACGCCATTCTTTTTACAGGCCCAAGGGGAACAGGAAAAACAACCATTGCCCGGATTCTGGCAAAGGCAATGAACTGCAAAAACGGTCCTTCGCCTCTTCCCTGCAACACCTGCAGAATCTGTAAGGAGATCATTGAAGGACACTGCACCGATGTCTTTGAAATTGACGGGGCTTCCAATAACAGTGTGGATCAAGTCCGGGATTTACGAGAAAACGTCACTTACATGCCTTCATCGGCAAAATATAAAATATATATTATTGATGAAGTGCATATGCTGTCCACAGCAGCCTTTAATGCCCTTCTCAAAACCCTTGAGGAACCGCCTGAGCATGTAATGTTCATTTTTGCCACAACCGAAGTGCATAAAATTCCTTCGACCATATTATCCCGGTGCCAGCGCCATGATCTGATCCGGGTTCCGGTTGAATTAATTTCAAGCCACTTGAAACTGCTTTGCGAAAAAGAAGGATTCTTCGTAAAAAAAGAGAGCATTGAACTGATAGCACGGGAAGCGGATGGTTCTATCCGGGATGGGCTAAGTCTTCTGGACAGAATATTGTCTTCAACTGCAAAAAAAGAAATTGATCCTGCATGGATTCTGAATGCCATTGGCGTCATTGACCACCAGTTGATGCATGATATCTGTACCTCCATATTTGAGAAAAATGGGGCAAAAATCATTGAAATCATTGAAAAAGTGAATGATTCAGGAATTGACCTTAAAAAATTTTATGCGGATATTATTCTTTATTTCAGAAATTTCAGCGTGATCCGGTTATGCGGCAAGGAGAGTCCAGCCGTCAATGTCACGGAATCTGAAAAGGAGATCATTTTTCAGGCTGCGGTCGGCATTCCAATTGAGCATGTGTTTGCAATCCTGCAAATCCTTTTAGAGGAAGAAAATATTATACGGTATTCGTCTCATACCCGCATTGCCATTGAAATGGTCCTCTTAAAACTGTTGCAGATAGATTCCGGGGCCAGGATTGATCACATGATCAATCAGCTTGATGTTCTTGCCGGACAGATCAACTCAATGGATTCAGGCTCCGGATATTCACCGACACCGAAGCTTAACCCGGAAGCAGACTTGCTTCCTTTAAGGGAAGATGAAAAACCATGGCCATCTGAAAAAAAACCGGATGTAACCCGGAATTCTGTAGCAGTCCAGAACATTTTACAGGAATCGCCCCCTATCCCTGAACACAAAACCTGGGTGGACTTTTTAAAAAAAATAGAACAAACCCAGCCTTTTATTTTTGCCCTTCTCTCCAAAGGCTCCGTCAAAGAAAACCCTCCTGATGAGATTATTGTTGAGCTTCAAAATTGCTCGTCTTTTGACAAAAAAAGGATTGAAAATAAAGAAACTGAATTAAAACATCTGTGCCGGGAATTTCTTGGAAAAAATCTGACCATCAGAATATTATTACAAAACAGCAGGCTCGATGAAAGCCTCCAGCAAAAAAATGAAATCAAAGCCCGGCAGGCTGCTTTGAACCATCCCCTGGTGGTTGCAGCGAAGCGACTGTTTAACGGCGAAATCATCAATTCTTAAATAGGAGTTAAATATGATGAACAATATGCATGCAATGATGAAACAGGCCCAGAAGCTCCAGAAAAAAATGCAGCAAACTCAGCAGGAGCTGGCTACAAAAACCATTGAAGCTTCATCAGGCGGGGGTATGGTCAAAGTCGTGGCCAATGGCGCCCAGAAAATCGAATCCATTGTTTTTGAAAAAGAAGTGGTTAATCCGGATGATATTGAAATGCTCCAGGATCTTGTTCTGGCAGCGGTTAATGACGCATTGACCAAGTCCCAGGAAATGGTATCCTCTGAAATGGGCAAACTGACCGGTGGATTAAATATTCCCGGGTTTTAGAAACCATCATGATGCACTATCCTGAGCCGATCATAAAACTGATTCATAGCCTTTCAAAGCTTCCCGGCATTGGTAAAAAGACGGCGGAAAGATTGACGCTACATATCCTTCATGCCTCGCCCGGAGAAGCTGCGACCTTGGCGGCTGATATTATCGAGCTTAAAAGCAGTATCCGGCTTTGTGAAATCTGCTTTTCCTTTAGTGATAAGGAAAGATGCCGGATATGTGCCGACCCGACAAGGGACAAATCCCTCATCTGTGTTGTGGAAAATCCGACAGATATGGCCGCCATTGAAAAATCAAAGGGGTATATCGGTATCTATCACATCCTGGGCGGGCTTCTTTCTCCCATTGACGGCATAGGACCGGATGATATCCGGATAAAAGAACTGATGAGAAGAGCTGATCCCGAAAAAATAAAAGAAATCATCCTGGCCACGAAAACCAATGTGGAAGGGGAGGCAACCGCTTCCTATATCCTTGCCAAGCTGAAGAAAACAACGATCAGAATCACACGGATTGCTTCTGGTATTCCCATGGGAGGAGATCTGCAATATATTGATCATTTAACCATGCAAAAAGCCATGGAAAAAAGATATGGGTTCTGAATCAACTACCGGGGATAACATCTTCACCTGCCATCAATGCGGTGATTGCTGCAGAGGGTTCGGCGGCACCTATGTCACAGCCCGGGACATTATCCACATATCCGCCTATATCCACTTTAACGCTGAGCAGTTTGCAGCGCGATATTGTGAAAAATCAGGATCAAGATATGTTCTGGCCTGCGGAAACGATGGCTGCTGTATTTTTTTTGACAAAGAAAGGCAATGCACCATTCATCCGGTCAAACCTTATATGTGCAAAGCCTGGCCTTTTATCAAAACCCTCATCCGCAACCCTGAAAACTGGAGTTCAATGGCCGATTCCTGCCCTGGAATAAAAAAAGATATCTCGGAAGACGCACTCAAAAAAATAGTACGACTTGAAAAAGAAAAACTGGACAGGTCCATCCAAAAATAATTTTACACTCGATCTTCCAATTTTTATGATTCCGGCGGAGTGAAAGGTGAACAGGAGTATCGATACATCACCGCTTCTGACATGACCTGGAGAGCATTTAGAGGAATATGGAAAATGGAATGGCTGTTTGTGGGAATCGGAAAAAAAGCTGCGCGAGACCGATGGGATTTCACCGGAAGCCCTGGCCCATGCCATGCTGACCGCGGCCATGCAATCCTAAAGGTGTTGAGACGGAGCAACCCTTTTGGTAATGAGGAGATCAATCCCATGACCCTATTTGCAGACGGCAAACTTTTTTCACATTATACGTTGGCATTTTACAAACAATGTAATGCAGAATATACGAACGAATATTTAGCTAAAATAAGGGAGAATTATGCATGGTTCAAATCCCTGCTAAAATAAAAAGTATTATCAACAGCTATCTTCGAGCCTTAGACAGCAATTCGATTCCAATAAAAGAAGCGATTCTTTTTGGTAGCTATGCAAGAGGCAATTATCAAGAATGGAGTGACATAGATATTGCTTTAGTTTCTGATATATTCGAGGGGAATCGGATCAATGACAAGGACAAGATAAGGAAAGTCACGCTGTCTATCAGTTGTGAAATAGAGGTAACTCCTTTTTCTCCTGAAGATTTCACTTTGCAAAATCCATTTGTGAAAGAAATTATAGAAACAGGTATAAAAATAGTTTAATTATATGTAATCACTACTGTCCAAAATAAATTGAAGATTTCGTTTTTTACGTTTTAAAGCCGCGTCAATTGGGTATTGAGTTCTATTTTCAAAAACCAGGTTCCCTGTTCTTCTTTACTACATTTTCAGAACCCTTTAAAAGGTAATTCCATTTGCAATGGCTGAGGGATTTCAGGCAAAACATCAAAGGGCTTATTGATCCATTCCCAAAGGTCTTTATACGAAAACAAATTCCATCGTAAAAAAGCGACCAAATTTGATAATGACCATGAAAATGTAGATTTGAGCTGGAGAAATTTTATCAGCAGCATCGCAATTAATGCTGTCCAAATCTGGATATAAAGGGCATTTTCGCTTGTTCCGACAAAGGTCTTAATTCGGAGGTTCTGCTTTATTGCTTTGAAAAACAGTTCGATCTGCCATCTGTCTTTATAAATTGCCGAAATGGTTGTTGCCCCAAAACCATGATGATTGGTCAACAGAACGATTTCCCTTTGATTTTTAGAATCCCAAACAACAACCCTACGTAGATTATAAGGGCAGTTTTTTTGTGCATAATGACCCGTGAGTTGAATGGTTTCATCGGCCGTAATATCCCCTCTTTGCGGGGTCGTTCGTCTGGCAATAACTTCATAATCGGCATTCTCTTTCAAACGGGTAACAAAAAATATTTTTTGTGCTGTCCAATATGCAAAAAGCTTATAATCATTATATCCCCGATCCATGGTAACAATGGAACCCGGGGCAAGAGGAAATCTTTAACCGTCATGATCCAAAAGCAGGTGAAGCTTTACAGCTCCTTTTGTTCTCCTGAATTCAGCCCAGGGAAAAAGACTCAGGCATAATGAAATAGTGGTGCTGTCCAAAGACAGGAGCTTATTTTTAAACTTGAATTTATGCTTGCCTGGTGAAGCTTTTCGACAAAAATCCAAAGTTTCATAAAACAAATCCTGGAACATTTGCCAGGGCCGTTTTTTATTGGCATATGACAGAGTCGATTTGCTCGGTGCCTCAGAGATACCAAGATGGCGCAATTTACCCAGGCAGCAGGCAAGCCCTCCACTGATTTCTCTGAGGCTTTTAGCTTGGGCGACCTGGCAGAAAAGCATAGAAACAAACTGATTCCAGCTTTGAAACCCTTTTGAGAACTTTTCTGCTTGATGCTCCATAACCAGCTTTTTAAATTTATTTCGATCAAAAAACGCTATCAGTTGACTGAACAGGCTCGCATGTCGTACCATAATTTTGGGATTCTCCTTTGTTTTTGGGTTGGTTTTTTGTTTGGTCGCAATAACCATAACCCGGCAAGGAGAATTCCTACAATTATTTTTTTCCTAAAATCCGTTTTTGGACAATAGTGACAGTGAATATCATTTT
>JAIFMF010000036.1 GCA_020048635.1 Desulfobacula sp. | reverse complement strand
ATGGATATTCTGACTATCTGAATACACAATAGTGGCAAATGGGTAATTAGCCGGTTTCTCAGCCGCTTCAATGACACCATTTTTATTCACATCCTCAAAACTCCATGATGAACCATTAAACGAAAGATTAAATCCATATCCATCAAGGGGCAGGGCATCATAATTTAAAATCTGGTAATTGATGGCATCTGTTGTATTAACGCCATTGGCCTCAAAATTCCCCAGACGGCCTGTAAACTCACTCATGGTGAAATCAAGAATATCCCCGCTGCTCTGGCTGAAGGTAATGGTCCCCCTTGCCAATAACCCTTTGCTGTCTGTCCCCTGCACGGAGTTGCGCTTATCCTCGAGAGGATTACAGGCCACAACATATTCCCATTCCGTACCTGATTTTTTATCATAAAAAATGGTCACATCATGGGTGCTTCCCAGGGCATCATACACTTTTACAACGGTCTGATACTCATAGTTGGTGGCCGCCATAACAGTATCTTCACCGCTGTCCCAATTATTTGAGAGAACGACCGAGTTACTCGCAGAATCTGCATCCAGATTGGTTATGGCGGTAATTTTCGAACTTTTTTTGGGTGGATTGGTAAAGGCCTTTAACACAAGGTCCTTGATGGAACCTATATCATCCCCTGTTTCTTCATCAAGCGTCCACCCCTGGACGATATAGCCTTCCGGATTGACCAGTTGTCCTGCCTTATCAAAAAAGAAATTACCTGCCCGGGTATAAAACGTATTTTCTGAATTTGACTGGCGCATCACAAAAAATCCTTCACCCCCGATGGAGAGATCAGTTGTGTTTCCCGTGGACTCAAAGGACCCCTGGGCAAAATTCTGTGACACAGACCCGACGGCCATGCCGCGGCCCATCTGGGAAGTTCCGGCCTGGGTGGCAACACTCTCATACAGGGTATCTGCAAAGGTTGTTCTTCCCTTCTTAAACCCGATGGTGTTCAAGTTGGAAATATTGTTGCCCACAACCTGAAGTGCATTTCCCATATTCTTCAACCCACTGGTACCTGTAAAAAGTGAACTTGATAAAGACATAATCCCTCTCCTAATTATTTAAACTTAACCGTATTAACCATTTATGAATAAACTGCAGGCCATCAATTGATTGCTGTCAGTGTCGATGCGGAAACAAGTCGCCCGCTGTCTTTCATGACAAGGTACTGGCTGTTGTTCACATATTTTATACCTGAAACCTCTCCGGACACAGGTGTTTTTGCATATCCTGAATTTGTTTGAGTTGTATAATAATATAATCCATCCGATACTTTGCTTCCGGAATCAGAAACTCCATTCCACTCAACCTTGTTTTGTCCGCCAACCGTATTAGAGGCGGGCAGTGTGATGGTTCGAACAACCCTGTCTGAGGAATCATAGACCTTTAGGGTCACATCCTTTGGTGTATCAAGGGTGAAAGTAAATTCCTTCCCTGAAACAAGTCCATCTTCAACCAGCACAACCGGAGAATCTGATGTTACGGTTTTCCCGATATAGCTTAGTGCAGAATCCAACATTCCGTTTCCATTGCCATTTCCATCAATTTGATTAATGACAGAAGTCAATGATTTCGGGTCAAGAAGAACACCTTGAACCACAAGGTAAGGTTTGCCGTTATTATAGGTAACGCCATCAACCTTTCCGGTAACGCTTGAGGGCAATTCGGCAAATCCATCGCCCGCATTGGCCATGATGCTGTATTTATAAGATCCGTCTTCAACCGCCTTGCCCTGGTTATCGGTACCATCCCAGGAAATAGTATGGGAGCCGGCTGTCTGCTGACCCTGGAACAGGGTCTTAACGGTTTTTCCATCGGCGTCTGTTATGGTCACCATGATGTCGGCAGGTCTTGCTATATTATAAAATCCACCTGAAACAGTGCCCTTATCCACATTCATGGTATCCACATTTCCTGTGACCTGTTTTCCGATATATCCCACCACATCACCTTCTGATTTTTCAGCATAGGACTTGGCAAGGCTTTCCATTGAATCATTCAAGTTGATCAATTGTTCAAGCTGAGAAAATTGGGCCAACTGGGCAGAAAAATCCGTTCCATCCATTGGATTCAACGGGTCCTGATTCTGAAGCTGGGCCACCAGCATGGTAAGAAAACTATCTTTGCCAAGGGCCTCTGCTTTCTTTGTTTTTTCCTTGTCCGTGGATTGATAGGAATTAGAGATATTATCAAGCGATTTGTTTCCTGTTGATGAAATGGCCATGATTATTTTCCTTTATGCAACATAGTGAAGTGATCCATCCGGCTTCAAAGCGGTAAGAATCGCTGCCGGATCATTCTTGCTCACACCGTTCAAAGGGTCCGTCAGCAGTCCTTCTCTGTTTTTCTGCCGCTTACCCGAATTTCCTGCCTGGTTTCTCGCGTCTGCCATGGACTGCTGGAAATTACTGTTCATATCAACGTCAAACCGTTCAAGATTCACACCGGAATTTGAAAGCGCCACCTTGATATCATTTATATTGGACACCAGGATCTCTTTTGCTGCCTGGTTATCGGTCATGATACTGACTTTTATAGTGCTGCCGGTATTGTCTATGGTCATCACAAGACGTCCCAGCTCCGGGGGTTTTAATTGAATCTTTAAAATATTTTCACCTTGATTGACAGCCCGGACAAGGCTTTTACTCACCTGATGGGTCACATACGATGGTAAATCCTTTAAAGACGGCTTTGTCCGCAACGCATGGGTTTCGGGTTGCATATCCGCGGGTTTCGCCTCTGCGCCTGAAGCCTGTAATGGATCGATGAATTTTGAATTATCCGACTTTAATTGCTTCAATACTCCCCTGACTTCCTTTTGCAAGCTCCCGAGCTCCATCTCACTATTTTTCTTTTGATTTAGAAACACTTCAAAATTTTTATTCATATCCTTTTGCTTTGTTTCAGATCCCTGAATCACATCCTTGTTTACTGAAAAAAGAGTATTCCCTGTTGTGGCATTCTTATCCTCTGGTAAAAGCAGTTTATTTTCAAACTGATTTTTGATCTGATCTTGTGAAAATCCAACCGCTGCCCTTTTTTCCGGTTGTTTCAACTCTTCAAGGCCCTTAAACAAAGCACTGAAAAGATCAAGTGTTTTTTCAGTGGCCGTTACCGGTTTTTTTTGTTCAGGAATTCCTACCACTTTTGGCGCTGTTTCTTCTTGTGACAGTTTTTTCCGAAGATTTTCAAGGGCGTCCACGAATTCATTCAGGGTAAGCGGAGATACTTTATCTTCACCCTGTTCCATCCCCAGTTGTTTCATCAGGTGTTGATAATTACGATCACTTTCAATAGTTTCAAAGGGCTTTTGAGCATAAATAGAATTTTCCTGAAGCCCTTTGAGCTTTTCAATAATAACATCAAGGCTGATGCCTTTTTCACCTTTATCCGCCTCAGCCATGATTTTCTGAATATCCTCGTTTTTAATCCCCAGAGAATTCAGAAGGGATTCAAAAAAAGGAAGGGCTGATATTTCAAAAAAACTTTCAGGTTGAACTTTTTCTTCTGGTTTTTCTTCAAGGGGAAGGTCGGATAGCTTACCCATCAAATCGGACAGGGTAACTTTTTCAGACTTTGTCTTTTCAAGAAGCTCAGTAAAGGCCTCATCTAAATTACCTTCCTTGAATCCTGCCTTTAAGAGCATTTTTTTCAACGCTTCAAGGCCCTCTGCATCGATTGCAAAGTTTTTCAGATCACCCTCTGACAGCTTGAATAAAATTTCCTTTAATGCAGAGACGAAACCGATTCCTTTCTCTTTGTTCAGCTTATTTGACAACAGGCGCATTGCATTCTTGGAACTTTGAAACACCTGAAGAGGCTCAGCGGTTGTCTTCGGTGGGAAAGATTTCTCTTTTTTTAAATCCAAATCCTGACCTGCCTGAAGAACTGCTGGAACTGCTTGCAAAGGGAAAGATTTCCCCTGGGAGTCCGCCTTGTCAAACTGTTTTTTCAGATGATCTGCAAACGCCTGCTTTTTAGACTTGATATTATTGGTATTCAGCAGGGTTATCTTGGGAATACCCTTCTTTTTTATACTTTTCAATGCGCTGCCAATGTCTGAAAACATAAAATTCATATCAACACCTGTCCTTTGATTTCTTTTGAAAGATAAAACAGCAATAGTCATGCCATCTGGGCTAAAATTGAATAATTATATATTAATTCAATATGTTATAATTTTTATGAGGGCGAATGACAGATTGTTTTAAGATTGTTTTGGAACTTATTTCCCAACAAAACAAATTTCATGGGAAAATATTACCGGATGATGGGAGGGGAAAATAAAATAAGGTGTTCTAATTCTACTGTTTTCGTTTAAAGGCAAGGCGTTCGCTGATTTTTGCCGCTTTTTCACTGTCGACAAATGCTAAAATCTCGGATGCTGAAGCTTCCCGCATCCTCATGAAAATTTCCTGCGCGACTTCAAGATCCATTTTATCTACAATTTGAGCGGCATTCTTTGGTTTCATTCCGGCATACATTTTAACCAGCCTGCCGATTTTTTCTTCATATTCAGCATCTTTTTCCTTTTCTTTCTGTGCTTTTTTCTGATCCAGAAGAACAAGGTCGCCTTCAATCTGCTTTTTCAGCGCTGTAAGAGTTTCTATTTTTTCATCAATCTGCTCTTTGAATACGTCTAACTCTTTTTTTTCCTGTTCTATGGTCTTCTGCTGCTTATCAATCATGGATTTCTTCTCTTCCAGTCCCCTTAATACAACCTTGGCCGGATCAGGACATTCCGGGCAATCCGGGCATGGTTTTTTCTCGGTTTCTTCGGGAGATTTTTTACTGTCCGCTTTTTCTTCCTTTTTTTCTGGATTTTCTTTCTTCTCGGTTTTTGCCGGGTCTTCTTTTTTCTCCGGTTTTTTGTCCTCGGCAAAGGCATCTTTCCCATTAATGGACAAAAAACCATCATTTTGAATCCATGTTCCAAAACAAAGAGATAGTATGAGGCAGATACCCAAACAGATTATTTTTTTATTAAGATGCTTCATTGGACAATTTCCTTGCTGTCTTTAAAGATGAAATTTCATCCATCTCTTTTTGGTCTGCTGCAAGAACTTTCTGAGTATATTCAGTTTTTAATCTTTCCCGGTAAAATTCCATGGCTTTTTTATCAATGGTTTTTTTCTTCAACACCATCAACTTTTCCTTTAGAATTCCGGATAATTGTATCTTTCTTGATTTTTCCTGTTCTATGTGAGTTTCCACGGCATCAAGATACTCACGATACTGTCTGAATTCAAAAGCACTGATCCCCTGTTCCAACTCATTTTCAACCCTGGCTGTTTGTTGATCCAGGGTATTCTTCAAATCATTGATCTGCCTTTCGCACTGAGCAACATCCATCTGTGCCCGAGCCGTATTCTGCTTTGCGACCCGTTCCATGTATTCCCTGTAATTGAGCAATGGCTGCAATCTGAAATCAAATCGTTTCATGAATTCTGCTTATCTGTTTTTTTTATTCCCAGCGCATTTTTCAACCCTTCCACACTGGACTGCATATCCACCCGTCTGTTCATGTCCTGCCTTAAAAACTGTGTGATCCCCGGCATTAACTTCTTTGCCTCATCCACTTCAGGGTCCGACCCATCAATATATGCACCGATGGTTATCATGTCTTCAGCGTTTCTGTAGGAAGAGATGACACTGATGGCTTTATTTCTTAATACCACATGTTCCTTCTCACTCACATCCCGCATTACCCTTGAAATACTGGCCAGAACATCAATGGCAGGATAATGGCCTTTATTGGCCAGAGCCCTTGACAGAACAATATGGCCGTCAACGATAGACCGGACGGTATCGCCGACCGGGTCATTCAAATCATCCCCTTCAACCAGAACCGTATAAATACCTGTGATCGAGCCCCCAGCTTCCATGTTCCCGGCTCTTTCCAGGAGAATTGGAATCTGGACAAAAAAGGACGGGGTATACCCTCTTGATGTGGGCGGTTCTCCGGCAGCAAGCCCTACATCCCTGGAGGACATGGCAAATCGGGTAATGGAATCCACCATCAACAGCACGTCTTTTCCCTGGTCCCTGAAATATTCTGCAATGGTTGTAGCAAGATAAGCACCCCGAATTCTCACGAGAGGTGGAGAATCCGAGGTCGCCGCAACCACCACAGATCTTTTGAGCCCTTCTTCCCCCAGGGTATCATTGATAAAATCCCTGACTTCCCTGCCCCGCTCCCCGATAAGACCGATAACCACCACATCGGCACTGGTATGCTTTGTCATCATGCCCATCAGGACACTTTTTCCGACTCCTGATCCGGCCATAATGGCAACCCGCTGCCCTTTTCCCAGTGTGATCATGCTGTTGATGGCAGCAACGCCGACATCCAGAGGTTCTTTAATCTGTTTTCTCTGCATGGGGCCCATGGGTCTTCCATAGAGGTTATACGATTTTGTGTATTCGATATTTCCTTTTCCATCAATAGGAAGCCCCATGCCGTCGACCACTCTTCCAAGCAGTTGATCTGAAACGCCGATTTCCTGGGTAGCCATAACAGGAATAATCCGACTGCCAAGACTTATTCCCCGAATATCCCCATACGGCATAAACAGTGCTTTTTCTCTTTTAAATCCCACAACCTCAGCCTGTATTTCCTTGCCGTGATCATTGATGATGCTGCAAAGACTGCCGATGCCTAACCCCAGGCTGTCTCCTTCGGCAATAAGCCCGATGACTTGAGAAATCCTGCCTTCAGGCCGTATCAGGACGCTCTGGTCAATCGCTTTTTCATATTTTACAAAATCTATTTTATCAAGATGATCAAGAATCATTTAAATACCTGCTTTTTTGATGGCTTCAAATATAACGTCAAGACGGGATTCCGGGTCTGATGAAATGGACGCAGTATTGGTATCAATCCTGCAACCTCCCCTTTTAACGGATGGGTCTGATTTTACAGAAATACTTTTCAGGGTTTCAATTTCCTCAAAAAACTCTTCCTTGACCATTTCAATATATTCATAATCTTCCTCAGATATGCTTAAGACTATTTCCTCCGGGTTGACCAGTGTTTTTAATGCATCCAGTATCATCTGCCGCACAATACCGTCATTGATTTTAAGTTGAGCCATCACTGCTTTTTTTGCAATCTGCTGGATAAGAGAAATAATCCTTGCTTCATATTTATCGACCAGTAGGCTGAGCGTCCGATCCACCATATTCAAAGATTCTTCAAGTGTATTTAATATCCCGATGGATTTTTGGCGGGCTTCTTCAGTCCCTTTGGCTTCTCCTTCTTTATACCCGTCTTCATATCCCTTTTCGTGGCCCGTTACCGCCCCTGCCTGCTCTCCTTTTTCAAATCCTTCAGCTTCACCTTTATGAAAGCCTTCTTCATAGCCCTGCGCTTTCCCTTTTTCAATTCCCTGTTCACGGCCTTTTTCAAACCCATCCTGGTATCCTTTCTCTTCAGGGGTTTCATTGGGTTCTTTACCCTCATTATCAGCCTCTTTGTGCTGATTCCCTTTTTCCCGGGTCTTTTCTATCCTTTTTGCGGGTTCAATCAAAGGTTTGAAAACTGTTTCTTCTCGTTTCCGTGTTTCATGATAGACAGCTTCAAACTCATAGGGCTCTTCTTTTTCAAACTTCGGCCTTTCAAACAACAGCTTAAACCGGCTGAATTCCGGTTCTGATGCATCGGATTGACTGATAGTCTCTTTGTTAAAGGTCTCAAGGGAATTCAAATCTATGGGTTTAAATCCCTCTTCTGGATCAGACGAGGACATCATCTTTTCCTTTTCCAAGGTTAATCGTTCCGTCGGCCTCAAGTTCCTTGGCTGCACGAACAATGGCTTGCTGGGCTTCTTCAACTTCTGTCAGGCGTACAGGCCCCATGGAGTCAAGATCATCTCTAAGCATTTCACCGGCTCTCGAGGAAAGGTTGGAAAAAATCTTTGTCTTCATTTCATCTGTTGCCGTCTTAAGTGCGTATGTCAACTGCTGACCTTCAACCTTCTTTAAGATCTCTCTCATGGCCGTATCATCAATACCGGTCAAATCTTCAAATACAAACATCAAATTACGGATATCATTGGCCATTTCAGGGTTATCTTCTTCAACAAATGCCATCACGGCATCTTCTGTTGACTTGTCCACACCATTGATAATATCGACCAGAACCTGCAGGCCACCTGCTTTCCCACCAGGACCCACAGCCCCGGAAAGCTCAAGCTTCAACGCCTTGTCCACGTCTCTGACCACCTCTTCGGAAATCTGCCCCAGCTTTGCGATTCGCATGGCAATATCACCCTTTAATTCGGGGGGCATGGCTATCAAGAGCTCCGAGGAAATTTCGGCCGGCATATGGGCCAGAATCATTGCAATGGTCTGGGGATGCTCGCCAACCACATAACCGGCAAGGGTCCCCACATTCACATTCCTGCTCCAGATAAAAGGTTTATCCTGCTTTTTCTTCTCAAGATCATCAAGAATGGCATTGGCTTGTTTATCCTTTAATGTATTTTTAACCACATTTCTGATAAAGGATTCATTTTCAATGATCATTTTTGCTTCCCCTTCAAATTTATCCACAAAGTCCTGGGAGACAGCTTTCATTATTTCCGGAGAAATATTATCAATTGCCGACATTTCAAATGCAACATCGGCAATTTCCCGTTCATTCATTTTCTCAAATACTTTGGTGGTATATTCCTCTCCCATGACCATCAGGAAGATGGCGGCTTTTTTAGGCCCTGAGAGCGTTGAAGTATCCGGAACATCAGCCATGATTATTTCTCCTCTCCTTCACTGATCCAGCCTTTCAGTATATTGACTGTCTTGTACAGATCTTTTTCAGCGTAGTATTTTGCTTTTTCGTTTAACGGCATATTCGTCAGATAAGACGCCCGCTCTGTTTGATTCATTTTCTTTAAGAACAGCATCCTCTGATCTTCCGTCATCATGTCCAGATGTTCTCTCTGCTGTTTACCGTTCATTTCTATGAATTTCGGCAGCTTTTTCTCTTCTTCCAGCAGTGCAGTATCTTCAGGGGACGGCAGCGCATCATTCACCACTGTCGTCTTGATCTCTTTCACCGTTCTGATAATGGGCCGTATGACCAGAAGGAACAAGGCAACTACAATCAGGAAGTTTGCAATAAGCCTGCCGTATTGTTCCTGAATCTTTTTCAGCCCTGTAACGGATGGTTCAGACTCAATTTCAGCGATGGAGGCAAAGGGAAAGCATTCTACGGATACCTGGTCGCTTCTTTCTTCATTATATCCCATGGCTTTAACGACAATGTCGTGAAACTGCTTCATTTCCTCAGGAGACCTTGGAACATATGTCTGTTTTTGCTTCCCGCCTTCATCTGTTTTATTCTCATATCTGCCGTCCACAACGGCTGCAACGGAAAGACGGCTCAGAACCGCCATGGGTTTTTTGACTTCTCTGACCCTTTTGCTGATTTCATAATTAAAGGTATCATCCTTCTTGTTGCTTATCTCATTATTCTGTTTATCCGTCGTATTTCCGTCGCTCACAATGGGGTTCACTGTGGATGGATTAGGGGTTTCGTTAGATTGTGTGATGACTTTCTCTGCTCGGTCCTTCTTGCTGCGAACAAATTCACCCCCCCTTTCAAATGGATCAAAAATTTCCTCATTCATATCATCTTTAGAAAAATCCATTTCAGATGTCACCCGCACAATGGCTTTGTCTTTTCCAACAATTCTTTCGAGCATGGTCGAGATTCGTTTGGATAAATTTTCTTCAAACCGGATTTTATGCTGGTACTGTGAATCTGCAACATTTTCAGCCTTTTCCTTGGCTTGTTCCTCTTCTGATTTTCCCTCAAAAAGAATCCTGCCTCCCGTATCCACAATGGTTACGTTTTTGGGTGTCAAATCCTGAATAGCACTGGCCACCAGATGGGCAATGGCAGTAACCTTTTCTTTTTCGAGATCTGAATTCAATTCCAGCAGTATGGATGCAGACGGCTTTTTAACTTCTTCAACAAACACAGAGTCTTTGGGCATGACAATCATAACACGCGCAGACTTGACTTCATTAAAGGCACTGATGGTTCTTGCGAGCTCTCCTTGAATAGCTCTTGTTTTATTGATATTCTGAACAAAATCCGTGGTCCCGAATTCAGTTTTATCAAATATTTCAAAACCAACGTGACCGCCTTTTGGAATTCCATCCTTTGCCATTGTCAGCCTGACATCGTACACAACAGGTTCCGGCACCATAATGGTGGTGCCATCTCCGGTGAGCCGGTGTGGGGTATTGGATTCCTTTAGTTTTTCAACAACCAGCGCAGCATCTTCCTTTGTCATACCACTGAAAGCGACCTTGAACTCTATTCTATTTGCCCAGATAAACAGGGTAGTGAATCCGGCGACCATCGCCATGATAATAATCCCAAGAGCAATCTTCCTGGACAATGGCATTGCTTTAAAGGTCGCAATGATTTTTTCAATAACAGGATTCATAAAGGTTTATCACTCCATTTAATGCTTGCCGACATTATATCTGCATTCTCATGATTTCATTATAGGCCGCCATGACCTTATTTCTGACCTGGGCAAGGATTTTCAAAGAAGTTTCTGCCTTGCCGACCGCCATCATACCTTCATGAATTTCCATTTCTCCCTTAATTACTTTTTCAATGGAATCATCTGCAACCAGATGCTTTTCATTAACATCCAGAATAGCAGCCTTTATCCTTTCAGCAAATTCAGGATTCCGTCGGCTGATTTTATCCGGCAGCGGCTCAGTGTTTAAACTGATCCGGTTCATCCCATTTATCCCGATCGTCATGATTCCTCCCTGTTATTTTCCGATTTCAAGTGCCTTCAATATCATGTCCTTTGTAGCAGAAAGAGATGTTGTACTCGCTTCATAACTTCTTTTTGCCACCAGCATATCTGCAATTTCGGTCAAATGATCCACATTGGGCATTTTTACATACCCTGTATCCGGGTCTGCATCCGGATGTGCGGGATTATAAACCAGCCTGAAATCCTCCTGGGATCTGATAATCTGGTCTACTTTAACACCTCTTCCATTGTCCGATTTTTTTTCAGCGTCAAATTCAATGGGTGAAAGCTCTATCCCGCCTTGATCTTGCTTAAGTTGTCTTTTTTCAACCACACTTTTAAATGAATCAATATCCTCGGCTTTAAAAACAACCATTTTTCTTCTGTACGGGCCACCTTCTTTAGTCCTTGTGGTATCCACATTGGCAAGATTTTCAGCGATGACGTTCAGTTTTGTTCGATGGGCAGCCAGAGCTGTTGCACTGATCTTTGATGCGGTTAAAAGGTCCATAAATTATCTTCCTCCCTCGTCAATGGAATATTGCAATATTTTCATTTTCCGCAATAACATCTCTGTTGTTACCCGGTATTTGAGATTGTTCTCCATGAGATTCATCATTTCTGTATCAATATTAACAGTATCAAGATGATAGAGATCTACTTCTTCACTGTTGATTCCATTCATGGCAACTTTTTCATCTTTTTCCGACGACAGGTGCCCTGGATGCGTCTTATCCAGAAAATCAGGCTCTTTTTTGCCCATGAGCCGTTTCAGCGTTTGATTAAAATCAAGGTCGCCGGGCTTATAACCAATTGTATCCATATTGGCTATATTGCCTGTTATCAGATTATGCCGCTTTGATGATACGTCAAGCGCTTTACTGATCAACTCTGTCGTGTGGCCGAAAATTCTCGAATCCGCCATCTTCCCCCCTCAAAAAAATACACCGAATAATCCATAGATAATATAGAAATCAATATCCACATACTGATATTGCAAATTGTATGCCTGAACCTTAAATCAGTTATTTTCTTTGTATTCGTGGAGTTTATTTCGAAGGGTCCGGACACTGATGCCCAGAATTTTTGCGGCATGGGTTCTGTTGCCCTCTGTCTGGTCAAGGGCTTTATAGATCATCTTCTGCTCCATATCTCTGAGTGAACCCGGCTCAGATTCAGGATGGCTCCCGTCTTCTGATGTTTCTATAAGCAGGGTCCCGGATTCAGATGTCTCAAGCATCAGATTTCCAGGTTCAATCAAATCAGAATCAGCAAGGAGAACGGCTCTGTGAATAATATTTTCAAGTTCTCTTACATTTCCAGGAAACAAATGGTTGCTCAAGATACCACTTGCCTGTTTTGTCAACCCTTTGACATTGCGCCCGTCAATTTTACAATATTTTTGAATAAAAAACCGGGACAGTATCTCCAAATCCCCCCTTCGATTTCTTAACGGTGGGATGACAAGGGGTATCGTATTCAGCCGATAAAAAAGATCCTCTCTAAAATCACCATTTTCCACAGCTTCTTTCGAATCACGATTTGTTGTGGCAATGATCCTTACATCCACATCAACCGGAACGATTCCCCCTACCCGATCCAACACTTTTTCCTGTATCACTCTTAATAATTTTGCCTGAAGATGGAATTGCATTTCCGTAATTTCGTCCAGAAAAAGCGTGCCCTTATCAGCCAATTCAAATTTTCCGATTTTCCTCGAAATGGCTCCCGTAAAAGCACCTTTTTCATGTCCGAACAATTCGCTTTCAAGAAGATTTTCCGGCAAAGCCGCACAGTTTACAGCAATAAAGGGCTTATTGCATCGATCGCTTTTTTCGTGAATGAATTTTGCAAAAAGTTCTTTACCTGTACCGCTTTCCCCCTGGATCAACACTGAGGCACTGGATTTTGCGACTCTCTCGGCAAGGGACAAAAGCTTTTCAATATCACTATCCTGAGTAATAATCTTGACTTTTCGGAACTGGGAAGAAAGGATCAATTCCGGACTGTCTTTCTTCTTTGACAGGGCAAGGGCTCTTTTGATCGTTAAATCAAGCTGCGCCATTTCAAGTGGCTTGATCAGGTAATCGAGAGCGCCAAGCTTCATAAGTGTTACGGCATGTTCAACCACAGGTTCTGCGGTAATCATAAGGGTGTGGCAGGAAAGGGTGGATTCATTAATTTTTTTTAAAAAATCAACGGCTGAAAAACCAGGGGTTGAAACATCTGCTATGGTGATATCCGGTTTTTTTTCAATGAGGTATGATAAGGCATCCGATCCATCAGGGGTTGCTTCTACAAGGAAACCAAGATTCTCAAAAAACCGGACATATTCCATTCTTTCTTTTGGATTTTCAATGATGATAAAAATTTTATGTCCCGGCATTATTGTTTTGCTTCCCTGACCTCCTAAGAGTTCGAAACCGTTTCCGCCAATTCAAGTGTATTCAGCCTCTGCTGCGCAAGTCTTGCCCAGACTGAATCATAAGAACCAATCACCTGTTTGAATGCTTCTTTGGCCTTTGGAATAAGATTACCCTTCTGATAGGCATCTCCAAGCAGGAATCCAAGGCTCGCCTTTTCCTGATCATCCTTGGAAAGGTTCAATGCTTTCTGATAAGAATCAGCCGCTTTTATGAAATTCTTTATGGCAATATAGGATTGTCCGAGCTCTTTATATGCCTCAGTCAACACCTCATAATTCTCTCCGGATGCCAGGGCAATCTCTTTTACTGCTTCTTCTCTAAGATCTGAAGCAGTTTTCATATCCCCCTTGTTTTCATATACGGTTGAATGGGAAATGAGTATTTTCCCTTTCTCAAGGTGGCTTTTGGTTATTTTGCAGGCCTCTTCAAACTTATCAGAAGACATCTGGTAATTCTTTTTCTCAAGATAAATATTCCCGGCCCGAAGCAAAGTTTCCGCACGATTTTCACTTTTCGGAAATTGACTCGAAAATGCATTCAAGATTTTCAAGGCATCATCGTCCCTGCCGGTTTCATCCATGGCCACACCCAGTCCGAAAAGAAGTTCAGGCGGCCGTGAAGAACGATCATACTGCTTATAGGCACCGATCAGATGATTAAATGATTCATCATATAATTTTGCCTTAAGATATGAAAGGCCAATGCTTAACTCTATCTCCCTGCTCCCCATTCTGTCGATTCTGGGATGTTCAAGTTCATACCGGTTCAGTACCTGTGTAAATTCATTTGCTTTCAACTGTTTTTGAAACATGGCCTCGTAGGCTTTCTGCATCAATTTTACCGCATCATACCGCAGACCTCTCGGATGTACCAACAATAAATTTTCTATTTCCTTGATGCATTTACCATAATCGCCATTGGACTGGTAAATCTCAGCAAGGCGCATCATGGCGATTCTGGAATACGAATTTTCAGGAAATTTCTTTTTTATCATCTCATAAATATCAATTTTTTCCTGATCAGACTTAAGATACCTTGCCAGGCCGATGGAACTTGCAATATAGCCTTCAGTATCGGTATACTTCTGCCTTACCAGGTCATATATCTTTACCGCTTTTTCGCCATTATTGTCCATGCCGTAGGTGTCACCGATTCTGCTTAAAATAATATCCGGATCTTTTACTTCAGGAAAAAGATTCAATAAACGGGTTAATATTTCCCTTGCCGTCTTGCTTTGTCCTACTTCAAAATTAGCATTTCCCATAATCAACAGCAATTCATGGGTCATGTAAACCTTCTTGGGATCAGACGCCACAACATAATTAAGAATCGACAATGAATCAAGATACTGTCGTTTCTCAAAAAGCACTCTTCCATATCCAATGCCGGCATCCAGAATATAACTATTCTCAGCCGTGTCTTCAAAAACCTGCTTGAAATAGGTTAATGCTTTATCTGAATATCCTTTCTTTTCATAAATTTCAGCCAGATGATAAATTACTTCAGGAAGCCCTGAATAATCGAGATAATCCCTTTTGACGATGCTAAAATATCCTTCGGCAGCAGCAGCATTGTTCATCTGTTTCTGTATGATGCCGATGGTGGAATAGGCGTAAGGAACATATAAAGATTTGGGATATGACACCAGTGCATCCTGAAACATCCGCTCTGCTTTTAACATCTGGGCGAAATCATCTTTTTTCACAGTTTTATAAAAAGCATAGGCTTTAAGAAAATAGGCTTTTTCAAGACAGGCGGAATTCCCCTGACTGATATACTGATCCAGTGAATCAAAGGCTTCCTTGTAAAGATCTTTTTTTAAGAGAATAAGTGAATTCGAAATCAGGTTTGAATCGCACCCAGAGCCATCGATGACCCTCACAAGGTCACTGATATCCCCCTTATTCTCACCTTGCACTCTTTTCGGCGGGACATAGACCGAAGGAATACTTGTTTTATCGGATTTTTTTGGCTCTGGTTCGCTGATTAATTTTCCGGTTTCTTTTCTTTTTAAAGGTTCCGGATCACTCTCTTCTTCCTTTGAAGCCGGTATTTTGTTTGAAACAGTTCCAGGTGCTTCTTCTGCTTTCTTGTTTTCCGCATTTTTTTCAAGAGTGAGGACAAAACTTGAATCTGCTTTATTAAATCCGGACTGTATATCTTCGTATGGGTTATGGCCAGTCAGCAGGATGGCAATCACATTTCCCTGCATCTTTTCAACAACAATTTTCTGCACTAAAGATTTTTCCTGTTCCTTTATCCTGAATCCTTTTTCCAGGGTCACATTCGTTAATGCAATTAAAAGCTCTTTTTTTTCAACCTGAATCACTTTGACGGAAATATCGCGGCTTAGAAAGATCTTAACCGATAAAGGGTCCTTTTGTATGTCGATCTTGCGGATCACCGCCGGGGCAGCGAACACCAATGCTGGTAATAGATAAAATAGAAATCCTGATATAATCAAGACTTGTAAAAGTTTAGCTAATTTTAAGTTTGATTGGATCATAATCTTTACTTTGCATTTATCTTGCCGGTTGATTTCCATTATTTTACAGATAGTCTAAGCAAGTAATATGCCATATCAGGATTTTGTATTACATCATAACAGATCAAACCAAGGGATTAAAGCTGAAAATTATAATTACTGATTTTTATTTTTGTTTGTTTGATAGATAGGGTCAAGCTTCGGATAATATAATTGTCAAAAAAATGACATGGCAAAAATCAAAAAATAGGGTTATCGTTTTCCGGTTCAATATTCATTTTTTTTATCTTTTCCACCAGAGTGGTCCGATTTATCTTCAGGATCTCGGCTGCCTTTGCCTTTACCCAGCCAGTCTGATTCAGAGCATAAAGAATCAAGGACCTTTGATATAGGTCCACAGCTTCATTAAATCCGATTTCATTATTAAAAACAGCGGCAACTGAAGGCGGTATACTCTGTGAAGACGTTTCTGCAATATGATCCGGCAGATCATGGAGTTCAATGGTATCATCCTCAACAAGAACAGATACTCTTTCAATCAGATTTTCAAGTTCCCTGATATTTCCCGGCCAGTCATACCGGAGCATCGTCTGACGGGCATTTTCTGAAAAAATTTTGACTTTATATCCAGGCTCCCGTTGAACCAGGATGCTCTGAAAATGATCGACTAATGAAAAGATATCTTCTTTTCGTTCACGCAAGGGAAGGATATGAATGGGTATGACATTCAGGCGGTAATAAAGATCTTCCCTGAACAATCCTTTTATCATTGCCGTCTGTAGATCTTTATTCGTAGCGGAAATCACCCTGATATCCACTTCAATGGTGGTTGTTCCTCCAACGCGTTCAAATCTTCTTTCCTGAATTGCCCGTAATAATTTGACCTGAAGGTCTGGGCTCATATCCCCGATTTCATCTAAAAAAATGGTTCCCCGGTCTGCAATCTCAAACCGGCCGATCCTTGATCTGACAGCGCCTGTGAATGCGCCCTTTTCATGTCCGAACAATTCGCTTTCAAGCAATTCACCGGGGATGGCACCGCAATTGATCACCACCATGGGGCCGTCACATCTTGAGCTGTTTCTGTGTATTGCCCTTGCAATCAATTCTTTTCCTGTACCGCTTTCCCCTGTAATAAGAACTGAAGAATTGGATTTTGATACTTTTCGGGTGGTTTCCAGAACTTTCAATAACCCCTTGCTGACACCAGCGATTCCGAAACGATCAAATTCCGAACTATCCTGAGCCTCCCTGATTCCGGGTTCAGCTTTTGCAGCAGATGTCGGGGCATTCATCATTTTAAAATCTTTTCAAGCTTGTCGGATATTGCTTCAGCAGTAAAAGGTTTAACAACATAATTTGAAACCCCTGCCTGAACTGCTTCAATAACGTTTTGTTTTTGAGCCTCAGCAGTAACCATTAAAAAAGGCGTCCTTTTATAAGTATCACTTGCACGGACTTTTTTCAGAAGTTCAAGACCGGTCATCTTTGGCATATTCCAGTCTGATATGATCAGATCAATGCTCTGCCCTTGCAGTATATCCCAGGCAGATGTTCCATCATCAGCTTCCACAAGATTTTTAAAGCCCAACTGTTTTAGAATATTCTTAAGAATACGACGCATGGTAGCAAAATCGTCAACAATCAAAACCTTGATGGATGTGTCCATTGCCACGTTTTCCTCCTTATATTAGGTTACAACATCCTTTCTATCGTTCAAAACAGACTTCTATTGTAAAATCACCATTTTCAGTACTGAAGGGAATTGCAATCTTCGGTCCGTCAGTATAATGCGTGATGCTATGATTTCTGCCGGTTATAACAGAAGGTATGGCAGCTTTGAAAACTTTTCCGACCTCTTCAAGCTCTCTTCTTGCCTGACCGGAAATCATGTTTGTCAGCTCTCCTACAGCATCTGCTATTTCAGTATTCAGTTCCGTCATGGTTTCACCAAACATATTGGATACCACAGTCAGGATACATTTTTCTTCAAAGGTTACTGAAATTGTACCATTGGCAACTCCGGTAAGCCCCAGGACACCGGTTACGTCTCCAACTGCAACATTATCCTTTTTCACATACGGGTTACCGGCAGTCACATTAACAAACGCCATAGTTTCCAGGACATTAATCGTTGCATTGATAAAAGGATTTATCAGCTTTACGTCCATGAATATATTCCCTTTGTCAACATCACATCAATACTCAGACCATGCCTTCATTACTGTTATAATACACAATGTTTTTCAAATGAGAATAAGTGTCCACATCCATGGAATCAAAAACAATCCCCATACCGAAATCACTCATCCTGACAACCGTTCCCTTTATCTGCAATTCAATTTTTTCTATCCCGCCGGTAAGATATACATTGACTGAACATTTTGTTCCGGGAACAAATTTTTCTTCTGCACGGACAAACATTCCTTTCAGGCTTAAATCCATTGAATTGCCTGATAATTTGACCTCTTTTCCATCTGCCTGAAGCAATATCTCGATTGCCGTAGAAAACCCGACCCTGGAATGTCTTCTTTTTTCATTATTGCTGGAAGTGGTCATCGCCATTTACTCCATACTTTTTTGGGTTATGCATTTAATTTTATTAATCAAATAACACACTTTAATCATTGGCTCAAGCCATTAAAAATCATCAACCAGTTCGTGATCCGCCACTTCCAAAAAAGCCTTCACAACTTCAGGATCAAATTGAGTTCCTGAATTCATTTTTATGATATCAATCACTTTGCTTGTATCCATTTTTTTTCTGTATGCCCTGTCTGATGCCATGGCATCAAATGAATCCGCAACACAAAGGATTCTTGAGAGCTTTGGAATTTCATCCCCTTTGATTCCATCAGGGTAGCCCTTGCCGTCAAAACGTTCATGGTGATGCCGAATAATCACCATTTCACGGTCCCAGAGACCCAGCTTGCTGATGATATCCGCACCTATCGCCGGATGCTCCTTGATTTTTTCATATTCATCTTCCGTCAGCTGACCGGGTTTTAAAAGGATATCATCCCGTATTCCAATTTTCCCGATATCGTGAAGGCTTCCGGCAAAATTAATAATATCAAGTTCTTCCTCAGTGCATTTCATCACTTCTGCAATCATATGCGCATACTTTGCAACTCTTGTCGAATGCTTTCTTGTATAAAGATCCCGCACCTCAAGAGCCGTTACAAATGCATAGAGCGTTGCAAAAAGGTTGTCATAGATATTCTCATATAAAGCAATATTCTCAATGGCAGAAGCAGCTTTCTGGGTGATAAAATTCATATAATAGACATCCTTTTCATTAAACTGCTTTTTCTCGCTAAACGAAAAGGCACTGGCAACACCGAAAATCTTATCCCGGATTTTCAGCGGCACAATCATTAGTGAACTAATGACATCATCCAAACGTTTATTTTTCCCGGAACCTGAAATCAGGCAGGGGTTATGGTCTGTGCTTAAAACATCAAGTATAAACTTATTGGCGGCTTTGGACAGATCCTTTCCAAAGAGGAAACGAACCGTTTCATTCTCAATACCGCAATCAGAACTGGCGACCTGAACCAGAGATTTGTCCTGGTCTGAATAGATATGGAAAAAAACTTTTTCAGCATTTAATTCTTCAATACCCAGATCCACTACCTTATTAAATATGCCGTAGCTTGAATCCATGGATGAAAAATCCTCCATCACCCGGTTCAAGGTATTTACTTCTTCAATCCTTTCCATCAGCTCATGGTTCAACAGTTTTAACCGTTCCTGTCGTTCCACTTCTTCTTTTAAAATAAGATTTTCAATAAAAAGCTCCCGCTCCCGCAATATTCTTTTAAGCGTTAACTCCATCTGTTCGAGATTGACGGGCTTGATCAGATAATCGACAACACCGTTTTTTAATGTCTGTATGGAATTTTCCAGGGAAGGATATCCCGTCATAACAACCACTGGAAGTGTACTCTCTATCTCTCTTATTTTTTCTGCGAGTTCCAGGCCATCCATCTGTGGCATATTAATATCGGTAAATACACACCCGATTTTTACCCGTTTTAAAATTTTCAGCGCTTCAATTCCATTTCCGGCAGTATAAACCTCATAACCCTTTCGTTGAAAATAACCTTCCGTTACATCCAGAATCCCTTCTTCATCATCAACAACAAGAATTTTGATCGGGTCATGTCTCATCATTTTCAATATCTGCCTTCGCTGAATTATTTTATAACTGTTCTATAAATGTATCTTAAAGATCCTAATTTATCAACAAAAATCCATCACTTGCCAAATTATTGACACTAAATGAATATAGTTCTAATATTACAAAGATTTTCAATAGAATATTCTTTACAAATAATTTTTTAAAGAATATTATGCTCTTATTATTAAAAATTAAACAATTTAACCAAAGGCTGAGAAAATGGATAAAACCGACCTTCAGATCCTGCAGATTTTACAGAAAAAAGCCCGTATTCCCAATGTGGAGGTTGCCAGAGCTATCGGGATGGCACCATCTGGGGTACTGGAACGGATCAAGAAACTGGAGGCTCAGGGAATCATTGAGGGGTATGAGGTAAGACTCAATGCGGAGATGTTTCATTGTTCAATGATCGCCTTTGTCCAGATTAAAGTGAGCCCTCCTTCACGACTTGTCGAAACCGGAAGACGCCTTTCAGAGATTGAACAAATCCAGGAAGTACATTCCCTCTCAGGAGAGGACTGCCTTATGATCAAGCTGCGGGTTGCGAACAACACCGAGCTTGAAATGATTTTAAGATCACAAATCGCATCCCTTGATGCTGTTAAAGACACAAAAACCCTGATTGCGCTTTCCACATATAAGGAGAGCGCAAAAATCCTGCTGCCTAAAACTCTAGAATAAGGAAATATGACCCATGCCCATGTCAGACTCTTACAAAAAAAGACTTGCAAACATTCTTCCACAGATTGTTGACACCTTCGGAACCCCTTTTCATATCTATGATGAAAAAGGAATTAAAGAGACCTGTCACCGATTAATTTCAGCCTTTAAAGACATAAAAGGATTCAGAGAATATTTTGCTGTCAAAGCATTACCGAACCCTTCCATCATGAAAATCATGAAGGCCGTCGGATTTGGATTTGATTGCAGCTCTGCACCGGAAATTGAGCTGTCAAGGCAGATCGGAAGCCTTCAGAATGATATCATGTTTACCTCTAACAACACCAGCATCTCCCAGTTTGAAACCGCGCTGAGCAATGGGGGTTGCATTTTGAACCTCGATGATATCTCTTTAATTTCCAAACTGACCAAAATCCCTGATCTGATCTGTTTCAGATATAATCCAGGTTCGCGACGAAAAGGCAATAAGATCATCGGCAACCCGGTAGAGTCCAAATACGGGGTCAGCCATGATCAGATTATAGATGCCTACACGCAATCCATAGAATTGGGAGTTACGCGGTTTGGTATTCACACCATGCTGGCGTCCAATGAATTGAATTATGAGTACATGGTGGAAACCACACGAATGCTTCTGGATATAGTTGAAATGATATGCGAAAAGCTTCCCGTCACCTTTGAGTTTATCAATATCGGAGGCGGCCTCGGGATCCCCTATATTCCGGATGCAACTCCCTTCAACCTTGACGCCATGGCCCTTGAAACCACAGAGCTGTTCCGGAAATTTGAAAACCAGAACGGATGGGTCCCAAAACTGTATATGGAAAGCGGCCGATATATTACAGGACCCCACGGCGTACTGGTCACTTCCGTAATCAACCACAAGAACATCTACAGGAAATATGTGGGAGTGGACGCCTCCATGTCTGCACTCATGCGGCCGGGTATGTATGATGCCTACCATCACATCCATATCCACGGAAAAGATAATTCGTCAGTACTCAAAAAAGTGGATGTGGTGGGCGCCCTGTGTGAAAATATTGACAAATTTGCCGTTCAAAGGGACCTCCCCCCCACAGTTGAAGGCGACATCCTGGTAATCCACGATACCGGCGCCCACGGGCATGCCATGGGCTTTAATTATAATGGCCACTTAAGACCCAAAGAGCTTTTGTTGAAAGAAGATTCGAGTGTTGAGCTGATCAGGAGAGCCGAGACAATGGATGATTATTTTTCAACACTGAAATTTGAGCGGGCCATATTACGTGGCTAAACCATTGGTTCGGTTTTTAAAACTTACCGTCTGTGTTCAGTTTTCCGCCATCACTTTGATAAATATGGAAAAATTTTCAACTGCTTCGATTTCTTGAAAGATAAATGGCTTGTTTTTTTTCTGTACTTTCATGGAAAAGTATTGAATAATCTCTTCTATTAATAATCAATGCTGTCTTTGCCGCCTTTGCAGGAGAAATCGGATGAACCTAAAAGATGTATGCCCTGAAAAGCTCTTGACCCCGGAAGGGAGTGTCAAAAAAATCAGAAACGGATCAAGGGTCTTTATCGGCACGGGATGTGGAGAACCCCAGCGTTTAATTAAAGCCATGATTGAAACCCCTTCAATCCAGGATATTGTGATTTACCAGATGCTTTCTTCAACCCTGTCGCACTACGTCAACAATGAAAATTTTCTTTCAAGGTTCTCCATCAAACTTTTTTTTATTTCCGTTCTCATGCGCAAGGCCGCCTTTGAAGGGAAAATCGATTATATTCCGGTTTACCTTTCCCAGATTCCCAAACTCTTTGAAAACCATGAAATTGGTCTTGATGTTGCCCTGATTCAGGTCAGCCCGCCGGATGATTATGGGTATTGCAGTCTTGGAATATCCGTGGATATCACCCTTTCCGGCATGAATAACGCTGATATGGTAATCGCCCAGGTGAATCCTGAAATGCCGAGAACATGGGGAGACGGCATGGTCCACATTGATCAGATCGATTATCTTGTCGAGTATCAAGAACCTATCCTGAAATCCATGCCGGGAATCAAAAATCAGACTGTTATTGAAAGAATCGGTCATTATGTGAATATGCTGGTGGATGACGGCGCCACTCTGCAGATTGGATTTGGTCATCTGCCGGATGCGATTCTTCCCTTTCTTTCCGACAAAAAGGATCTGGGCATCCACACCCAGGTTATTACAAACGGGTTTTTACCTCTATTTAAAGCTAAAGTCATTACCAATAAAAGAAAATCCTATCTCAAGGACAGGGTGATTGCCTCTCTTTGTATGGGATCAAAAGAATTATATGATTATGTGAACAACAACCCTATCTTTTATTTTAAATCATCAGAATTCGTCAATGACCCCAACATAATTGCAAAAAATGACAATTTCATTTCCATCAGTTCGGCCCTTGAAGTGGATCTGACCGGCCAGATCTGTACAGACTCAAAAGGATATCTTTTCTACAGCGGCATCGGCGACCAGGTTGATTTCATCCGGGGATCGTCCATGTCAAAGGGAGGATTTTCCATCATTATCCTCCCCTCTACAGCCCAGGATGGAAAGGTTTCAAGAATTGTTCCCCATTTGAGTGAAGGAGCGGGTGTGGCAGCGACCAGGGGTGACATTGACATCATTGTGACAGAGTACGGTATTGCTGAAATGAGGGGTAAAAGTATTTATCAGCGGGTCATGGAGCTGGCCAGGATTGCTCACCCCAAATTCAGAAAAGACCTGATCGAAGAGGCAAAGAAAAGACGGTATATATTTCCGGATCAGCTTCCTCCCACAACCCAGGATCTGCTCTTTTTAGACCGGTATTTTTATTCAAAAAAATTACCCACCGGGAAAAATATTGATTTTCGGCCCCTTCTGCCGTCTGATGAATTTGAATCCAGAAATTTTTATTATTCTCTCCAGGAAGATTCCATTTATTACCGGTTCTTCAATAAGCGCAAGGTCTTTTCAAGGGATATGCTTCAAAAACAATGGGCTGAAGTAGATTATCGAAGAAATATGACCATCATCGGTCTGATGCAGCTCGGGAAACGCAAACAGATTGTGGCCATCGGCTCCTATGCCGAAGCAGATGAGGATTCCGCCGAAGTCGCCTTTCTTGTCAAGGAACAACTCCACGGCATGGGAATCGGATCTTTCCTTCTGGATATCCTTGAAAATATTGCAAAACAAAATCATTATAAAAAATTTGTCGCCACCGTCCTGGCTGAAAACCGGAAAATGATCAATGTATTCCAGAAAAAATATCCCTCTTCAAAATTATTAAGAAACTTGAGCGGGGAAGTGGACGTTGAAATGTCTTTTGAAACAGAAAAAGATCATTAACCCATTCTTCATAATGATTCGGTTTTTGTCTATTAATCTTTTTTTGTACTCAACTCCTGGAAATCCCAGTAGAAATACTCATTGATCTTATGATCGAGTGCCCCGCCTTTCTGTCTTACAGTCTCAATCTGTCTTAACTCAATCCGCCTGATTTTGCCGCTGACGGTTTTTGGGACTTCAGGGACAAATTCGATGATTCTTGGAATCTTGAATTTGGGGAGAATCATGATGGTATGTTTAAAAAGCTCCAGCGCCAGCTCCCGTGATGCCTGATAATTTGAATTTAATATGATATAAGCCTTTACGAGTTGATAACGGTTCGGGTCGGGTGCGCCGACGACGGCCGCCTCCATCACGGCTGGATGCTCGATAAGGGCACTTTCCACCTCAAAGGGGCCGATCCTGTAATCTGAGGACTTAATGACATCATCGGCTCTTCCTTCAAACCGCCAGTAGCCGTCCTCATCAAAGGATGCCCGATCCCCGGTATAATAATAATGGTCCACAAACACGGAACTCATTTTTTCAGGGCTGCCGATATATTCCAGAAACAATCCCTTTGCCCGCCATTGGTCAAGTTTCACTACAATATGTCCGACCTGCCCCGGCTCTTTGATTTCATTGCCCTCATTATCAACCAGCGCCATATCATACATAAAAAAAGGAAACCCGAGATACCCGGGTTTCAGGCGGCCGGCCATCCAGGGCGGATTTCCGATCATGGCTGTGGTTTCCGTCTGACCATAGAAATCCCTTATCTGTGTCCCGGTATATTTTTTCCATTTTTCGATCACGCTTGCGTTCAGAGGTTCCCCTGCGCTGACAGATTGTCTGATGCGGGATAGATCAAAAGAATCAAGGTTCATGTTGACAAACATTTTCCAGGCTGTCGGAGGAGCACAAAAAGTTGTGACTTCATGTTTTGAAACAGCGTCCAGATATTGCTCACCATCCAGAACGGAAAATTTGAATCCAGTCGTAGTTGCGCCCACATTAAAAGGGGCAAAAAAACTGGACCAAGCCCATTTTGCCCATCCCGGTGCACCTAAATTATGATGAATATCATCGGGCTGTATACCGATCATCACCGCAGTTGACAAATGGCCTAAAGGATATGAAGCAGCTGTATGGCCGACCCTTTTGGGAAGGCCTGTGGTTCCGGATGTAAAAAAGCAGAAAAGAATCTCACTGCTTTTGGTTTTTGCAGCATCCGCTTCAATGGATTCATTTTCAGTCTCTTCAAAGGAAGTCCAACCCTCTTTTTTGCCCAACACTATTTTGACCCTGGGCTCAGTATGGGTTTGTTCAAGGGCTTTGCTAATCAGGCAGGCCCCGTTCTCATCGGCCAGAATCGCCACCGGGAGATAGGTTTCAAACCTGAATTCCAGTTCTCTTTGTGTCATTGTAGTGGCTGTCGGCACCATGACGATTCCCGCCTTGATACAGGCAAGACAGGCAAACCAGTTTTCAGGCAAAACAGGGCTCATCATATAGAGATTGTCCCCCTTTTTTAAACCTGATCTGGATAAAAAATTAATCAATTGATTGGCCTTTTGCAGCAATCCTCTATAGGTGTAGGTTTTGATCTCAAGGGTATCCATATCTGTCCAGATCAACGCTTTTTTATCAGGATTCTGCTTAACATGAAGACCTTCGAATATCTCACTCATCCAATTAAAATATTCAGGAATTTCCATTGAATTGAGTCGGTTAAACATTTCTCTGGCTGAGGTTTCCTTGTCAAGGGCCTCCTCCATCATATTGATCCGAATGACTTCTTTAAAAAACTCTTTCATACCCGTAAAACACTCCTTGCAATCTGGGTTAGTCTTCGATTATAAAGGGAAAGATCAAAACACTTGGTGTATAAATTATCACCATCAGGTTTGTCAAAGCCTTTTTCAGATAACGACACAATACAACAGGGATCAAACAAAACGAATTTTATGGAAAAATCCCTCATCAAGATCATCCTTGCACCGCTACAGGGATTTACCGATGTAACTTTCCGCAATGTTTTTGCCGATCATTTTTCAGATGTGGATGAAGCTGTGGCGCCTTTTATCCCCACCATGGGCAAAAAGAAATTGAAGCTCTCAAGACTGAAAGATATAGCCCCTGAAAACAATAAAAAGATTTTCACCATACCCCAAATCCTTGGAAACAATGCTGAGGATTTCATATTTCTTGCCGACTGCCTCCGTGATATGGGACACAAAAAAATCAACTGGAATCTTGGATGCCCCTTTGCCAGGGTGGCCAACAAAAACAGAGGCTCCGGTCTTTTACTGCATCCGGAAAAAATTGATGCCTTCCTGGACAGCGTATTATCCAAAATCTCAAATACGCTTTCCGTCAAAATCAGGCTGGGAAGATTATCAAAAAATGAGATCTACGAGCTTCTGCCTGTGTTTGACAAATACCCGCTGGATGAAATCATTCTCCACCCCAGAACCGGCATTCAGATGTACGAAGGCGCCCCGGATCATTATGCCTTTGGCGAGGCGCACCTCTTGAGCCGGCATTCCTTTGTTTACAACGGCGATATAACGGATTTGAGCTCTTTTCATGACATCCGGAAAAAATTTCCGGGTGTCCATCGTTTCATGATTGGCCGGGGACTTATTTCAAACCCATTTCTTGCAGAAATCATCAAGGGGACTGCGCCCAATGAGAATAAAATGAACCGGTTAAAAAACTTCCATAATGATCTTTTCTCCGGATATCAAAAAATTTATTCAGGACCGGCCCATCTGATCGGACGGATGAAGGGGTTCTGGAGCTATCTTGGACCTTCTTTTAAAAAACAGGAAAAATCACTGAAACGTATCATGAAAGCAGAATCCATCAATAGATACAAAGATGTGGCCGCCGATTTCTTTGCTGCGGAATCGGAATTTTTATATTGAAGCCAGCCAGAATCATGATTAGATTTGTTTAATTGATCTTTGATTTTTTTTAACGATTCAATCGGAGGACAAGCATCATGAAATATTATTTGAGTTCAATATTAATCTTTTTTGCTTTAATGACCATCTCTTCCTGTCAGATGACTCCATCCCCTGTATATCCGAAAGACTACCAGGCCGGATACGATGTCGGAGAAAGCACTGCAAAAATGGATTCCATGGAATGCCTGAATTCAGGCCTTTTTGGTAATAATTCTTTAATCATAGACCTTTTAGAAAAAAAACATCTGGGGCAACTGACCGGTCAAAAATCGGAAAACTTTATGGAAGGATTTAAAAAAAGCTACCGATACTATATTGAACTATATTATCCAGCCTATTGTAAAGACTGAAGAAGACAAATCGCTTTGATATGCTCCAGGTATGAAGTCATGCCCTGGAAAAAAATATCATTGTGATTTGCGCCTTTGATTTCCAAAAGTTTTTTGTTGCTCGAGCCGCAGGCATCAAAGAGAGCTTTGCCCTCTGAAAATGGAATGATGTAGTCGAACTCTGCATGAATGACGAGACAGGGCTTTGAAAAGGGTTCTATTTTATCAACATTTTCAAGCATCTGCCCTTCCTTGAACCCGATGAGTTCCGGATCGACGCCCAGTTTTTTCAGCAATGGGGAAATACGGGCAAAGCCGCTTTCGATGATCAGACAATTGAATTCATCTGCCCTCGCGGCACCTAATTCGATAGCGGAAGCACTTCCAAGAGACCTGCCCATGACACAGAGCGGACCGGTCAGTTTATTTTTCTGCATATAAACCGGCACAAAATCAAAAACCTTATGGCAATCCTTCATCATTGATGTAACCGACGGTGTTCCACTGGACCGTCCATATCCCCGATAATCTACAACAAAAAAATTCAAACCCATATCATTATAGAACTTTCCAAAATCATCATAATCAGATACGATTTCACCATTCCCGTGAAAGAAAAGAAGCATTGGCGCATCATGATGAGTAAAATGGAAAGAAGCCGAAAGTTCCAGGCCTTCATCAACCCGGATCATGATATCTTCGCGGTTAGCTTGAACCGTTCTATAACCATTTTCAAATCGCGGATGAAAAAGATGTCTCAATACCTTTGGCTGATCCAGAACTGAATAATTATCTATATTCACTTTTACCATAACTCCTCACTTTAAGGATTTTTCAATCATTTCGATTCCGCACCCCTGACAAGAGTCACCATTA
The DNA here is from genome assembly GCA_020048635.1 of Desulfobacula sp. Classification (GTDB taxonomy): domain Bacteria; phylum Desulfobacterota; class Desulfobacteria; order Desulfobacterales; family Desulfobacteraceae; genus Desulfobacula. The sequence goes on along the minus strand of JAIFMF010000036.1, from coordinate 11,326 downwards.
TCCCCATTGCTGAAAGAACAACACCCGTCATCATGGCCCGCCGAAAACTAGTCAGAAAAAATACCTCCAATGTCGCTGTATAATTTTCAAGGCTCGCGCCATGGGTCAGGGTTGAAAAAGAGGTTGAAAAGATTAATCCGGCCAGCGCCACACCTGCTACCATGCCGATATTTCTCGCAGTCGCAACAGCACCTGAGGCAATCCCTCGCCGATAAAGGGGGATCGAACTCATGATGACTGTATTGTTGGGAGAAACATAGAGGGCTGTCCCGATCCCGGCAAGACTGATCCGCCACAGGAGTGATAAAACACCCATGGCGGGCTGAACGGTTAGCAACGAAATAAGGGACACCATCAATACACTCATGCCAATAAGGCACAACCGCCGCGACCCGAATCTATTATACAGGATTCCTGAGACAGGGCTGATGACCAGTAGAAACAAAAACGGAACGATCATGATGAACCCTGTCTTTGAAGCAGGAAAACCGCATGGATAAGTAAGGTAAAACGGCATCAGAAAGACGATCACAAAAAGGGCGGCAAACAAAAGCGCTGCCCCAATCACAGGAAACAGAAACAACCGGATTTTCAGCAGTGCCATATCAAATAAAGGATATGGGGTCCGAGATTCATTTACGGCAAATCCAATCCCGGCGAGAACAGCCGTACCTAAACATGAAAGAGACAGAATTGAAAACACCCCCCATGTTGACAATTGCGTCATGAAAAGAATAAATGCGGATAAAAGTAAGATTAAAAGAAGACTTCCTTTTAAATCCATAGGCTCGCCACTGCCGTCTGCTGAGGGGATATCCCTTAAAATTACCATGCCGCCAATTGCAGCAGCAACCCCAATAGGAATATTGATATAAAAAATATACCGCCAGGATAGATACTCCAATATGATTCCGCCAACAACAGGCCCGGTTGTGAGACCGGCCGCCACCACTGAGCCGATCATCCCCAGAACTTTTCCCCGTTCCTGAACCGGAAAGGCATCAACGATCAGGGCCGGAGAACAGGCCATCAGCATGGCAGCCCCGAATCCCTGTAAACATCGTGAAAAAATCAGCAGCAAAGAACTACCGGACATTCCACATAACAGGGAGCCGGCTGTAAACACGGTGAAACCAGTGACGTAAACAATTTTTCTGCCCTTGATATCAGAGAGCCGGCCAAAGGTTAAAAGTAAGGCGGAAACCGTCACAAGATAGATCAGGACAACCCACTGGATGGTCTCAATATGGGTTCCAAAATCCTTCAGCATATAAGGAAGTGCCACATTAACGATGCTGGAATCCAGTGTGGACATGAAAATGGATGTCGCCACAAGAAAAAATATCTGCCATTTTTTTTTACGAATAAAAACCATAACTGAATTCCATTCTTTCTGTTCTGAAAAGATTATGTTATATCAAAGCGGTTGACAAGAAAAATCAAAACATACATCGAGGAAAACATGGCCACTGTCAATGATATTGTTCTTTTATACCTTGAAGGAATCCCTGTGTCCTTTGCAAAAATTGAGAGCATCCTTCCCGATGCCAAAAAGGATTGGTATCATATCCGACTCCTGATGCTCCAGATCCCGTTGCAGGTTGTGACCTGGACCTTAAAAAATGACTATATTAACGGCCATGACTTTTTTATGAGCGGTAAAAAAATGAAGCTGGAAAAAGTCGAAAGTCCTGTTGAGGATTTCCCGGTTTCACCGCCTGCCTTCCAGAACGAGCTGAAAACCAATAAAAAATCTGATCCTGAGAAAGAAAAACACGGCCGGATCATCTCCTTTTCTGATTTTAAAAAGAATCATGAACCTGATGAAAATTAAAGACCTTCACATTCATGGAAAAACATTTCTCGCCCCTCTTGCAGGGATTACCAATTTGCCCTTCCGGCTTCTTGTGAAAGAATGCGGTTGTTCCGTGGTCTCTTCTGAAATGGTCAGCGTCAAGGGGTTTTTTTATAATTCGGAAAAAACCATGGCGCTTTTATCTTCAAAAAATGAAGAACAACCTTTATCCATACAACTCTTTGGCTCTGATGCAGAACTGCTGGCAAACTGTGCCAGGGCGGTTCAGGATATGAAAGCTGCTAAAATCATTGATATCAATTTCGGATGCAGTGTGAAAAAAGTTGTGAAACAGGGGGCCGGGGTTGCATTGATGAAACAGCCTGAGCTTGCAAAGGAAATATTATCCTCCATACGGAAGGCCATTGACCTGCCCTTGACCATCAAGATCCGATCTGGATGGGATTCATCCGGTCAGGATGCTTTCAGAATCGCAAAAATTGCCGAGGATGCAGGCGTTGACGCCATAATTTTACACCCCAGAACCGCAGGCCAGGGATTCAAAGGTAAGGCGGATTGGAATCTGATTAAAGAGCTGAAACAGAAAATTCTGATACCGGTTATCGGTAACGGCGATATCACCTGTGTGAAAGATGCCCATAACATGATGTCGTTGACCGGGTGTGATGCCGTCATGGTTGGAAGAGCCGCTTTGAGCAATCCGTTTATTTTTTCCCAAATCGACACCTTCCTTGAAACAGGCAGTTATCAAGATCCTTCCCACGGGCAAATATTCAGTGCGATGACGCATCTGACCCAGAGCTATATTAATTTTTTCGGTGAAGAGATTGCCTGCAGGATGCTTCGGGGCAGGCTATCATGGTTTGTCAAAGGAATCTCCGGATGTTCTTCCTTCAGAAAAAGGCTTTCCACCATTGAGTCCGGCAATCAGGCCCTGACTCTCATCAAAGAATTTGAGACTCTGACGGGTTAAAATTTTTCTTCATTTTCATAAACAGCAGTTGCAAGAGAGCTGATACCGCCTCTTGGCGTAAATTCACCGGTAACTTCCATCCGTAAAGGCTTTAAAACCTGAACCAGATCATCCAGAATTTTATTGACCACGTGCTCATAAAACATTCCTACATTCCGGTACTGCAAGAGGTAATATTTCAATGATTTAAGTTCAACAATAGTTTGATCCGGCCGATATTTTATGGTAATGCAGCCGTTGTCCGGCAAACCGGTCATGGGACAGACAGAGGTATACTCCGGATGCCGGATGGTAATGTCGATACTTCTCTTCGATTTATAGGCATAGGGTATCGGCTCAAGAATTTCTGCTTTTACAATACCAGGATCTTCAATATTAAAATTGGTTTTATATGTTTTATTCGTAATCATGTTGATATCATCTTTTTTTCCGGTTATTCATAATTATCAAAGCTTATCATAAAGAAAAACAGGTTTCAAACGAATAAAGCAAGGAGAAAAGGCCCTCTGGTCCAATATGGGCCAGAGGGCTTGGGTGTAGAATCTTATAGAAGGTTAGACGGCTATGGCATAGGCCCTTTCCGCAACATTTCTGAGTTCATCAGGGGTAAAGGGTTTGGAAAGGTAATCAACAGCACCGATTCTTGCTGCATCAATAGCAGTTTCAATGCTGGCATAGCCCGTGATAATGATCACCTTTGCAAAAGGCTGTGCCTTGGAAATGGTTTTGAGAAGCTCCAGGCCTGAAACGCCGGGCATCCTCAGATCCAGGAGCACAATCCGATACGGCTGTTGATTTATTTTTTCAACGGCCTCATCCTTTGACGCTGCCTGGTCCACATGGAAACCATTTTTAGTAAGTATTTTTCTGATATTATGATTGACGGACACCTCATCGTCCACCACAAGAATATTTTTCAACACCGAAGGCCCGGCAGCATAGGTCGCCTGGTCCTGTTTTGTCCTGACGGGTGTAACCTTTTTCAACTCCTCATAGGGAAGATAAGCAAAACCGTCTCTGTTCATATATTGAACATATTCAGGCCCGGTAATGGCCACAACTTCGTCATAATCAAAAGGTTGATCAATACCGATCATGGTTTTCGGGTTAAACACGGCTGCCGCTTTTGCCTTCTTTTTTTCCAATGCCTTGAGCTTGGGACAAAAATTTTTCTGAAGCCCTGTCTTACAAGTGGTGCCCAGTTTTTCCATAACGTCGCAGGCCATTTTCCCAACATTACAGTAAAACTCCCGAACGGTAGTCGTCTCTTCCACAATAGCCTCTTGTTTTACCAGATTACGGGCCGCATCAGTGCCAAAGTCAATATCAATATCCATCACTTCAATGGCATCTCTTTCCTCATCTGTTATGGTAATGCCCTCCAGTTCACCGGCCAGAGCCCTGTCTACGGTTGCTCTTAACTCATCCGGAGTAAAGGGTTTGGGGATATAATCCAATGCACCAAGGCGGATGGCCTTCACTGCCGTATGGGTTGATGCATATCCCGTCATCATGAGTGTTTTGATATCCGGTAGTTCCTTTACGACCTTTTTCAGCAGCTCAAGGCCGTTCATTTCAGGCATGACAATATCTGAAATCAGAAGGGAAAAGGATTCCTTTTTCATCATCTCAAGGGCTTTTCGAGCACTCTGGGTATGAACAACGGTATAATTGTTTTTTGTGAGAATTTTTTCAACATTTTTACAAATGCCGAGTTCATCATCAACCACCATGATTTTTGTCTGATTTTCCATGATAAGCCTCCTGTTAAATTCGTTTCGATTCGGTTTCAGGTGTTTTATTAACGTTGAAAACAGTGGATTGCAGAGAGTGTGCCAAAAGGTATTAATTAATAACTATTTGATTTAATGCGATTTATTATTGAGGCCTTCTCGATCTGTCATCACTATGGTATCTTTTTTTTATACACTGAAAGGCAGGGAATAAATTTCGAACCCTATATAACGCTTATACAGATGGGTGTATGACTAAAAAATACAGTGTATAATGAAATTATTTTTATAGAGTGGCGTTTTAATTATTCAGTTGACCCCTTTAGGGCTTTGATATCTTATACCGTTTCATGAGAGCTTGGAAATTGGTTCGTTGCAGCCCTGTTGCAAAAGATGCCCGGGTCACATTCCAACCGTTTCCGGCAAGGGCATTCAAAATAAAATTTCTTTCAATCTTATTAATGGCTTTTTGCCGGATTTGCTTTTTCAGGAGTTTTAATTCTTCATTTGTTTTGGGAATGCTTTCAATCATTTCATCGATTTCGCTAATTTCTCCGAGCATAGGCAGTTCTTTTAATGAAATCCGGTTGTTTTCGCAGAGAATGACGCCGCGTTCAACAACATTTTTAAGCTGCCTTACATTTCCCGGCCAATGATATTCGACCAGTCGGCTTGCTGCTTTTTCATCAAATTCAATAATGTTTTTCCCCATTTTTTCACTAAATTGTTTGAGAAAAAAATAGGCGATGGGCAAAATGTCCGATTTTCTCTCATTCAGGGCGGGTATGGCAATGGGGTAAACGAAAATCCTATAATAGAAATCTTCCCTGAACAGGCCTTGTTCTACCATTTTTTCAAGTCTTTGATTGGTTGCAAAAATCAAACGAACATCAACCTTTATCATCTTTCCGCTTCCAACAGGCATAAACTCCCTTGTTTCAAGAAACCGTAAAAGCCTGCTTTGAATTTCTCTGCTGGTATTACTGATTTCATCTAAAAAAACAGTCCCTGTATGGGCAAGATTGAAAATCCCGGGCTTGTCCCTGTCCGCTCCTGTAAAAGCACCCTTAACATGACCGAAGAGTTCGGATGAAAGAAGCTCTTCTGTAAGGGTTCCGCAATCAACAGCAAAAAAAACGTTGTCTTTTCTTTTGCTATTGGCATGAACTGCCCTGGCGACGAGTTCTTTGCCTGTACCGCTTTCGCCATAAATTAGAACATTGGAATCGGTCGCAGCAACCTTTTGAACCATTTTTATGACTTTTTTTATTCCCGGGCTTTCTCCAATAAGCTGATGAGAAATCTTTATTTTTGATTCACTGCCTATGAGCTTTTCCTGCTGCTTTCTGATTTCCATTCTTTCTACTGCCTGCTGAACAACCGCCCTTAACTCATAGGGGGTAAAGGGTTTTGGAAGATAATCAAAAGCTCCGATTTTCATGACCTCAACCGCCGAAGAGACGCTGGCATAGCCTGTCATCACGATAACAATAGTTTTCGGAAAAAATTCATTGATGCGGACTACGACCTCCATGCCGCCCAATCTTTCCATGTTCAGATCGGTAATCACGATGTCGAATTCTTTTAATTCCATCATTTCCAGAGCATCCAAGCCGTTCAATACGAATTCAACTTCATGATTTTGCCGGGTAAGGATTTTTATACAATTGCGGCAAATCTCTATTTCATCATCAACAACAAGAATGGAAACCGTCTTGTCAATGTTCATGGTTGTTTTCCCAGGTCAACGGAAGTGTAATACGAAAGGTGGTTCCCTGCCCTCGAGTGCTTTCGACATGTATGGTCCCGCCGTGCTGCTCAATAATTCCATGGGTGATCGAAAGGCCAAGGCCGGTGCCGCTTTTTTTTGTTGTAAAAAACGGATCAAAAATTTTATTCATATTTTCAGGCTCAATGCCCTCCCCTGTATCACTCACTTCAATTTCAACGACTTTTTTATCGTTACGGTATTTTGAGGAAAGCCTGATCTCGCCACCAGAAGGGGTAGCTTCAATCGCATTTAAAGTCAGATTAATAATGGTCTGCTGAATTTTATCCCTGTCCATCTTCAATTTCGGCAGGTTTTCTGAAAGGCTATAACCCAATATTATGTCTTTGAATTTTGCCTGTTTCCGCGTAAGCACCATGCTTTCTTTTATGACCACATTCAAATCACCGAGTTTTATAACCGATTTGCTTTGGCGGGCAAAGTCCAACAGGCTTTTAACAATTTTACGGCAGCGCAGGGCCTCGTTGCTGATAATGTTGAGTTCCTTATACATGTCTGCTTCTTCTTCCAGATCCTCCTGTAACAGCATTGAAGATGTCAGAATAGTGGTAAGGGGGTTGTTGATTTCATGGGCGACCCCAGCCGAGAGCCGCCCAATGGAAACAAGTTTTTCCTGTTGCATCATTTTTTTTTCAAATTCAATCTCACTGGTAATGTCCTTTGAAACTTCGATAACTCCTTTTAGCTGACCTTTTTCGACAAGGGGATAGCAGGAGATGGAAACATAATGTTTATTTTCATCCTGATCCAGATGGATGTGAGTAGCCTTGGAAGCCTGTCCTGTTTTTCTAACCTCTGCAAGAGGACAAGGGTGATCATCACCAGAACATGGAATGGGATGATGATGGGTAATTTCATAACAATAACGACCCATAACATCAACTTTGGTCAACCCGCCCAGTTTTTTAAGAAAGGCTTCATTTATATCCAGAATCTTGTGATCAAGGCCAATGACAATCACGTATTCATGGATGAGTTCGTTGATCATGATATTATATATGGCTTGGGTCTCGGTCAGTGTCTTGTGGGTATTACTGTGCATTCGGGCTGCATGGTCAACTTCCCAGAAAAGCCTTGCCGTGGTATGGTCTATTGCCCCGATCCGACAATTCTTCTTGGATAAAATATCTTGATAAATATCCTGATTGCCGGTCATCTCAACAATGAGATCAATATTATCCATTTTAAAAAAATCATTATAATCATGGGTCACAAAAAGACCTTTTTCCCTTGCTTTTACAAGCGCGACGGCCTTGTCGTCAATATCTGCCACTGCCACAACAACCGGTGAAACCATCTGAAACTCATACTGATCGATGATGTTCAACAGGTATAAGCAATTGCTTCCTGCACCAACCACAGCTATTCTCATAAAAACCTCCAGATCTAAGGATTCTATTGGTCTATATCCATAGACTTTATAGACAGTAACCCGATCAAAAAAGAAAATCAAATCATAAACCAAAATTCACTGATCCAGACTCTGAAAACCAGTCAGTCTGACTTTTTGGACTATGGACAGCGAAAAGGCGCATCATTATCGCCATTTGAAATATCGTAAAAAAAGCTTGACAAAGATTATGAAAAAAAGGATATATACGCAGCTTTTATATGTTACTGATACCCATAAAAGCCCTGTAACTTTTATAAAATCCATAAGTTGCAAAATTCAGAGTTACCTTTTGTCAAATCTGGTGTTATCAGTTTTGACATTTTAATAGTCCAAGGAGGATATGAACGAAATGAACGACTTTTTACAAAGCCTGAGAAATGGTCAGGCGGAAAAACCGCGCACCCCCAAAACGCGCAAAAACTTTGATAATTCCTATCATTACACCACCCAAAGATTTAACAACTCCTATGGCGGAGGATACCAGAACACCAGAAGCCAGAACGCGAAAAGACCCTCTATCCCGGCACTTCAAAGCGGGAATGGATTGCCGATGGATGAAACATCGGTTATTTCCATGCTGGCAGAAGCCATTGAAAATTTGAGCAGCCATATTGAGACCCTGGCAAAAAATCAAGATTACCTGATCAATGTCCAGGAAAGAACTGCTGATATGATGGAACGTCAGGCCATTGCCATTGAAAGGATTGTTGAACATCTGAATATCGCTCCCGGACCAAACGCTGAAGAGCTCATGGAAGAAAATGAACCGGCAAGAGTATTTGAGCATCACTATGTCACTCCGCAAAAACCTGAACCTGACCCGATCGTTTCTGTAGAAGCAGCAGTTGTATCTGCTGAACCTGAAAAGCCCGCCATTCGAATCAGAAAAAAAGTCACTGTTGAAAAAGCAAAAGAGACTGTTACAACTCGAACCCAACTTCTCAGTCGTGAAGCCGTCATGGATATTATCCACACCATGCGCGGCCAAGGTGACACATTTGATCAGGTTGCCGCCCGCCTGATTGAACTGGGGCAGCCTACCTTCTCAGGTCGTGGCGAGTGGCATGCACAAACCATCCACAGGCTTTGCAATAAAAAATAAGCATCGCCATCTATAAAAAATAAAAAGGGCGGAAAGTTATTTTCCCGCTCTTTTTATTTTAAGGACGTCATATATTCTTCCCATTCAGAAGGAAGGAATTTTCTTTTTTTTGTATTACATTCTTTGCAGCAGACCGCGACATTAAATTTTTCCGTCTTGCCGCCTCTTGAAAGGGGAATGACATGATCCATGGTCAGTTCCCCCATGGAAAAGCTTTGTTTGCAATACTGACACATACCAGAGGAACGTTTCCGTTTCCACCACTGGCTTGACCTAAGCTTTCTTGCTTTATCCCGTTCTTTTTTGAGATAAACTTCATCTACAACAATAAATTGCTGATCCATGTCATTAATAACCAAACTCGGAGAGAATCCTTTCATTGTCAACCCAATTTGGGGTAACTTTCACAAAAAGCTTTAAAAGAACTTTTTTGCCGGTCATTTCTTCAATATCTTTTCTTGCTTTTTCTCCTATTTGCGTAAGCATGGCACCCTTTTTTCCGATAATGATTCCTTTCTGGGAATCCTTGATCACATGAATGCTCGCATGAATGACGATCAGTCTTTTTTCCACGACAAATGAATCCACTGTAACCGCACATGAATATGGAATTTCCATTCCGGTTAACCGGAATACCTTTTCCCTGATCATCTCTTTTACAAGGAATCTTTCCGATACATCCGTCAATGTTTCTTCGGGATAAAGTCTTTCCCCTTTTGGCAATGAATCGTCAAGAACCTGAAGAAGGTCTTCAATCTGAATCCCCTTTTCAGCAGAAACAGGGACAATGGCCTTGAAATCATGCAATTTCTGAAATTCCTCAACCAGCGTATAAACCTGATCCTTTCTTACAAGGTCGATTTTATTCAATGCGAGAATCACTGATTTTGAGGTTTTTTTCAGTTGGGCCAGAATCATCTTTTCTGCGGTATAATTCCTTGATGCAGCATCGATCATAAACAGAATCATATCCACATCTTCCATGGCCAGAATCGCCTGGTCAACGATTCGCCGGTTAAAAAGATTTTTGCTCCGGTGGATTCCCGGGGTATCAATAAAGATGATCTGGGATAAGGGCCTGTTGACAATACCCAGGATCCTGTCCCGGGTGGTCTGGGGCTTTTTGGAAGTGATGGAAATCTTCTGCCCCAAAACCTGATTGAGGAGGGTTGATTTTCCGGCATTGGGAGCACCGATGATGCCGACAAATCCGGATCGGACATTCTTTTCGTCTGTATTATTCATTATTCCAATCCATTAAATTCATGATTTCCTGCAATACCGTATCTCTTCCAAGTTTTGTCTTTGCCGAAAAAAGGATCACGCTGTCCTTGTCTCGATTCATCATGGAACAGATGCTCACAAGCCTTTTTTGCTGCTGAGTTTTTGACAGCTTGTCGGATTTGGTCAATATCAAAAGATATGATAATTCATGACCTTCCAGCCATTTTACCATATCAAATTCCTCTTTTTCAGGGTCTCTACGGATATCGATCAACAGAATTAATCCTAAAAGATTTTTTCGCTCGGAAAGATACTGGTTGATCATGGGTTGCCATTGAGATCTGATTTCCCTTGACACTTTTGCATATCCATACCCTGGAAGATCTACAAACGAAAGGTCTTCGTTTATCAAAAAAAAATTGATAAGCTGGGTGCATCCGGGTTTTGCACTTGTCTTGACCATGTCTTTTCTGTTCATCAAGGCATTGATCAAAGAGGACTTTCCCACATTGGAGCGTCCTGCAAAGGCAATTTCAGGAAAATCATATTCCGGATACTGAGATGGCTTGACCGCACTTTTAACAAAACTGACGGTTTTAATGATCATAGTCGTTTTTTTAAATACCCTTCCACGCGGTCAAGACCGGTTTTCAGATTCTCCATGGAATTGGCATAAGAAAATCGCAGATACCCTTCTCCGTTTGCACCAAAATCAATGCCCGGGGTTACCCCGACATGGGCTTTTTCAAGAATATCAATGGCAAGAGCATAGGAATCGGTTGAAATATGTCTGGCATTCACAAATACATAAAATGCGCCTGTGGGTTCCGTTGCCATGCCAAATCCCATCTGTTTCAGCCGGTCAATCATATACACACGGCGGCTGTTGTAAGTGTCCCGCATGTTCTGTGTCTCTTTATCTGCATTTGTCAAGGCGGCAGCCCCGGCAAGCTGGATAACGGAATTGGCGCAGATGAAAAAATTCTGCTGCAGGACCTGCAAGGCCCGGACAAATTCAGGGGGTGATATCAGATACCCAAGACGCAGGCCCGTCATGGCAAAAAGCTTTGAAAATCCATTCAGCACAAAGGCTTTATCGGTAAATTCAAAGATTGAATGCTCTTTTCCTTCATAGACCAGGCCATGATAAATTTCATCGGAAATGACATAAAGGTCATTGGCCCTTGCCACATCCGCAATCTCTTTCATCCTGTCCTTAGGGATGACAACCCCGGTCGGATTGGCCGGGGAATTGATAAAGATGGCCTTTGTTCTGGATGTAATCTTTTCCTGGAT
>JAIFMF010000072.1 GCA_020048635.1 Desulfobacula sp. | reverse complement strand
TCATAATAATTGACCATGGAGAAATCAAGACCCAGTTCCGTATCCCGGCCCAATGTCTGTGTGGCATTTCTGAAAAGGGCATCAATTTCACCTGACTGCAATGCTGTAAATCTCGTTTTAGCTGTCAATGTTGTGTATTTTAATTTGTCGGGATCTCCAAAAATAGCTGCTGAGAGAGCTCTGGCACAATCAACATCAAGGCCTTTCCAGACACCTTTATCATCGGGTTTTCCAAAACCAAAAAGCTCTCCGTTGACGCCTACCTGGATAAATCCTTTGGCTTTTACATCCTGAAGTGTTCCTGCCACGGCAAATGAGCCGAGTGCCAGAACAGTGATACAAACTGCAAATACTTTTAATAATTTCATAGAACTCCCCTTCATCAGTTAAAGTTAATTGGTTTGGGAAGGATTTTTTTTTGATCCATCCCTGCTCTTATAATTCTTAGTTATTTGCTTCTATTACCACATCAGCATTTTTTTTCAAGAAGTTTATCGGAATATGCATTATTTTATGATTGTTGTTCAGGTAAAAGAAATGTAATATCGGAACAAGGTTGTATCCATAAAAGGAAATAACCTTTATAAAACTTTCATGATGTCATGTGCAAAAATATTCAGGGAACCGGTTAATGCCATTTCCCATATGGCTGGAGCGCTGGCATCTGTCGTTGGCCTGACGCTTCTGGTTGTGTTTGCCGCTATTCGTGCCGATGCCTGGCATGTGGTTTCGTTTGCTGTTTTCGGAACCACACTGGTATTGATGTACACTTCAAGCTTTCTCTATCACGGGCTGAAATTATCCGACAAAGCCATTCTTATTTTCCGCAGAATTGACCATATCACGATTTTTCTTCTTATTGCTGGCTCATATACTCCTATTTGTCTTGTTCCGCTCCGCGGGGCCTGGGGATGGAGCATTTTTGGTATGGTATGGGGAATAGCGGTTATCGGGATTTGTTTGAAAATATTTTCCATGAATGTACCGAGATGGATTTCCACTCTGATTTATCTTTTCATGGGATGGTTATGCGTGATCGCCATCTATCCGCTTATCAAAACCGTAACTCCAGCAACTCTTTTCTGGCTCGCGGCAGGCGGTTTTTTTTACAGCGTCGGGGCTATTGTTTACGCCTTAAAAAAACCCAATCCTTTCCCAGGGATATTAGGTTTTCACGAAATCTGGCACATGTTTGTCCTTTTGGGAAGTGCTTGTCATTTCTGGCTGGTTTTCCGTCATCTCATGTATATCAATCCGGCGTAAACGCAATTCTTAAGTTTCTTCCATTGTAAAAATATTAGATTTTGGATAGTATTTTGCCCTTGTGTGGTTATTGTCTATCAAGGAGCTGAAATGAAAATTAAGAATGTAAAAAAAATAACAGACCAGAAACACCTCAATCTTTTTTCAGTCAATTATGAAGACAGGGTAAGCAGCGATAAACAATGGGTTTTTGCGTCGCGATCAGCAGCATCAAATCCGATTGAGCAGGGACATGTTCTGCCGGATGCCGTTGTCATTGTGCCTTATCACAAGCTCAAGAATAAACTCGTGCTGATAAAAGAATTCCGAGTGGTTCTTGGCGGTTATCAGTATGGATTCCCTGCAGGCCTTATAGATAAGGCCGAGTCTGTTGAAGAAGCAGGGAAAAGAGAACTTTTTGAAGAAACCGGGCTAACCGTAGTACAGGTGATAAAAAAAAGCCCGGCGGTTTTTTCATCTTCCGGAATGACCGATGAATCCATCTGCCTTTTATATGTTGAATGTGAAGGCGATGCCTCAAATCAGTTCAATGAAGCATCGGAAGATATTGAAGTGATAATGGTATCACAGGAAGAAGCCCTTGAATTGCTCAATGACAACGAGATCACATTTGATGTGAAAACCTGGATTATATTGAATTCCTTTGCTGCCGGAGGGATGGTTTAGATGTTTTCCAATTTATTGTATTTCCTTGTTGCGCTTGTCATATACACAACCTCCGAGTTATTAAAGAATACACAAGGGCTTGATAAAACATTGCTTCTTAACGCCTTTTTGATCAGCGTCGCTTTTATCGGGGTCTGCCAACTCATTTTTAGACGGCTTCTCCGATTTGCCGCTGAAAGACCCTCCTATGAGAACCTTGATCATCTGATTCAAAAAAGAATATCCTGTCTATCCGTGTCCGCATTAATTTTGTTTGCTGTTAATATTTATGGCTTTAAACTCCCACATTTTTTTTCCGGAATCCGTTTTTTTGAGGTACTGCCGACGTTCAAGGCTATTCTTTTTCTTGGTTTATATCTTTTGTATCTTGTTGTGATCTGGAATGCAGCCTATCCTATACAAAACAGATATTTTGCTGGGAGTGTATCCAAAAAGGACTATATCCTGTCCAATATCTCTTTTTCTCTTCCAGCTCTTCTGCCCTGGTTCTGTCTGTCGATGGCAGCCGATTTGCTGAACCTGCTGCCCTGGCCGCCATTGAATGATTTCTTAAAAACACCAGCCGGCGAAATCGGATTTATTGTGTTTTTTTTAGTTGCCATTGCAGTTTTCGGACCGTTTTTCATCAAGAGGATCTGGAACTGCAAGCCGTTAGCGCCCGGATATACGCGATCGAGAATCGAAAGCATCTGTAAAAAAGCAGGGATGACATATTCCGATATTTTAAAATGGGAGCTGTTTGGCGGAAATATGATGACGGCCGGTGTCATGGGTTTTATCGGTAGATTTCGGTATCTCTTGGTTACACCGGCATTGATGAATGCATTGTCTGATGAAGAGCTCGATGCCGTTATGGTGCATGAAATCGGCCATATTCAGAAATATCATATGATTTTTTACCTTTTGTTATTTGCAGGTTTCATGGCCTGCAATTATGTTTTTTTTGAACCGGCGATGCTGTTATTGTATCTTGTGGAGCCCGCCTATAAAATGTTTGCATGGATCGGAGTCGAGAGGGCTACCGCTCACCCGATAATGATCAGCATCTCCCTGATCGGGGCCTTTATTCTGTATTTCAGGTTTATATTCGGCTTTTTCATGAGAAATTTTGAGCGTGAGGCAGATCTTCATGTTTATCAGTTTACAAAAGATGCATCATCCCTTATTTCGACATTCCATAAAATCGCCTCTTATTCTCGGCAGGCCATGGATAAACCCAACTGGCATCATTTCAGTATTGGTCAGCGGATCAATTTTCTGGAAAGATGTGAAAAAGATCCGTCTTTGATACGATCCCATCATTCAAAGGTTAGAAAAATGATGGCAGCCTATCTAATCGGGATAGTTTTCCTATTCAGTGCAGGATATTCCATCAGCTCTGGGGCGGCAAAAGAAAGGTTTGATAATTTCATCGCAGAAAGAATTCTTTTTCGGCATCTGGAAGTAGACCCATCAAATTCAGATCTTTATACCCTTGTTGGCGATTATTATTACGGCCAGTCAAACTATGAAAGGGCTATTGACTCATATGAAAATGTCCTGAGGATTGATCCTTTGAATATCCATGCACTCAATAACTTGTCCTGGCTTTTTTCCACTTGTCCTGAAGAAGTGTACAGGAACAGTAAAAAAGCTCTGGAATATGCTGAAAGAGCATTGAGAAGGCAAAGAGAAGCGTTTATTCTTGATACTTATGCTGAAGCGCTATTTGCCAATAATAACATAAACGGTGCTATAGAGGCTGCCCTGGAAGCTTTAAATCAGTCAGAAGAAAAAAAGGAATATTATGAAGGCCAGTTGAAGCGGTTTAGAAAAACGCAGTCCCGCTAAAAGGTTACAAACCAATGGGAAGAAAGGCCATGCCTGTAAACAAGACCACCTCTTTGATTATCCTCCCGGTTTTCCTGGACACAATTAATGCCATGGTGTCCTGAAGACTGATGAGTTTTCCGAAAATACGCTCATAACTCAAGTTTCTTGCTTCACCTTCAAGGCTGTTGGTAAGGATCAATGGGTGTCCGTCTTCTTTCAGTCTTGTATTCAAGCGCCAGACAAAGATTTCAATATTTTTTGCGCTGTTATAGAGGGCTTGTTCATTCAAAGAGTCTGGTATGAAAAGCTCGCATTTGGAATTATAGGACTTATGGATCATGGTATATAACCCATACATCATTGCAAAAACCCTGTCTCCTTTATACTCCGGCTCAAATCCGAGCAAAATGGCATCCGAACCGTCTTTATTACCAAGTTCAATCATGTTTTTATCAGGTGGACAGCTAAAAATTCGGTTCAGGCGGGATTCAATGGTCTGATCAATATTCTTTTTTAATTCGGCCGGATTTTTTTTATACAGTTTTTCGGTTAGATTCCTTAAAAGAAAAGTGACTTGCTGCATATGAATTTCAGAGACTTCATCAATATCCGTTTTGGCCAGGTTCTTGATCTGGAATTGGCCTGAGGAGCTGCAACCGCAAGACAATATAAGAACGAGGCAGGCTGAACAGAATAATATTTTCTTCAGAAAACTGAGAATGGATTCCCCCCTTTTTCATGAAAAATTCTATGAACCCGCCGCCTATCTTAGAGAATTTTTTTCTTACAAAGACTTTTTGTCTTTATAATCCAAAATTCCCTTGTGCATAGTTTTGACGGCAAGTTGTATACAATGATGCTTTTTTTCAGGGATATTTTCAAGTATTTTAAAAACATCGCCATCATTTATTTTCAGTGCTTCGTCAATGGTTTTTCCTTTGATTAGGTCTACAGCTGCCATTGCAGCGGAAATCGCCCCGGCGCAACCGGTGATTTCATAACGGACATCCTTGATTATTGTCCTGTCATCAATTTTAAGATAAATTTTCATGGTATCTCCACAGGAGCCAATGTTTTCAGATACCTGGTCAGCATTTTCGATATGCCCCATATATTTTTTTTCAATATAATAGTCGATTGCCGGATCAGCATATCCTGCATCTGACAGCATTTTTCGTTCCGCTGCAGATGATACTATTTTTGTAACCACTTCAGTGTTCCTTTATTTTACTCTTATAAAAAATAATATTTCACTATGTTATGAAAATAAAATGTTCCATTACAAAAACAAAACATGTGACCTAACATAATTAATTTCTTTTTTATGTCAAGCAAAATGGGACAAAATGGAGAAATCATATTTGACATATCTGTTTTTACGGATTAAAGCTTTACATTAAGATTGCCGTCAATAATGGGGGAGAATATGGGTAAAAAAGTTGAAAAAGATAAAGAAGTAAAAGATCGGATTATCCGGTTAAGGCTCACGGACGGGACCATGATCAATGGACAGATAAATATCAACCGGGATCATGGGTATGACAGGCTTAGCGATCTTGTCGCAAACTACAGGGAGCCTTTTTTGATAATATACAATGTCACGGTCCACCTTGTTCATATGGATACCCCTATCAGGCATAAAGCTCTTTTTATCAACAAGGACCATATCGTCTGGGCCGAACCGGATGAGGATCAGAAGTAAAAAAATAGGGATCAGGGAATTCACATTAATAAAATTAGTAAATAGTGCTTGAGATTATTATTCGCTGTGATATTCTGACTGATATTTTTCCGGGTTGATTTACCAGGAGATTCAACAGTTAAGACAATACTTGTTGTAGCTCGTATTATATTTCTTCTACCATCTGACAGGTAAAAAGGAGAACAGATTATGAAAGACTTGATTAAGTACATCGCTCAAGCACTGGTGGATCATTCCGATCAGGTTGAAGTAACGGAAATCAAAGCCCAGCAGACCCTGGTCCTCGAACTAAGGGTTGCAAAGGAAGATCTTGGAAAAGTTATTGGTAAAAAAGGTAGAACGGCCCAGGCCATGCGAACCATTTTATCATGTGCATCTGCAAAAGAACAAAAAAGAGTTATCCTTGAAATAGTGGAGTAAGCTCTCCCTGAGAATGAACAAGAACAACCTTATTCCCTTTGTATAGCTGTTCATTATGCTTTTCGGCATGTTTTGGAACAGATAGGTGCTTTCCTCTGCCTTTAGCGGGTTATATAAGGCAGAGATATCTTTGTCTTGGCTTGTAAAGCGGATAAAAATATAAAGAAATTGAATATAGCAAAAAAGGACGCATTTATGAGTTCTCCCACAGACGAAAGAATATCTGCACTTCAGGAGCAGGTAAAAAAACTCCAGTCCCAGAAGGATAGTTTATTAAAAGAGTTGGATACGGTCGAAGAACGGTTTGAAAAAATGAATCAGATGTATCGTAAATCTTTTCCTGTCATTATTGATACCGTTGCAACTGGAGAGGACTTATTCTCTATTACCTGTAAAGACCTCAGCCAGGCACTTAAAAAAGGAGAGTCTGAGGGCAGGATCGCGTATATCCTTGAACAATTGAAAACCGCCGTTCTCAAAGAAGGATTCATTCTGCCGGGATCAAAACAGAAAAAAGGGCTTTTTTCAGCATTTAAAAAAGGATTCCCCCTCTCTTTTATTGATGAATACAAACTGAGTTACCATGATGTTGTCAATAATCTTCGTTCTAATCTCGATGAAAAATATACCGGGAAACTGGATAATATTACTGCAAGAATTAAAACTGCAGAAGATACTGCTGATATCAGTGAAATCCGTGAAAGTGTATTCAGTCTGATTTTTGTCTATATTTCAGATACCAATCAGGACAGGGGAAAAGTCAATGCTTTTGTTCAAGAGGTGGTCGGGAAAATTCTGGATATAGAATCCAACCTTTCTGCCAGTTATCAGCAAGCAGATTCCATGTTTCAAACCAATGATCGTTTTGAATCTGTTCTGGATGCTGAGATGAAAAGATTGAAACAGACTTCAGATGTGGCATCCAGTTTGGATATGTTAAAGATAGAAGTATCGGAAAGACTTGTATCCATAGAAAACGCTTTACAGAAAAAACAGTCAAAAGACAAGGCCATAAGGGATGTTGCCGAAAAAAGCAGGCAATCTTTTAAATCCGGTTTTGCTAAATTGAAACAGGAACTGGATGAGGCCACCCGATATTCAGAAGAGCTTGAAAAGAAATTGAATCAG
Source organism: Desulfobacula sp. (assembly GCA_020048635.1). Taxonomy (GTDB): domain Bacteria; phylum Desulfobacterota; class Desulfobacteria; order Desulfobacterales; family Desulfobacteraceae; genus Desulfobacula. The sequence continues at coordinate 7,929 of JAIFMF010000072.1, read as the reverse complement.
GATCAGTTAACGGGGGCGTTTAACAGACGGGCTTATGACAAAAAAATCGAAGATGAAATGGAAAGATTTTCCAGATATGGAACCGGTTTTTCACTTCTCTTGATTGATGCTGATAAATTTAAGCTGATAAATGATCAATATGGCCATGCCATTGGTGATAAATGCCTTCAGGAAATCATAAAGAGAACCCTTCCTCTGCTAAGGAAGAATGACATGCTGGCAAGGTATGGAGGTGAAGAATTTGTTGTCATTATGCCGGAAACAGATCTCAACGGGGGCAAGGAAGTTGCTGAAAAAATTCGGCAGACCATAGAAAAAATAGAATTTCTTTACAAGAAAGATAAGGTCAAGGTGACCGTAAGTGTCGGTGTTTCCCAGGCAAGAGAAGGGGATAAAAACCATCTACAAATTTTTGAACGTGCGGATATTGCTGTTTACCAGGCCAAGGCAAAAGGAAGAAACCAGGTTATTGTGAACTGATTTAATGACGACAGGAGCAGATATGGAATCTTTGAATATTAAATCACTTGAATCTTTACTGAATCATCCTAAAACAATCCATGTTACTTCCGATGTGAATACAGAAACAATTGAAAGAAGAGCATTTTCTCCAAAGAAAATTAAAATATTTTCTACCCGGTATACCAGTCTCAAAGATGCTCCGGAATTTAAGTTCGGTGTGAACCAAGAGGCTGAGAAAGCTCTTTCGGACATTGTAAACAATCATGTCCAGTTCATCGTTCCAGGTGAAGATAAATCAGAAAGCGCAAAGGCAAGTTTTTCCATACGCCGGAATATCGGTGTGTTTTTTTCAGGCGGCTCTGCGCCTGGTGGACATAATGTCATTTCAGGGTTATTCGATGAAATGAAAAAGTATAATCCTGATTCCAGACTCTATGGATTTCTTTTCGGGCCGGACGGGCTTCTTGAATCCAAACAGGTTGAAATCACAAACAGCCTTGTGGATGCATACAGAAATATGGGGGGGTTCTCCATGATCAAAACCGGAAGAACAAAAATTGATTCTAAACATAAAATGGAAGCAGCCCTAAAAACATGTATGGAACTTAAACTGGATGCTCTGGTTGTGATTGGAGGAGATGATTCAAATACCAATGCCGCATTCCTTGCCCAGTACTTCAAAGGCAGCGGGATAAAAGTCATTGGAGTTCCAAAGACCATTGACGGAGATATCCAGGTAAAAACCAATGATGGTGAGATGCTATGCGCCATATCCTTTGGATTTCATACGGCGGCAAGGGCTTTTTCACAGAACATCAGCAATCTGACTACTGACGCAGGTTCAGATATCAAATACTGGCATATTTGTAAAGTCATGGGCAGGGTGGCGAGTCATTTGACTCTGGAGTGTGCGTTTCAGACACATGCTAATCTTTCACTTATCGGTGAGGAACTGGCAGATTACACAGATCAGAAGCGAATCGAAAAGGCAAAAGAAAAAGGAACAGTTGATTATAATGCATATGGTATGACCCTTCGACATTTATCAAGGCTTATTTGTGATGTCATTGTCAGACGTGCAGCCATTGGTAAAAATTACGGTGTTATCATTTTACCTGAAGGGATTCTTGAATTTATTAACGAAATTCAGGTATTTATTATCAAGCTCAATAAGATCATTGCTGACTACAATTATATCCATGATAATGATTTTCATTCCTCTTTTCCTGCCCTGGCAGACAAACTGGAATATTTGAGACGATTGGCCCGGGGAATGGCGGATAAAGGTCAATTCCCGATCTGGAATCTGCGGGATGATGATCTCTTCAACCAGCTGCCTCTATTTTTTCAGGAGGGCCTCCTGGTTGAGAGGGATACCCATGGCAATTTTCAGTTTTCCCAGGTCAAAACAGAAAAAATCGTCATGGATATGGTTAAGGAATATTTAAATGTCCTGAAGGAGCAGGGCAAATATAAAATCGGGATTGAGCACTCGTATTTTAAATCCCTGATGGAAAATGCAAATATGATTCCGGACAAATATGCCAGGGCCATATTTAAAAATCCGGATGGAGCCTGCCTGATTATTAAAGAGTCCATAATTTCTTTGAAAACAATGAAACAAGCTCTGGTCAGTCACGATTTGATTTCACAGGATGAGCCTTTGCCCGCACCAATTATAACAATATATAAAAAATCAGAGCCCAAGTTTAAAACCCAGACGCATTTTTATGGATATGACGGTCGGGGGTCAGACCCTACCCATTTTGACTGCAATTACAGTTATAATCTTGGAATGATAGCATTTCACCTGATCGCTAATGGTGCAACCGGTCAAATGGCTGCTATCAGGAACCTTGAAAAAAAATTTGACAAATGGGAACCCATCGGGATTCCCATAGCAAAGCTGATGCATCTTGAGGAAAGAAACGGAAAGATGCAACTGGTTATAGAAAAAACGCTTGTCGATGCAAATTCTAATGCATTCCTAGTATTTAAGGCCTTAAGAGAAGAATGGCTGGCAGCTGAATCCCATCAGGACAGATACAGGCGGCCAGGTCCGGTTAGGTTTATGGGAGATTCAGAAGAGGACAGGCCTATTACACTGATGCTCAATTCCATTTGATGCCAATTTATTTTTCAGGCTGATATGAGCACAGGGGTTCTTGTGCAAGATAATTTCCGGTAGCCTCATAGGCTCGTGCCCGGCAACCGCCGCAGACCCTTTTAAATTCGCAGATCCCGCATTTGCTTTCAAGATTGTCAAGGTTTCGGAGCTGATTGAAAACATGGGAGTTTTCCCAGACATCTTTAAAAGCCTGCCGGGTGATATTCCCACATTCTATATCCAGGAATCCACAGGTCTGGACCCGGCCGACATGGGAAATAAAACAAAAACCGGTTCCGGCAAGACACCCTCTTGTAACGGCATCCAGCCCATGGGTTTCAAAGGTCACTTTTTTCCCGTCTTTTTTTGAGCGTTGGCGCAGAATCCTGTAATAATGCGGGGCACAGGTGGCCTTAAGCTGAAGTTTTACTTTTTCTCTTTGATCATAGAACCAGTTTAAAGTCTCTTCATATTCCTGTGCATTGATTTCACCGTCGAGAATGTATTTCCCGCGACCTGTGGGGACCAACAGAAAAATATGATGGGCCACGGCACCTAAGTCTTCAGCCAGTTTCAGGATTTTCGGGATCTCACTCAGATTTGATTTTGTAATAGTGGTGTTAATCTGAAATTCGATGCCTGCATCTTTGGCAATCTTGATACCCTGAATGGATTTTTCATAAGCGTGTTGAATCCCTCGAAAAGCATCATGGGTTTCAGGAGATGAACCATCAAGGCTGATGCTGATCCGTTTGATACCGGATTCTTTCATTTTGCTGGCAGTTTCTGTTGTGATCAGCGTACCGTTGGGGGCCATGACCATGCGAAGCCCTAATTTTGTTCCAAAGGCGGCAATATCAAATATATCATGACGTAGCAGCGGTTCTCCGCCGGTCAGGATGATGATTGGTTTTCCAACTTCCCGGATTTGCTCCAGCAGTTTGAATGACGCTTTGGTATCCAGTTCGTTGTCATAGGGGTGGTCTTCAGCCACGGCCCGGCAGTGTTTGCAGGCCAAATTGCACCGCCGCGTGGTTTCCCAGGCGACCAGCCGAAGGGTATTGGTATTGGCGGCGGAAGGGGGGAGCGTTCCCTGTCCATGAGAATGAGAATGGCTCATCAGTCTTTCAACTCCCGGGCAACATCAAGGGCGGAATAGGTCAGGATAAGGTCGGCCCCAGCTCTTTTAATGGATAAAAGGGTTTCCATGATCATATCCCTGGCATTGACCCAACCCATCATTTCCCCGGCCTTCATGATCGAGTATTCACCGCTCACATTATAGGCTGCGATGGGAAGATCGATTTCTGTTTTTAACCGGTAAATAATATCAAGATAGGAGAGGGCAGGTTTGACCATGATAATATCAGCGCCTTCTTCAATATCCATGGTGGCTTCTCTGATGGCTTCATTGGAATTTGCCGGGTCCATCTGATAGGTTTTTCTATCCCCGAATTGGGGCGCAGATTCGGCCGCCTGCCGAAAAGGTCCGTAAAAGGCTGAACTGTATTTTACAGCATAGGACATGATGGGGATGTGAGAGAATCCTTCCTCATCAAGGGCCTGTCTGATTTCAGCCACTCTCCCGTCCATCATATCCGAAGGCGCCACCATGTCTGCTCCTGCCTTCACATGGGACAGCGCTGTTTTGGCAAGAAGATCAAGGGAGGCATCATTGTCAATGATGCCGTTTTCAACACACCCGCAATGGCCATGATCTGTATATCCGCAAAGGCAGACATCGGTAATTACGGTAATCTCCGGCACTTTTTCTTTGACGGCCCGAACGGCTTTCTGAACAATGGAGTCAGAAGCATAGGCACGGGTAGCCAGAGGGTCTTTCTTATCCGGGACCCCAAAGAGAATAATGGCAGGAATTCCTGCATCACGGGCATCTTTTGCCATGGTCACAATATGATCGCAGGAGAGTTGGAAATGTCCGGGCATGGATTCAATGGGTTTTTTAACGGATTTACCTTCAATGGCGAATAGGGGGAGAATCAGGTCATCCCGGGAAAGTTTTGTTTCCCGGATCATTCTTCGGAAATTATGGGTGGCTCTTAATCGACGTCCGCGGTAATCAGGGAAAAGCATTAAGATTTCTCCTTTTTGATTTCTTCATCGGTCAGGTAGCAGGCAGGATCGCTATCCCAGGGATCATTGGCAACTGATTCCGCCCTGGCCCTGAAGTTTCCGGCACAGATATCCAGCCATTGGCACTCTGCACACCGGCCTTTGACATGTTTTTTCTTGTCTTTCAGTTTCATCAGAAATTCATTGTCCTGATCCGTCCAGATCTGTGAGAAAGGTTTGTTTTTGATATTCCCAAGGCTTTTTTCCCGCCAGAACTGATCCGGGTGGACCTCTCCATCCCAGGAGATACAACCGATCCCCCGGCCTGAATTATTGCCTTCATTCATTTCCAGAAGTTCAAGAACTTCGGCAGCCCTTTCAGGGTTCTCATTTAAAAGACGTTGATAGACATAGGGCCCGTCCGCATGATTATCAACCGTCAGGATTTCTTTGGGCAGTAAGCGGTCATGGAGATCCCGGGTTCTGTCCATGATCAGATCAAGAACCTTTCTTGTTTCCTTGTGGGAGAGGTCTTCTTTAGCAATTTCCGAGCCTCTCCCGGAATAGACCAAGTGATAGAAACAGGCCCTGGGGATATTTTTTTCTTCCAGAAGATTAAAAATACCGGGAATGTCTTTTACATTTCTTTTATTGATGGTGAATCTTAAGCCCACTTTGATGCCCGCTTCCTTGCAGTTTTCAATGGCTGCCAAGGCTTTTTGATAGGAGCCCTTAACCCCTCTGAAAAGATCATGGGTTTCTTCAAGACCGTCAAGGCTGATGCCGACATAGGACAGGCCGATCTCTTTCAGTATTTTTGCTTTTTCTTTGGTAATAAGGGTGCCATTGGTGGAAATGACGGCCCTCATCCCTTTTTTGACCGCATATTGCGCATATTCCACAAGCCTTGGGTGGGTCAGGGGCTCTCCTCCGGAAAACAGAAGCACCGGTACCCCAAAATCGGCAAGGTCATCGATCATGGCAAGGCTTTGTTCATGGGTCAGTTCATTATCATATGAAATGTCTTCTGATCGGGCATAACAGTGGACACATTTAAGATTGCATCGTTGGGTCATGTTCCAGACAACAACCGGCTTTTTATCTTTTGAGAACTGTAACAGATTAGAAGGCAGTTGGCCTGAATGTCTTGAATATCGTAATACATCCGAGGGTTCTACGGTTGCACAATAAAGTTTTGAAATTCCAATCATTTTATCTCTTTTCTGATAAGGTCGTTGAGAAAGGTTTTATGATCTGTTAACGCATTTTTTGATAGGAAAAATCTGTTTTTTCCTGTTTTTTCACGTATAAGATTGAATCCGTCATAATAGGTGGAATAAATGTTTGATAATATTTCCTCACTTGTTGCATTATGATTGATGAATTGTTCGATGAGAAAATCAATGGCATCTTCTTCAAAAACGATATTCAGGTTGTAGCTTTTGGATATTTCAAGTTCAATCTCTTTAACAGAGTCATGGAAGCCTTTGATTTTTTTTACGGCATCTTCAATTTCCATGACATTGTTACAAAAATATTGGGCCACCATATGGCACCGGATTTCTGAAAGGGTCAGCCCATGCTTGAGGGAAAATGTTTTCCAGTTGTTTGTCAGATATGTTAGAATATAATTTTTATGATCAAGAAAGACCTTTTCATATTCGGCGTTCCAATTCAGCGCATTTTTTTTTGACAACAGATCCAGTACATTTTTTTTAGGGTCTTCCAAAAGTTCATTAGTGACTGCAAATCTTGGAATATCCTGGGAAGGAAGTTTTTCTTCAAAATCGAGCAATGCTTCTTCAACAACACTAACAAGACCACGGGCGCCTGTATTTTCTTTATATGCCTTGCTCGCAAAAATTTTTAAAGCATCATCACTGAAAACAATCTTGATCCCATAAGCGCTGAAATCAAGCCTTTTGCTCAAGATAACGGGATTGTTGGGCATTTTCAGAATAGCATAAAGGTCTTCTTCGCTTAAGGGGTCAAGGATACACCGAACAGGAAGACGCCCAATGAATTCCGATTCAAAACCAAATTCAACCAGATCTTCGGCCTTGGTCTGCCTGAGAAGATCTTCGTTTTTCTGTGAGTTGATGAGGTTTGAACCAAATCCGATGGTCTGTTTTGAAAGCCTTCGTCTAATAACCTCGGAAAGCCCGGAAAATGCACCACTGACAATAAAAAGGATATTTGCAGTGTTAACTCGCCGCCGGTTTCTTTTACCGGTTCGTTGATAGGCTTCAAGTTCCTGCATCATGGAGACCGGGTCATGGGGAACTTTCAGATCAACATCTGTTTCTTCCATGGGTTTTAAAAGGGCTCTCTGAACACCTGTTCGGGATACCTGTGCTCCGATAACATTGGGGCTTGCGGCAATTTTATCAATTTCATCGATATAAACAATACCGCATTCTGCAAGTTCAATATCATCATTGGCTTCTTTTACAAGGTCCCGGATCAAATCTTCAACATCACCACCGACATACCCTGTTTCAGAAAATTTTGTTGCATCAGCTTTGACAAACGGCACTCCGATCTTTTTGGCAATAAGCTTAATCAGGTATGTCTTTCCAATCCCTGTTGGGCCAAACATCAGGATATTGGATTTTATATTGCCGGTAATTTTGGATAAACCTTCTCCTGTAATCTGTGAATGCCGTATCCGGTTAAAATGAGTGCATATTTTGGTGGCCAGAACCGATTTGGCGGTCTCTTGTCTGACAACGTATTGATCGAGATAGGCAATCAGTTCCTGAGGTTTTATGTTAAAATTGAGAAGGGCTTTTTTCCCTCTAAAGGCAGAGTTCCCTGAAAGCGCATCCTGATGGGGAAGAGCTGAAGGGGAGATTATTTTTACTGTCCCGCCAAATTTTTTGTTCAGAAATTCGCCCAGTTCTTTTTCTATTTTTTGAGAATCTTGCGATCTGATTTCATTGTTATCTTTCATAATAGACTAATATAAACAAGGAAATAAATAATTCAAGGTGAATCCGGCATCCTGGCTGTTTTTTCTTTATGATACTCACAGGGTTTTCCCGATGACTGGAAAACCACAACACTGGGCAATGACTTGGTTTTAAATCCCAAAGCCTTGCATCCGTTAGGATGTTGTGAATCCCAAGTTACATAGAAGAATTCACACTTAAAACAATTTCTTCTATCATTTTTGGTCATCTTAATAGTTTAATCCCGATCAAATAAAAAAACCACGAACAATGTCTGCCCGTGGCTTTTTTAAGTTTATGGTGCCGAAGGGGAGATTTGAACTCCCACGAGTTGCC
>JAIFMF010000208.1 GCA_020048635.1 Desulfobacula sp. | reverse complement strand
AGCGAATATCATTAATCCCGATCTTGGCGATCTGGTATGTCTTAATATCTATCCCTATGCCAGGGGAGTGCGCACTTCTCCGCCCGGCTCAGTCACGGGTACGAGCTATCAGGGCTATCTGGAAGATTTGACAGCCCAAACAGACAAGCCTGTATTCATCACCCAGGTCGGGCTTTCCACTTCACCTTTCGAACCGAAATCATGGGTGCCGGGGTTTGGCGGGCACAAGATCGAAGATGTGCCAAAGGCTTTTGAGGCCATCTGGAAGGATATTCGAACAGCAAAGGGCAGTGAAAAAATCTGCGGCGTATCCTTTTTCGAATTACAGGATGAATGGTGGAAGAGCGGCGAAGACCCGACCGATTCCAGCCGTCATGAAATAGATGACCCTGAAGAGTGGTTTGGAATTTTTGAAATAGGGCCTGATCTTCGTCTGAAGCCCAAAGGTAAAATTCCGGAAACCCTCAAAAAGCTTTATCGCAATCCTTGAAGGCATAAGCTTCATGCGCTTCATGGTTAAAAAAACATAGTGATAATCAGGCCAGGGGCGGTGGCGGCGGTGGCTTTATCCCCGTTTTTACGGCTTCCCGTGCAGCCTTGACCGGGATACCGGCTTCGCAGGGAACGCCCACCTGGCAGAGTCCACACCCATATCCCTCAAACTTGTAAGTTTCTTTCACGTATTCCCTTGAACGCTGAAGGTGCTGCCTGCATTTTTCCTTATCATGTCCGGCTTCGGTAATGGCACGGGCAGGGCATCGGTCAATGCATTTGCCACAAGTTCCTTCGGCAAAAAAGAGGCACCATGCCCGATGGTCTGAATAGAGTCTTTGGGTTGGCGGAATGGATATTTTTGCCACCACTGATCCAGTCCGCATGGCTTTTCCTTTCTGGGTGATGAGACCGTCGCAAAGCCCGAAAGTGCCGAGTCCGGCGGCATGGGCGGCATGGCGTTCTGACCAGGACGAGGCATAGGAAAACCGCTGCGATTTGACAATGGTCCAGTTGGGCGTCAACATGGGAGCAACAGCGGCATATCCACTCTCCTGCAGGGTTTTCACCACATGCAGTCTTAAAGCGACATTGAATTCTTCCCCAAACACCCGGATGCGAGCCCATTCTTCCGATGGATAGGTTCCGGATTTGCGGTTGGATTTGCGGACGTCCTGGCGCTGGGGGAGTATCCACGAAATAACCGTGAGCTGATCCGCATTGGCAGGGGTATCTGAGCAGTTCTGATTGAACACTTCCCAGGGAGTCCAGTGGAAAGGACCGACATATTCCTTATATTGGGTCCAGATGGGGTCTGAGCCGGAAGCAAACCCCACCAGGGACTGATCCCAGGCAGGGTCGCTGTTTCTGGTCTGCATTGTATTTAAGGGTGATTCTACAATGAAAGCCTCAATCAGGGATCGGATGGAATTTCCCGTCATATTGATTTTTCCAGTCATTTGCCGCACCTCATTTTCTATGGTTTTTGCCATTTCTTAAAGAAAATTTTAATCAGCAGAATAACAAGCCTTACAGGTTCAATGCAATCAAAAATGCGTTTGTGACCCAATAAAAAATATTAAACCCCGGATGTCAACCCGTTGTAGAAGATTTTTTCAAGACGCCGGACCTCCTTTTTTCTTTCGGGGGTCAGAAAATGCCGGTAAAGCGGTTCATCCGGGGGGAGACTGTTTTGGAGGATATCTCTTTCAAGAATAGACAGTACATCCACTGACACATCACAGGATGGATAGCCCTTGTCGTCGATGAGGATGATATTGTCCAGTTTCAATGGGACGATATTGTTAATGTCAACAAGCTTAAAACCGCCTTCTCTCGTAATGATCAGGTTACCAATGCCGGCAAGGTCCGGGATATAACCTGTTTCTCCAATCATCTGTCGGATTTTTTCAACAAACCTGGCAATATTCTGTTTCACTTTTCTGAACCATATGTTCAGCGCCATATCGGTTTCAGGCAGAGACGTAAAGATATCCTTGAGATGGTTTTCTCCCGGAAGCTGCCATGGGTCGAGGATTTCTCCTTCAATATATTCCTGGAGACCGCAGAGAACGATTTGTTGTTTTCCCATGACGGAATAGTCAACGATAAATTCTTCTGATGTAGCAATCAGATCAGGACCCAGGTAACTTAACAGAATATTGTATTTTTTGATTTCCCTTAAGATCTGTTCTTTTGAGTCAAATCGGTTTCGAAGGATTCTGAACATTTTTTTTGGTTTGGCTCTTGGAAAAATTTTAATGCCGTCAATACTCTCACCCGTTGTTTCTTTTTCCACTTCTTCAGCTAAAAGAACTTCAAAAATAAGGGAGCGAAGTCCGGATCGATAATACCTGCGAAATATATACGAACCGGAACCATTGATAAAGTTCAGTCTTAGAACCTCATCCCCGGACAGAATGTTGCGGTCTCTGATATCCATTGCCTCATCCATATTTTAAAATTTTACAGGGTTTCAAATTAATTTACAAGTACAGGTCGATCGTCAGGGATTATAACGGCACCATCACCGTGATCAGTGATCCAGGAAAAGGAACCAATTTCAGAATCCTCTTTCCGGCCCATGTAAAGAATGCTATGGAATGATGAACCACAGGGGAAAGAAAATGAAAATTTTAGTGATTGATGATGAAAAACCAACCCTTTCCATGTTCAGGCTATTTCTTACGGCTTATGGATATGAAGTTTATACGGCTGAAGACGGTGAAAAAGGACTGGCCCTGTTTGATGAGATCAGGCCCGGGATTGTTTTTACCGATATAAGAATGCCGGGTCTGGACGGTCTTGAAGTGCTGCGAAGAATCAGGAAGACCGGAATTCCTTCGGAAGTCATTGTTATTACCGGTCATGGGGATATGGAAAAAGCAGTGGAAGCCCTTGATCGGGATGCCTCCGACTTTATCAACAAACCGGTTGAACGGCACGCCCTGAGCTCCGCCCTTGCCAGGGCTGAAAAAAGAAGACAGATGCCAAGGGATCTTCCCTTTGAGTTGTCTGAAACTAAAAAAGACAGGAATCTCATTGTTTCTTTAAAAGGAAAATTGAGCGGTTCAGCCAGACCTTCTTTTTCATTGTTGATGAAATCTTTGAATCTGGAGAATGGAACAGAGGTGGTTCTTATTTTCAATGACGGTTTTTCCATTGATAAATCAGGCATTACCCTTTTAATGGAAGTGATACAGACTCTGAAACAAAAAAATATCTCCATTGTCATGGAGAACTTGTCCTATAATTATTTGAGGATTTTCCAGATGGCCGGGATGGATAAATTTGCAACCCTTAAAGAAGCCTTGACAGATGATTAGGACGCAAAAAGGATTGCCATGACAGGTCCATACGGCCCGCCGCATATTTTAGATGCCGTGAGACGGCCAAGGCTGTTCAGCCTTCTGGATCAGCATTTTCACAGGCAGAATTTTTTTATCACGGGGCAGGCGGCCCAGGGTAAATCCACCCTTGTGGCTTCTTATCTTCAGGACTCACAAAAAAAAGCGCTCTGGTTTCACCTTTGCCCGGATGACAATGAGGATGTTAAACTTTTTGACCGACTTCTGGCCGGGATCACCTCTTTTTTTGGAACCGGGCTCGAGGATATCGGCCGTTTTATCCCATCTGCTACCCTTGGAACTGAAAAAGATCTGTTAAGATATAGTGAAGGGATTAGCTTGATGCTGAAAGATTTGTCATCCCCCCTGATCATGGTGCTGGATGATGCTGAAAATCTCGAAGAGACATCCTCCGGTTTTGAGCTGATCAACGGTATCCTGAATACCCGTTTTTACCAGCATAAATTTTTTATCCTGTCCAGGAGTACCCTGCCCTTCAATATTCCCCGGCTTAAAACAGAACATCATGGTTTTTTTCTTAAAAACGAAGATCTCTTTTTTACCCTTGATGAAACCAAGGCATTCTTTCATGAGAAATATAGGGTAGAGGATTCAGATATTGAAAGAATTCACAGGATAACGGACGGATGGGCCGGGGGACTTACCCTGGTTTCAGAATCCCTGCGACACTCCGGAGGACTTTCAAACCTTCCGGAGAAGGTGTCATCGGAAGCCTTTGATTATTTTTCCAGGGAAATTTACAAGACCCTGCCCGAATCCATCCGTGAGTTTTTAAGAGTTACCTCCATTCCGGACATCATTGATCTTGATATGGCAAACCATATTGCCGAATCAGTGGATGGCCTTGCCATCCTGGCAACTCTTGAAAAAAGAAATCTCTTCATCCAGAGGATGGATTTTGATGATCAGGGACCAAAATTCAAATATCACAACCTGTTCCGGGATTTTCTGCTTCACGATTTAGTGAAAACCAGGGGTCTCAATCAGGTAAAGGCCCTTTATCATAAGGCCGGTCAATTTTCCTGGGAAAAGAAAAACCCGGAAGACGCCATGAATTATTTCATTAAAGCTGAGGCGTTTTCAGATATTATCCGCATTCTTAAGGTCAAAGGAGCGGACTATATGATCAAGGGAAAGATGTCCGGGCTTGAGAAATGGATCTCCTGTCTTCCGGACCTCCTAGTGGTGGATGATCCCTGGCTGGTCTTTTTTTTGACCATGACCCGGCGGATCAGGGGCGGTAAAAAAAATATCAGGGATTTTCAAAGGGCATTAACTCTTTTTGAAGAAAACCGCGATATCCGGGGTATCCTTTTGGCCGTGGGGTATCTGATTGAGGCTGCGGTTTTTATCCGCGAGCCTTCCTCAGTGATTCTCAAATGGATATTAAGAGCTGAAGCCTATCTTGAAGCCATGCCGGAAAAGGACAGGTTTATATGGGCCAGGGGTCTTTTATGGCAGCAGATCGGTCTTGGATATATTGCCGGCGACGGAAATATTCCCAAAGGGGTTTCCGCCTGCAGGAATGCCATTCTGCTGGGAACACGGATCAATAATGATGATCTTGTGCTTCATGCTTCCATCACCATGGCCTTCGGCCATGTCCAGGCCGGTGATTTTGCCAATGCAAGACAGATGCTGGTGAAAATCAGGAGCATGACGAGAGAAGGACAGCATCCGGAATTCAGGGCCCTGAAAAATATTGTGGATATTGATTTTGCCTTAAAAAGTGGTCTGCTTGATGATGCAGGCCGGCTTTTAATAAAATCTGAACAGGATATTGAAAAATTTGGTCTGATTTTTTTATATCCGAGTTTTGTTGAAGCCGGGGCTTTATTCAGGGTTTATTCAGGGCGGTTTGATGAAGCCCTCCAGATGGCAGACCATCTGAATGATTTTTCAATTCTGGAAGGAAATGATTTTTACAAAGGGATTGCCCATCGGATCAAGGCCTTACTTTTTTTAAAACAAAAGAAAATCGCGGCTGCCGTTCATGAAATCCAAAAAGCCCTGGATGCGTTGGATCAGTTGAGAAAAGGAGATATCCACCATTTTCTGACACAGCAGCTTGCAGGAATAATCTATTTTGAAACCAAAGACTTTATAAAAGCTGAGGGTTTCTTGAGCCCATCACGGGATTATTTTGAGAGCATTTCATCAGATTTAAATTGTGCAGAAAACTATCTGATCTCCGGATTGATATCATGGGAACAAAACGATACCCGGCAAGCCCTGCTTTTTTTGCACCGGGGACTTTCAATCGCCTCCCGTGAGGGATATATGTTTTTCCCCTTGATCAGCGGGAAAATTCCGGTCAGGGTTATTGTCATCTGGATGACTGCTCAAGGGCATTTTCCGGAAGAATCATATTTGCACAATTTAAGTTTGAAGTGTGATCCGTCACTGGTGATGGAAGAAATGGACAGGGTCCTTTCATTGGTGAGGCCAAAGGAAAGAGACCGGGTCATAGAAAATTTAAGACCCTTGTATAAACTTTTACTGCCCGCCATCAGGATTGAAACCCTTGGCCGATTCAATATCCTGTGTGGCCAAAAGGCTCTGGACAGCCGGATCTTTGAGGGAGTAAGACCGCTTCTTCTGCTGAAATCCATCGTGCTTCACGGATCAAGGGATATTCCAAAAGAAATTCTGATGGATGATTTGTGGCCACAGGCGGATTTGGCAGCAGGAGAAAAAAATTTTAAAATCAACCTTCACCGGCTCAGAAAAGCCTTGGAACCCGAGGCTAAAAAGGAATTCGGATATTCCTATATTGTTCAGAAAGCGGGATTGGTATCCCTTGATCCGATCCTTGTTACGCTGGATGTAGATGAATTTTTATCCTTTAGCGTCCAGGCTGCGGAAAAAGAAAAAAACAATGATTTTGATACAGCCCTTGACTTATATGACAAGGCAGCAGAACTTTATAAAGGAGATTATTTTAACGAAGAGCCATACCTGGAATGGATTTCAAGGAAAAGAGATCTTTTACGGGCAAAATATATCGAGGTGCTGGAAAAAAAGGCGAGACTCCACGAAGAGCTGGATCAGATTCAAAAAGCCGTGGAAACCTGGAAGCGTATTCTTGATGCAGACCCTTATTCTGAAAGTGCGTATCAGAATCTCATGATTCTTTATGCGGATTCCGGGCAGAAAAACAAGGCAAGAGAAGTGTTTGAGGAATGTATCCTTGTATTCAGAAATGAGCTTGGCGCCGAACCGGATAAAGAAACATTCAATATTTTTGATAAAATAAAATCCCGATAAAAAGGTGAAAAACCTTTACGGATGGTATGGCATCCATTAAAATACAAGAAGTGAAACTATAATCGAGGAGAATTCATAAGGAAGATGCCTTCCCGGAAAACACCATATTTCATTCAAGTGGTTGTGATCTTATCCATATTTTCCTTTGTTTTGTTCAACCTTATCTTCAAACTCATCGTGGATATAAAATCCGACTCCATGAAAAAAAAAGCTGAGGAGGATAAAAAAGAAAAGGCCAGGGTCGAGTTCATTGTCAATATAGAAGATCGGTATGAAGAATTGCAAAAGCTGTATAAGGCCCATAAATATGAAAAAGCCATTGAGATCATCAAGATGTTCAATGCCCATGAAAAATCCGACTATAAAAACTTGCCTGAAATCAAAAAAGAAATCCGACTTTTCTATTTAAAGGAAAAGCTCGATTTTATTCCGAAAATCCATTTGGATGAGTATCTGCAATTATCAAAGGATATTGATATTGCAAAGGATGATTCCACAGAAGTGTTCATCAGGACACCCAGATACGGTCAGTATTTTTATACTTCAGATCTTCCCATCCCGGTTGAAGGGGTTGCCCTGTCCGTTCAGGGAGATTTTTCCGATACCATTGTCTGGACCAGCAACATAGACGGAAAACTCGGCATTGGGAAAAAGATCAATGTCCGGCCTTCCATTGGTGCCCACGAAATTACAGCAACAGGAACAAACGGCAAGACAACCGGCTCCATGACCACACGGATTTATATTGAAAAAGAACCGGGATTTTTAAAAGAGTATATCAAAAAGTAAGTTTTTTCATTTCCTGAACCAGCATCCCAAGATCAGGCCTGATATTGATATCCCCCACATGGATGAACTGAATGATGCCTTTTTTATCAATCAGAAAAATCGCCCGGTCTGCTGTGCCGTTGGATCTCAGGACCCCAAAAGAATTGCTGACAGCGCCATGGGGCCAGAAATCCGACACCACATCAAACCATAATCCGCCCATGTCTCTTGTCCACGCAAAAAGTGTGGACAAAGAATCCACGCTGATGCCGATGAGAATGGTGTCATAGTGTTTGAAAAGATTTTCAGCAATGTTATAGCCGGGCCACTGGTCTGAGCAGATCGGGGTCCAGGCCGCAGGAATAAAAGTCAGCATCACATTTTTTTTGCCTGTGAAACTGCTTAATTTAACAGCTTTTCCGTCGATGGAGGTCAGGGTAAAATCAGGGGCTTTATCGCCGGTCTTTACTTTAAGAACACTGTCGACGGGTTTCAGTGATCCCGGATCGAAAATTTTGTTTCCAAAGGCACTGGACCCGCAAAAAGAAGGACCTGCAAGACAAAGGAAAAAAATGAGAGCACCAAAGGCGGATATGAAAATGGATTTCATGGCTGCTCCTTTATCCCTGACTCTTTTAAAATGGTTTGAAGAAAACTTTCAGGGGAAGAAAATTCTCCGGTTTTAGAATAGAAAACCTTAACGTCGCCATTTCCTTGAAGTGCCAGACCAAAGAAATGCGGGGTTCTGACCTCCCCGATTTTTTTATGGATCAAAAAGTTGCTGTCGCTGAAAAGGGGAAATTCAATGCTGTATTTTTCCCTGAAAAAATCCACTTCAAAGATCGAGTTGCCTACGCCAATACCCATCAGTTTTATTTTATCCTTGAGGGCTGGTTTGCTTTGAATCAGGCGGAACAAAGCATTGACACCCTCTGCTCCTCTCTGGCAGATAGGGCAGTACATGGAAAAAATTTCAATGATGACCACCTGGGCCTTGATCTGTCCAAGCGAAAAATCTTTGTCTGATGAAAGCCCGAGATATTGTTTATGGATTTCAGTGATTGGGGCAGGAAGAAGAAAATCCATTTTTATGGCATTTTCTTCACAAAATCCATGTTCGCAAAATAAAAGCGATCCGGTAAAAAAAATAAAAAATAAAGCGGTTAATCCGATACGGGTGGATACGGTTTGATTATTATGGATAGACCTCATTTCTTTCGGTGCCTTCATTTGTATATCCTTTTTCTTTTGCCTGAATGTCAAGGTGAAGAGTTGCGATCATTTCAAGGTTTGGAAAGAAATCCCGGTTCATCTGCCTTAAATCCACAACTTTAATAAATCTTCGGCAATGATCGCAAAGCTTGACCCGGTATTCTTTTTCTTCTTCATTGAAAAAATAGTGCTGCATGTCTTTTTCATTGTTTTTACAGTATACACATCCCATCCTTTCGGATTTCCATTTATGGCAGCAGAAAGAGCAGTGCAGATGCTGTTGTCCTTCCTGGTTGAGAAAGGCTATATCCGGAGGGTTGCCGCAGATTGGGCAATAGCCTTTCTGCAGTTCGGGCATACTGGCCAGATAGCTTTCAAGCTGCTCTGCGCAGGCCCTGATGCTCGGGGCAATGCTGAGATATCCGAAAAGGGAAAGCTCATTAAAAGGCACATCGAAAAGTAAGGAATGATCCTGGAGGACTTTGTCATGGCGATTGAGAATGGCAGAAAACAGGGGTTCAAGATCAAAGGCCTGTTCAGACAATGTTTTTTTCAAAAACTGTGCATTGGATGACAGCCCTGGAGCAAGTCTTGAAGCAAGGTCACAGATGTCCAGAAAAGTACGGGTGGCCGTTTTCAGATCAATCAGAAATTCAGACGGGTCTATCAGGGGCAGCTCATTTTTTTGTTTTATTTTCAGAAGATCGGGTTCTATGATAATGGGAGGCAACTGGATGTCCTTGAGGCTTTCTTCCTGAACCCTGAAAACTTCTTTGTAAAAATCAAGGATTTCCCGGTAGGCAGGCCTGATATTTGTAATCGATTCCGCAGTCTTATTCAATTGTTCCAGAGTGTTCATTTTATTCCCCCATTAAAAACTGCCCGGGAAAAACTCATCCCGGGCAGTTCTGTTAAACTTACTATACCCGCATCATCCTGGCAAGGGGACCCATCATTTTTCTTATGGCCACTCCGCGGCTTAAACCGCCTCTGTCCAAGCTTGCCACAGCATAATCTGAATAGAGCTTGGGATCAAAAGCAACCAGATAAATCACGTTTACCGCATCCGGATTCAACAGCATGGCTTTGGGGAATTTTGCCTTAACGGTTCCAAGGCGGCTTTTTGCCAGCTTCAGCATTTCCTCCCTGTCTCCAAATGCCATGGCACCAGTGGGGCAAGTGGTGACACAGGACGGTTTCAGACCATTATGAACCCTGTCATTGCACATGTCACATTTTGCAAGAGTGCCGTCCTCTGCTTTCCTCGGAATATTGTAAGGACAGGACGCGATAATATCATCGGCCGCCAGCTTTTTAGTTTCCTTTGTATATAAAATTGCTCCCGTGGCCGGGTCCTGATAGACGGCATCCTCATTAAAGGCCGTTGCCAGGCAGGGCGCATCCACGCAATGCCGGCACTGATCCGGGAAAAACAGCCACTGAAGGTGTTTGTCAATGATCTCTTCCTTCATCCGGACAACCTTGTAAGTAAGAAAGGAGAGATCCTGGGGATTCTGATGACTCCCCATGTTTTTGGTTTTTTCGGCTGGCAGGTCATGCCATTGCTTGCACGACACCTGGCAGCCCCTGCAGGCCGTGCACACGGTTGTATCGACAAAAATTGATTTGGTCATGGTATTCTCCTTTAAAGCTTTGTCACATTGACCATAAAGGCCTTGGTTTCAGGAATCCGGGTATTGGGGTCGCCAGCCGCAGGTGTCAGAAGGTTGGCACTCTCCTCCTTTCCCGTTTCAGGCCAGCGCCAGCCGTAATGCCAGGGAATCCCCACCTGATGGACCGTTCCATAACCAATTTTAAAGGGCCTGAACCGTTTGGTCACGATGGCGGTGCATTCAAGGGCTCCTCTTGCACTGGCAACCTTTACCCGTTCTCCGTTCTTGATGCCTTTAAGTTTGGCCAATTCTTCACTCATTTCAACAAATACATTGGGCTCAAGTTCCATGAGCCATTCCTGGGGCCGGGTCATGAGACCGGTCTGCCAATGTTCTGAAACCCGGTAAGTGGTTCCCACAAAGGGGAATCTCGGGTCACAGGTGGCATGAGAGTCGGCCTTGGTGCCGTACACAACAGCAGTGGGATTGACCATCTGGGAACTGAACAGATTCTTTTCCACAGGGCATTCAATGGGCTCGTAATGCTCGGGGAAGGGTCCGTCAGCCAGGCCTGGTCCAAAAATCTGCCCATGGCCGTGGGTGGTCATGATGAACGGATGTTTGCCATCCTCGCGTTTGGTGCCGTCCGGGTTCTGAAGGGGATACCAGGGGCCGTCCGGGATATCGCCTTCCCATTTGCTGGTTGTATATTTGCCGTCTTTTTCTTCGCCGGCAAACCGGACCACCCAGTCTTTTTCATCATAGGGGCGGCCTTTAGGATCAACCGATGCCCGATTGTAAATGATTCTTCTATTGACCGGCCATGCCCAGGCAAATTCCGGATAGAGACCGATATTGTTAGCCGCATCCTTATTGCTTCTACGGGCCGCCATATTTCCTTTATCGGTATAGGAAGCACAGTACACCCAGTCGCCTGAAGAAGTCGATCCGTTGGCCTGAAGCATTGCAAAGGCTGGCACCAGAGAGCCTTTTTTATAAACGGTTTCACCTATTTTAACATCTTCCAGGAAATATCCGTTGATCTCCTTGGCAACCTTATGGGCATCAAATTCTCCATGGGTATCATAATCCCATTTTAAATTCAGGATGGGTTCTTTCACTGCGCCGTCGGTTTGATATGCTTTTTTCAAACGTCGACCCAGTTCCAGGATGATGTCTCCGTCGGGCCTGCTGTTGCCGAGGGGTTTGGGGCCTTGATATCGCCACTGCATCCACCGGCCGGAATTGCTGATGGAACCTTCTTTTTCAACGGAAACCGCGGCGGGCAACATGAAAACTTCTGTTCCGATTTTTGAGGGATCCATACCCGGTCCTCTCCAAAAGGAACCGGTCTCATTGTCAAAAATATTGACATTGACCATCCAGTCCAGATTGCCTAAGGCTTCCCTGATTTTTCCCGCATTGGAGCCGGAACAGGCCGGGTTCATACCCCAGGCAAAAAAGCCCTTGATATCTTTTTTATACATGGCATCGAAAATATCAAACCATGAATAGGACTTTCCATCCTCTGCCTTGGGCAGCCAGTGATACCCGAACTGGTTTTCTTTTGTTCCATTTTCCCCGAAAAAGGACTTCAGAAGGCTGACGGAATATTTGGGGTAATTCTGCCACCAGTTGGCTGATAAGGGGTCATTGCTTTTGGGAGTCCATTTAGTGTTATAGGCTTCCAGGCTATCAGCGGAAGAAGTCGGGATTTTCAGGTATCCGGGGAGTATATGCCATAACAGGGCCTGGTCTGTTGAACCCTGAACATTGGACTCTCCTCTGAGGGCATTGACACCGCCTCCGGCCACACCCATATTCCCAAGAAGGAGCTGGATCATGGACATGGTACGGATAATCTGGACACCTACCGTATGCTGGGTCCAGCCCATGGCATACATGATAGTACCGGCTTTGCCCGCTGCACCGGTTGCCGCATAAGCCTTATATACTTTTAACAGATCTTCTTTAGGAGTACCGGTCACCGAAGACACCTTATCCAGATCATATCGGTTGTAGTGAGTTTTTAAAAGCTGGAAAACACATTGTTTGTTGGCCAGGGTCATATCCTTTACGGGAACCCCTTTTTCATCCATGTCAAAGGTCCAGGTAGACTTGTCATAGCTCCCCATGGAAGGACCTTCTTCATTCTTTTTATACCCTGAAAAAAGTCCATCTTTGAACCCAAAATTTTTATTCACGATATATGAGGCATTGGTATAGTTTTCAGTATATTCCTTATTATAAAGGGTGTTGTCCAGAATATACTTGATCATGCCGCCGAGAAAGGCGATATCCGTCCCTGATCTTAAAGCTGCATAGATATCAGCCTTGGATGATGTTTTTGTGAATCTTGGATCCACACTGATAACCGTTCCCCCTTTTTCCTGAGCCTGGGTGATGTATTTAAAGGAAATGGGATGATTTTCCGCTGCATTGCTTCCCATGATGAGAATGCAATCGCTGTTTTTCAAGTCAATCCAGTGGTTGGTCATTGCACCGCGTCCAAACGACTCTGCCAGAGCCGCTACCGTTGCGCTGTGTCAGATCCTGGCCTGATGTTCGATATAGACAAGCCCCAGGGATCTCATCAACGCCTGGTAAATCCAGCATTCTTCATTATCCATGGCGGCTGACCCGACCGATGCAATACGCGTGGTCCGGTTTACGGTCTGGCCTTTGGCATTGGTGGTTTCAAAACCCGCATCCCGGGTTTTTTTTATCCGGTCCGTGATCTGTGAAAGAGCCCAGTCCCACGACACTTTCTGCCATTGGTCTGAATTGGGGGCCCGGTACATGGGTTCGGTCAACCGGTTTGCGTTTTCCGTGAGTTGTTTGATGGATGACCCCTTGGAGCAGAGCGCTCCCTGGTTGATCACATGATCCGGGTCACCTTCTATATTGATGACCCTGCCGTCTCCCCGGTTGCTGGTATGGACAATGAGCCCGCATCCCACGGCGCAATAACAGCAGATGCTCGTGGTCTCCTTTGCATACCGGGTTTTCAGCATCCCGGCATGGGCCTTGACCGGTTTAAGGTCAAACCCGAGACCGCTGACGGCAATCCCGGCGGCCGTGGCACCGGTTATTTTGATAAAGTCTCTTCGATTGAGTTTCATCTGAAAATGCCTCCTTGGCTTAAGAATTAAAACATACCTCTGATCCCTGGCCATCGCTTGTTGCAACAAAAGGTCACAAAAAGGACGATCCTATTCCGAAATAGTTCTGCAATAGCACAAGCGGGTTACAAAAAAGTTACAGATGCGGATACGGGTAGAATAATTGAGATTTTTCAATCAAAGGTATTCATTTTTTTTGCAGGTTGACAGACTATTTTTAAATTGTTATGGGACGCAGGGGTTTGGTAATCCATGAAAAGCAAAACTTGTCGAGATGTATGAACAGAAAACTGCGGGGCTTGCTGGTAGCTGGGTTGTTAGGAATGTGATTCATGTTCTTTTTAAAAAGTGTTATTCAATAAAAGGCATCTATTATGAAAAAAACTTTCAAACTATTCTTCTTTTTTTGTACGGTTTTAATTATTCCAGGTCTGTGTCAGGCATTTGGCAAAATTCCGGATACCGGCCAGACCACATCCTTCACCAATACCTTTGGCGAGGATGCGGATTACACCATCAACCCGCCGTCTTACACCAAACTTGATTCTAATGGGAATGACCTTTCGAATTCGGCTGCAACCTGGGTCATGGTCAGAGATAATGTCACAGGTCTCATCTGGGAAAATAAAACCGATGATGGATCTATTCATGACAAGGACAACACATACACCTGGTATGACCCGAATCCGGCAACAAATGGCGGCAATGAAGGGACACCCGGAAATGGAACCGATACCAAGGATTTCATTGATGCCTTGAATGCAGCAAACTACGGAGGCCATAAGGATTGGCGGCTGCCTACCTATAAGGAGTTGTCCATGCTGGTGCATGCAAACAACTATAGTCAGGCAATCAATACGGCGTATTTTATGAATACTCAGTGGGCGGATAGTTGGACCTCCAGTACCAATGCCCATTATCCTGACCACGCATGGGGCGTAAATTTCAGCCGCGGTAACGTATATATCCAACTTAAGTCAGATACTGGCTATGTTCGTGCCGTTCGTGGTGAACAGTCTGGATCATTGCAACCTTTGATCATTAACGGTGACGGCACAGCCACAGACCCCAGTACTGGCCTAATGTGGCAGCAGGGCGAATCTGGAACAAAGTCCTGGGAAAACGCTCTGACTTATTGCGAAAATCTTGTTCTGGCAGGCCACAGCGACTGGCGCCTGCCCAATCGCAGTGAACTCCAATCCATAGTCAATTACACACGCTTTAATCCTGCTATTGATAGAACCGCATTCCCAGGTGCTTTATCGTCCCACTATTGGACCTCCAGCACCAGCCCCCATTCTCCAGACAGCGCGTGGGACGTGGATTTCTACTACGGCGACGTCTATCACCGCAATAAGTCGGGTGGCATGTATGTACGGGCCGTTCGCGGTGGACAACCTGGATCATTGGCCCTTTCGGTCAGCCCGACCAACCGATCTGTCACCAAAGATGCAGGTACAACAACTTTCAGTGTTTCCAACACCGGAACAGGGGCCATGCCCTGGATGGCATCGGTTATGCCCGGCAGCAGTTGGCTGTCTATTAAATCCGGCGGGAGCGGTTCAAATGCCGGAACCATCACCTGCCAATACAGCGCCAATGCAGGGCCTTCATCACGAACTGCAACGATCCGGATTACAGCCACAGGCGCAACCGGCAGCCCGATGGATGTGACGGTGACACAGGGCGTCCCCCCCTGCACCTACAGCATTTCATCTTCCAGTGG
>JAIFMF010000055.1 GCA_020048635.1 Desulfobacula sp. | reverse complement strand
CGTTGCAGAAAAGACTATTGCCGAAGACGGCCTGGACTTTATCTCCCTTTCCCGGCCCCTGATCCGGGAACCGGATCTGCCCAATAAATGGCTGAGCCATGAAACCGATAAGGCAGACTGCATTTCCTGCAACAAATGCTTTATCCCGGGAATGACCAAGGGTGGCATCTATTGTGTGGCCAGGAAAAAAGCGGAGGCGCCGCCATCATCATCACCACCTTTGTGATCAATATACGGCATTTCCTCATGGGTGCGGTCCTGACCGACCGATTCAAAGATATGACCCGTTTTCAAAAATATCTGTCCCTGTTTTTTCTGGTGGATGAATCCTGGGCCTATTCCCTCAGCGAATGGAGAAAGGGAAATACTAATGCGGCGCTCATGGCAGGGTCAGGATTCTGCCTGTTTATTGCCTGGACTGTGTCAACGGTTATCGGTAATATTATCGGGGCAGGCCCGGTGGACCCGGCCAAATGGGGAATGGATTTTGCTTTTACCGCGATTTTCATTTTCCTGGCGGTCGGACTGTGGCAGGGCAAACGGGATATCCTGCCCTGGGTCATTGCCGCTACCGTGGCCGTCATCGTATCCAAAACCTTTCCCGGCAAATGGTATATCCTGGCCGGGAGCCTTTCCGGAAGCATTACAGGGGCACTGATCCATGACAAATAATCTCGACACCTATATCACCATTCTCGGCATGGCAGTGGTAACCTATCTGACAAGAATCTCCGGGTTTTATATTTCCAACCGGATTTCAGACCTTCGGCCGGGTCTGGCTCCATTATTGCGCCCCAGATCATATCCGGGGGAAGCCCCGGCCTGATTGCCGCGGCCGTCTGCACGGCAGCTTCCCTGGTGTTTAAAAACCTAATTGCCGTTATGGTCACGGGTGTGGTCACCATATCCCTCCTGCGGCATTTTATCTTTATCTAACCGACGCATCCCTCCGGACAGGGCAATCTGTGCTTCGCTATTGTTTAACCAGCTCAACCCGGCGGTTCTTGGCCCGGCCCTCTTCACCGTCATTCGGCGCAACAGGGGCAAAGGGCCCGCAGCCTGCGGATCTCAGTCTGCCCGCCACAATCCCGTGATCTTTGACAAGGGACTGGAGAACGGCTTCTGCCCTATCCTGTGAAAGCTTCATATTGTTATCGATGCCCCCGACATTATCCGTATGGCCCACTACAAAAACTTTCAGACCTGGATCGGCAGCCAGGAGCTTTCCGATTTCTGCAATGGCCTGGGCGGATTCGGGTTTAATGGTGGATTTGGCTGTATCAAAATTGATGCCATAGACCGCCACATGGCCTGTGGATCTGATATCATTTCCCAAAGCAACTGCGTCTGCCGTAATATGCTGTTCCATGGCTTTTTTTTCAATAATCCGCAGCCAGATTTTGCCGTTGCCCTTTTCAACCTGTGCCCACACTTCCAGACCGTCTTTAACGATTTTTCCGTTGGTCCACCGGTTCGGATCACTCTGAAGGACCTCGCCTCCCACTGATGTCATAGCGTTTTCATAATTTCTAACCATGGCAAGACCGCTGGGCTCGGCGCCTTTTTGCCCGGTATAGGCATAGGTGATAAAAGTGAATTTCCCTTCAACAGGGGTTTTGGGGCCTTTTGTAGCAAAGAATTCATACCGGCCGAAATCTTCGACCTTGCAGGCTTCAATACGATAATCCGGCATGCGGGATGGAAAGAGCGAATGGTCTTTACAGCCTGACGCATCTGCCTGGGCAAAAACATCGGTTGATAAAAAAAGAACCAGTCCGGTTAACACAATAATCCATAGCTTTTTCATCATCTTTCTCCTCAATATTTTCGATCGTTATTTCATCCTCATTCATTATCAGAGTTTCGTCTTTTGCTCCCCAACCCTTCTCAAATTTATACTGTTGTCTTTCCATTGTAAAGAATAACCCCGGGCGGAATTTTATCCAGCGAGAACCCCTTGGGTTTTGTCATCATTGGGTCATTGTAAAAGGTTTTCATAAGCCCGTCCCTGTATTTGGGGTGGGAAATGCTCGCCAGGGCAAGCCCCTTGAACCCGGTGGGCAGATCCCTTAAATCCGCTATGCCGTACTCCGTGACAACGACCACCCCGTCGTAGGCTGAAGCTGTCAAGGTAATGCCGGGCGGGTGAGCGGGAACGATTTTTGATTTCCCGTTTCCTGCAAGGCTTTTTATGGCAATGATCGGGGTTCCGTATTTTTTATGGCTCAAGGCCCTCACAAAATCCGGTTGACCGCCCACACCGCTGTAATAGGTGGTGGGATTGACAAAATCTGCCCAGACATTACCGGCCAAGTCCACGCCGATGGCGGTGTTGACCGCAAGAAACGGCGCACAGTCCCTTACTTTTTCCGCAGAATTGGTATACATGCAGGGCCTCATTTGGACCTGGGATCGCATATGGACATAATCGTAAAGCTTTTTTGAACCCATGATGAGGCTGGTAGTGCTGTACCCGGTATTAATTTTTTTCATCTTATTGGTGATGATCCCCTTTTCCTGGAGAAACATGAGGCCGTCGCTGTAGAGTTCGGTCTGGACCCCCAGGTCTTTAAAACCGGCAGAACCGATGACACCGACAACAGCATCGGGAATCTTTCCGATCCCCACCTGCAAGGCCATACCGTCTCTCAGAAAATGTTCCGTGATCAGTTCACCGATTCGCTTTTCTTCAGGCGAAAGATTTTCAAAATCCGGGGAATCAAAAATGTAAACCGGTTGAACACCGGCTTCTATGATATAGTCGATGTCTTCCCCTGCAATGACGCTTTGTCCCTGGGTAAAGGGCATGGTGGGGTCCAATTCGGCAATGACAACGCTTGCCGTCTCAAGGGCGGAGTGGATGGCATCCACGGAAAGGCCGAGGCTGTATTCCCCGGTGATTTCATTTTGCCGGACCTTCATGATGACCACATCCATTTCATAGGCACAGCCTTTTCCGATCAGGCGATCGATGGTGCCGAGCGTGCAGGGGAGATAATAGGCACGCCCTTCATTAGCAGCCTTTCGAACTGCTTCCCCGGAAAAGATGGAATAGGCTTTAACCCTGTCCTGGAGACCTTCTTCAAGATAGGGGATATTGCCGTGCAAAAGAAGATGAAACATTTTCATGAACGGCAGTTTGGCGCTTTCCTCCTTTATGGCGTCTGTCAGGGCCTCGATGCTGGCGGTCGGGGTTGCGGCATTGGAGCCGATGTAACAGTTGATGTTTTCCCTGTGTTTGAAACGATCAACAAGAATATGGCCGATATCGTCAAGTTTTATGACAGTTGGTTTTCTTTTCATAGTCCTTTTTCAGAATCTCATATTGTTTATAAGCACGAAGAGCCGAATCGGCCCTCCGATTTTTCCTATTATATATGGAGGATGAAAAAAAAGGCAACAAAAGATAGACTGGACGGGCACATCCTTTTAATTCAAATCATTAGTGATGTAATTCAGCATCAATGCGTTCAGAGATGAATATTTTTGACTCAGTGCGTGGTCTGATCATTGGGCGCGGAGAGAAATTCCGCAACCGTCCTGGGCCAGCTCAGCTGGTAGTGGGAGCCGGCTTTGATGGCGTAGGTCTGGTTGCCGTACTCGTCCAGGTCGGAGTAGTCCACCTCCAGATCGAAGATCCAGTTGCCGGAAGAGAAGTATTGGGAATACAGTTCATGCCCAATGTAAAAGTTCACACTCTTGTCGCCCGACCTGTAGCGCAGGTTGACCCTGATCTTCGCAGGAGGATCGGGTTTTTCCAGAGTGACAGGGTCATGATAGGCAACCACGGTCGCGTACATCCCACCGATGTCGTTTTTGTAGATGAGGCTGCCGGAGCCGCTCTGCTCGTAATAGGCATCCGATACTGAGGTTGCGATCTCCTGCCCGTTGATGAGGACGGTATAGTGGGTGCTGGTGTCATGGAAATACCCTCCGCACTGCCACGAACCCGTGGAGGAGCGGCCTGCGGACGTCTGATAGCCGGCGCGCCCCCTTTGTAAAGGCTTTCGGGCGGCGTGGACAGGGGGTAGGGCTGGGTCAGAATGTCGCGCCAGCCGTGGATGTCAAGCCTGAGGTGCAGCGTGAAGTTCGCCTCGTCCCAGAACGTCGTGTTCGGATCCCGGGAAACATGAATAGGGCGGTTAAGGCGAAATATATCTGGTGAAATATATCTTGACTCCGGGAATTTGAAGGGCTTAATATAAACACTTCATTTTAAACAATATTATAGGAGTACAGTCATTATGCTGCTGGAAAAAAAGATAGGGTTTATCGGGTGCGGGAACATGGGGGAGGCGCTGGTCAGCGGTCTGGTTCTTTCCGGGGCAGCCAAACCTGAAAATATCATCTGTTCAGATATAAACGAGGACCTTCTGGAGGAGGTCAAAAAAAAATATGGGGTCACCATCACCACGGATAATATTGAAGTGGCAAAGGCTTCTGAGATCATCATCTATGCCACCAAACCCCAGATCCTCGGCAAGGTGCTGAAGGAAACCTCGGTTGCCCTGGATACAACGAAATTGATCATTTCCATTGCCGCGGGTGTGCCGCTTGCCGCCATTGCCTCGGGTCTTCACAAGGAACTCCGGCTGATTCGGGTCATGCCCAATATCTGCGCCTTTGTAAAAGAAAGCGCCACTGCCATCGCAGCCGGTGATTATGCCACAAAAGAGGATATCAAGCTTGCCCGGGCTATTTTCGATTCTGTGGGCAAAACCGTTTTTATCCAGGAAAATGTTCTCATGGATGCCTTTACCGGCCTTAGCGGCAGCGGTCCTGCCTATATTTTCATCATTGTAGATGCTTTGGCCGATGCAGGAGTAAAAATGGGGCTGTCAAGAAAAGATTCCTTGTTTTTGTCCACCCAGACCGTTCTCGGCGCGGCAAAACTTCTCATGGAATCCAAAGAACATCCGGGGCAGCTCAAAGACCGGGTGGCCTCTCCTGGCGGCACCGCCATTGCGGGCATTCATACCTTGGAGCAGGGGGGTCTTAGAACCACTCTCATCAATGCTGTCGAAGCCGCCACCAAACGGTC
>JAIFMF010000075.1 GCA_020048635.1 Desulfobacula sp. | reverse complement strand
CGGTTAATGCCATTGACCCTCAAACCGGTAAGGTGATCACAGCAGATGATGTTTTCATGGATTGGGCGGCAGCCTTGTATTTATTGGATGGAACCGTGGGAGACGGCCGATATACCTATCACAACTATCCCGATGCGCCGCAACCGTCAGACACGGAAACGATTTCCAATTGTCCGCAATCGCCAGTCTGGCGAGATGTTCATCAGTTTGGAATCGACTATATCAACATCTCATGCGCAGGCGAGCATACCCTCACATTCAAAGGTTCCACCGCTGTACAAATGTTTCCAGTCAGTCCCAAGTCAGGTTCATATGAATTTGCGACAAATCGTGGCAACTACTCGGATATGACCCTGACACGTGACTTTGATTTCACAAATGTCAGCGGATCAATCACACTTTCATTCAGCATGTGGTATGATCTGGAGCAGGACTACGATTATGTTTATCTTGAGGTCTCCGAAGATGGCGAGCATTGGCAGATCCTCACCACACCTTCCGGAACAGACGAAAACCCGTCCGGGAATTCTTACGGCTGGGGCTACAATGGCGCTTCCCATTTCTGGATACAGGAAAATGTTGATCTTTCAAAATATGCCGGCAAAAAGGTGAAAGTCCGTTTTGAATACATCACGGACGCTGCGGTAATTGGAGAAGGCTTTTTGCTGGATGATGTCTCGGTTGACGCGACACACTATCACTCCGATTTTGAGGCGGACGATGGCGGCTGGGTGGCTGACGGATTCTCGCGTACCCAAAACATTATCCCGCAGACGTTTAGACTGGCGCTTATCAAAAAAACCTCAACCGGCAATACGGTGCAGGCAATTGCGTTAAGTTCCAACCAACAGGCAGAGATTCCGCTTTCGTTGCAAAAAGGCGACGCAGCGATTTTGGTTGTAACAGGCACAGCCCGTTACACGCAAAAAAAGGCATCCTATCAAATTGAGATAAAATAATAACGAAGTCAATGGCCTCCGGCAAAACCGGAGGCTTAATCAAACTGATATGTCCAGGGTATTTTTTATACGGCTATTCGTCAAATTCATCAGACGCAGAGCTGTCTGATGAATTCTGTGCCGTGTTGAATTCTATGGTATCGGTTTTGATGCTCTGTTTATTTCCGGACAGATGGCGTTTGATTTTTTCTTTGTTTTTTGTTACCTGCAATCTGACTTTGTCTACAACCGTGTCAATAGATGAATACATGTTCTCAGATTCTTCTTTGGCCTGGATCTGGAATTTATCACTTTTCAGCCTTACTTCTGCGATCTGCCTTATTTTTTCAACGGACAGGATGACGTATGCTTCAGCAGAGCCGTCAAGCATTTTGTCGAGCCGGTCAAATTTTTCCTGGACATGTAATTTCAGGGCTTCTGAAGAATTGATATTTTTGAACGTAATGGATATCTGCATTGGAACCTCCTCCGGATCATTATGATTTATATATTTCATCTTACCACATGGGGAAATCACTATCAATGCAAGAAATTTATTAACTGATGATAATCCGGGCTTGCCTAAAATCGGGGGAGTTGGTAAATCCTTTTTGAAACTTAAAGGAGATCCTGGATGAAAATAGCCCTGATTGCCCCGCCATACCCCCTGGAAGAAATCCCGTCACCTCCCCTGGGACTGACCTATATTGCTGCCGTGTGTGAAGCTGCCGGAGCTGAGGTTGTGATTTTTGATTATATTGTCCGGGGGTATTCGGAAGAGAAACTCAAGGCGGAACTGGAGGCCTTTGACCCGGATATTGCGGGGACTAACAGCGTTACCATGAATTTTAAACAGGCCGCAGGAATCCTTAGCACCGTAAAAAAGATAAACCCGAAGATTATCACGCTCATGGGCGGACCCCATGTTTCCTTTGACTGCGATGCTACCCTGACGGCTTACCCAAAAATCGACATCATTGTCAAAGGAGAGGGAGAAGAAACGCTCAAGGAACTTCTGGGTGTGATCCACAACCGCAGCGCCTGGTATGAGGTCCGGGGGATTGCCTTCAGGGGCGATGACCGGATCATCACCACCTCACCCCGGCCCTTTATCCGGGATCTGGATGCCCTGCCGACCCCGGCTCGGCATCTTCTGCCCATGGCCCGGTACCAGGCTCTGGGATACCCGGTCAGCATCATCACCAGCCGCGGATGTCCCAACCAGTGCATTTTCTGTCTTGGCCGCCGCATGGTGGGGCAGAAAGTGAGATTCCGCTCTCCGTCGCTGATTGCCGATGAAATCGAGGAACTGATTTCCATGGGCAGTTCCTATATCAATATTGCAGACGACCTTTTTACGGCTAGTAAACAACGGGTCAGTGAGCTCTGCAATGAATTTTTAAAACGAAAGCTGGATGTGCACTGGAGTGCTTTTTCCAGGGTGAATACCATTGATGTGGAGACTTTGAAGCTGATGAAAAGCGCAGGGTGCCATTCCGTGAGTTTCGGCATTGAGTCCGGGAACCCGGATATGCTCAAAAGGGTGAAAAAAGGGATTACCATCGATCAGGCCAGGAAAGCCTCCGCAGCCTGCCGGGAGGCCGGGATCAGGGGGCATGCCTCATTTATGGTGGGGCTGCCCGGAGAGACCCATGAAACCATGATGGATTCCCTGGCCCTGCAAAAGGAACTGGAAATCGAGTCTGCCTACCATTTTCTATCCCCTTTCCCGGGAACCGATGTCCGGGAGAAGATTGCCGATTATGATCTTGAAATCCTCACCCATGACTGGGATGAATACAATGCCAACCGATCCATCGTCAAGACCTCGGCCCTGTCGCCGGAAGATATGGATGCCTTTGTCCGTATGGCCCATGCAGGGGTTGAAGAGCTGTGGGAGCTTCTGAAAAAGAAATATAAGGACAAGACCGCCTCGCCCGATGAGGAAATGCAGGTGGGCGGCTATTATCGCATGGAAATGATTTTCAGGCTTTTAAGAGAGGATGTGATTGAGCAAAATTCCGTGTACCTGTCAGACAAAAAAACGGCCCTGAAATCCCTGAGCGAAAGAATTTCAGCCCTGACAGGCCTTGACCAAGGGTTTGTGGAGTTCAATATGAATGATTTGATCGCCAAAGGATATATCCGGATGGCAGAGTCCCGGGGGAGCACATGCTTTTCCTGGGCCCATCACGTTCAGTAAGAGGAGAATGGCCAATATTCATGAATACTCATAAACCGACTGAACCGCCCTTGAGTCTTGCGTGGCTTATCTGGGGCCTTGGTGCACTGTTTTA
The DNA here is from genome assembly GCA_020048635.1 of Desulfobacula sp. Classification (GTDB taxonomy): domain Bacteria; phylum Desulfobacterota; class Desulfobacteria; order Desulfobacterales; family Desulfobacteraceae; genus Desulfobacula. The sequence continues at coordinate 11,973 of JAIFMF010000075.1, read as the reverse complement.
TCTGGCCGGTTTTTTTCAGCGGGTTGCTCCTGCCGTCATGACCGAGGAACTGATGCGGGATTTTCAAATTTCAGCCTCGGGGTTAGGGCATTTGTCCGGCCTTTATTTTTATGCTTATGTGGCCATGCAGATTCCTACGGGGATACTGGCGGATACCCTGGGACCGCGTAAGCTTCTAACGGCCGGGTGCTTTTTTGCGGGTATCGGGACCCTTTTGTTTGCCCTGTCGCCTGGATTTATTGGGGCCGGGTTCGGGCGGCTTCTTATTGGCGGATCAGTTGCGGTTGCTTTTGTGGGGCTTCTCAAGCTCGCCTCTTCCTGGTTTCCGAAAAAATTTTATGCCCTTGTGGCGGGCAATGCCTTGTCCATAGGGTTGATTGGCGCTATCACCGCAGGACCGCCCTTGCGGTTATTAATGGATACCTTTCCATGGCGCGGGGTGATCAGCGTCACAGGAGGGATGACCCTGGTTTTGGGCGGGGTCATCTGGTTTATTGTCCGGGATTGGCCTGAGGAAAAAGGGTATATAGGGTTTATTCCGAGAAAACCCCGTCAGGAATCCTTGTCTTTGATAAGAATCGGCCAGGGGTTTAAACGTGTAAGTCAATACAGAAATACCTGGCTTTTGTTTGTTATTCCCGGCGGGATTGTCGGCTGCATTCTGACCTTTTCCGGTCTGTGGGGGGTACCGTATCTTGTCTCGTGTTATAATTTGAGCTCTGCCCGGGCTGCGACCCTGACTTCCGTCCTGCTGGTGGGCTGGGCCTTGGGCGGACCGTTTTTCGGGTGGCTATCCGACCGGATGGGAAAGCGAAAACCCCTGTTTATTGTCGCAAGCCTGGGACTATCTTCGGGATGGATGCTGATCCTCTTCTACCAGGGGCTTTCCTTTTTCCAACTGGTCACAGTTCTTTTTACGACCGGATTTTTGTCCGGGTGCATGATCATCAGTTTTGCCTTTGTAACGGAATCGGTTCCCTTGTCTTTGTCCGGAACGGTTTCCGGGTTAACCAATATGGGAGTCATGATGGGTCCCATGCTGCTTCAGCCTGTAGTCGGCAAAATACTAGATATCAACTGGACAGGCGGGATGGTTGACGGGGTCAGAGTTTATCCGGTCGAGGCTTATGAATACGGGTTTATCCCCATGATCGGATGGGTTTGTTTATCAGTTGTGCTGTTGTTTTTTACAAAAGAGACGAATTGCTGCCAGATCGCCTGAACCCTAAAAGGAAACTATCATTGATGCAAATCATAGGGACTTCAAAATATCATCTTTACCTCTTAATGGCCCTTCATGTGCTTTTTTCTGCCGGAACTTTTGTTTTCAGCAAGGCTGCAGCCATCAGCTTTGCAGATCCCATGGTTCTGACCGTTTGCCGTGGGCTTGGATGCGCTGCTCTTTTTTTAGTATTGACCGGCTGGAAAATCCCTGCGCCTGATTTTTCCCTGAAAGAATGGGCAAGGCTCCTGGTACTCGGGATTCTCCTGGTTCCCCTGAATCAGTATTGTTTTTTAAGAGGTCTTCAACTGACCGTGCCGGGTCATTCGGCCCTTCTCTATGCAATGACCCCCTTAGGCGTGCTTCTTTTGTCTGCCGGCATTTCCAGGAAAATGCCCTCTTTCAGGAAGTTGTTCGGAGTTTTTCTCGCCTTTTCCGGCGTGCTCATTGTTTTAAGACCCTGGGTATCAGGGGCTGAGATGAAAGAACTGAGAACCGGGGATTTTTGGTTGATCCTGGCGGTTGCAAGCTGGATCATTTATACAATTCTGGCAAGTGAAATCTGCAGGAAAAAAAATGCCGTGGTAGTGACGGCCTGGAGCCTGATCCTCGGGGTTCTGGTCATGCTGCCCGCTGCGGTTTCTGCTCTGCTGGTGTTTGATTTCAAAGCCATATCCACGGCCGGGTGGTTTGGGTTAGGTTATATGGTGGTGATTACGAGCATGGCCATGATGATCGTGTGGAATATTCTTTTAAAGCACCTCACACCGGTCCAGGTAGCCATCACCACCAATGCCCAGCCCCCTGCCACCACCCTTTTTGCAGCGATTATGGCGGCAGTCGGTATTCTGCCGGGAAATCAGGACCTGGGCATCCTGTTTTTTGTTGGAATGATTCTCTCGATATCGGGCGTTGTGATAATTCAAAAATTCAAATAAATGCAGATCCTGCTGGATTTGTCAGCGCCGGTTCACAAGATAGATGCCGGCTCCGACCAGGACCAGAGCGCATATCAGAAAAAGGGTGATTTTTTCATTCAAAAGAACGGCTCCGGCAACGACGCCGAAAAAGGGGCTGAGGAATGTGAAGGATGCCAGGCGTGATACCGAATAATTTCTGATCAGCCAGAACCAGGCAACATAGGTGACAAAGGCGATCCAGAAAATCTGGTAAAAAAGGCTTCCGGCGATCAGCGGTGTGATGTCGGTGATGCCGGATTCCCCAAATACGATGGAGGCAACAGGAAGCACCAGGGCTGAAACGGCAAGCTGGTACAAAAGGGTTTTACTGGGGGTGATAAAGGCAAGAGGGCTTGCTTTGATGACAACCGTCGTGGCTCCCCAGAGAACTGCGGCAGCCAGGAGCATGGCATCACCGATGAGCATCTGCCGGGTGGGAAGGCTTAAGGATTCGTTGAATGCGATCAGAATGCCGGTAAAGGCAAGGCAGAGACCCGATACCTGGAATCGGCTCAGGGTTTCCCCGGGAATGAAAAGCCGCGCTCCCAATGCCACGATAAAAGGAGCTGTGTTGATGAAAATGACGGCGCGGGAAGCATTGGTGAATTCAAGACCCCAATAAATAAGGACAAATTCTACTGAAAAAAGAAGGCCCACCAGGATTCCCCACCAGAGTGTTTTGTCTTTTGAAAAAACGGGGATACGCCTGATATACATCCATATCAGAACCAGAAGACTGGAGCCGATGGACCGGATGCCAGCCTGGAGGATAGGGGATACTCCCGCTATGGCGGTTTTGATGGCTACCTGGTTTAGACCCCAGCTTGCACAGATGATGATCAGAATCGTTATGCCTTTCGTATCAAGGGCGGTATTGTTGGGCTTCATGAGATCTTTATGCCGATCAATGCATGGCTTCGGCAATGGACACGGTTCTGTCGCCCAGCATGTTGACGTAACTTGCCATTTCATTGTCGTACCAGCCGTAGATCACGGCCTGGGTGACCTGGATGCTGGCGACCTGATCCTTGATTTGGTCCAGAATGGCCTTGTCGATTCCCCGGACATGCTCGAGATTGATATTGATGGCGCCGGTGCGGGCATGGGTTTCATGGCCTTCGATGACTGCGGCAGCCCTGGGGGTGCCGATGATATCCGAGGACACGTTCTGTTTGTCCGAATAGATGAGGTATCCGTTGGTATTGGTATTGGCTGCGGTTTCATAGATGGAATTGATGAGGTCCCGGCGGATGGGCTTTTTATTGAGTTCTTCCTGGAAATTCATGACCAGGATGATGAGGGAGCCCGTGGCCGTCGGAATCCGGACCGATTCGGCGATGAAGCCGATGGTGGCCATTTCTGGAATGACGAGCTGGAGAGCCTTGGCCGCTCCGGTGGTGGTCAGGATAATATTGTTCATGATGGACCGGCTTTTTCTAAGGTCCTGGGCATCGGCTTTGGGAAGTCTGTCCAGCACGGCCTGGGAGCCTGTGGCGGCATGGACTGTGGCCATGGAAGCGGAAAGGACCCGATCAATACCGAAATAATCGATCAGGGGTTTGATCATGTGGGACAGGCAGGTGGTGGTGCAGGAGGCGTTGGAAATAAGGGTGTGTTTCAAGGGATCATACACCTTGTCATTAATTCCCATGACCGTGGTGACGGCATCTTCGGGCATGGGGGTGCCTTCCTTGAGTTTAAAGGGGGCTGAGGCAATGACTTTCTGGGCCCCGGCTTCCAGATGTCCTCGCAAAGATCCTTTGGGGGCATTGGCGGCAAGCGAGGGGTCCAGGAACTGACCGGTGGTGTCCACGACAAGATTTGCCCCATAGGCCGCCCATTCAATATCCTTCGGGTTTCTGTCTTTCTGAAGTATTTTGACGGTTACGCCGTTTATATTCAAGGTTGATTCTTTTTCATCCACATCGCTGATGACGGGCTTTGCCTGGTATCCGTGAAGGAATGAAGAAAGATTTCCATAAGTTGTATCCCGTTCAATATAATGGACCAGGTCCTCAAGTGATTTTCCGACTTCTCTTCCGGTATTGATGACGATTGTGTCAAAGTATTTTCTGCCGGCATGGTGCCATAAAGAAAGTTTTCCAATTCTTCCCAGTCCGTTTATCCCCAGTGTTTTAGAAGTGTCTGGTTTCATCGCTGACCTCTTGTTAAGGTTTATCCTTCTGATTCATTGATTTTTATTTCACCTTTATATACAGAGCCTTTCTGGCCGTTGATACTGATATAATCTCCTGTTGTCATTCTGATGCCGTTCAGCATACACTCTTTTGCCGGTTCATTGCAAACAAGATTTTCGCATCCCACGATGCAGGTCTTCCCAAGGTTATAGGTCACTACGGCTGCGTGGGAGGTCAGCCCGCCTCTCGCCGTCAGGATGCCGTCGGCGGCATCAATTTCAAGGATATCATCGGGCACGGTGTCGTTCCGGAGTAAAATCAGGTTGGCATCCGGGTCAACCCTTCTGAAATTGTCGATTTCTTCCAGGGTAAACACAATCCTGCCGCTCATGGCGCCTCCGCTGACCCCGATGCCCTGACCCAGATATGCTTCGGCGAGAATCTCAGGGCTTGCATCAAAGTCCACAATTGTTTTTCTTTCCCTCAGAGACATTTCTCTTGCCTGAAGGATAAAAAGGTCTCCCCGTGATTCACCTTCAAAGGTAAACTCTATTTCCTGGGGGTTCCAGTCTTCATCAAACAGGAGCTGATAGATGATTTTTTTGAGTTCCTCATAGATGGCGGGGAAGCTTTCTTCCAGACAGAGTTTTGAGTCCCGTTCTTCGAGATCTCTTTGAATTTTTGAAATAGCAAGTGTTTTGACAAGGCCTGCCACGACGTCTTCACCCTGGTTGCCGATGGTAAAATCCCCCCAGAGCCTGACGGTATCGCCGGGCAGTTTGGGGCTGTGGCTGAAGACCACCCCTGACCCGGATTGTCTGGAATGGTTACCGAATACCATGGATTGAACCGTTATGGCCGTTCCCCAGTCATCGGAAATCCCCATGATCCGCCTGTAATCTTTCGCCCTCTTTGATTCCCAGGAAGAGAAAACCTGATCAATGGCCATATAAAGCTGATCAAAGGGGGATTCAATTAATTTGATCTGGGCCTTTTTCAGCAGGTGCTTATAGGCAAGTGCTACCTCCTTCATTTGCTCACCGGTAAAATACCGTTTCAGTTTGACCTTGTATTTTTTCTTTTTTTGGTCAATGACATCGTCGAACGCATCCCGTTTTATGCCGAAAGCCATCCCATACACCTGGATAAACCTGCGGTAACTGTCCCAGGCAAACCATGGGTTCTGGCTGATTTTTGCGAGGCTGGATGCGATTTCCTCGTTCATGCCGACATTGAGAAAAGAATCCATCATTCCGGGTTGAGAGATGGAGGACCCGCTCCTCACAGACAATAACAGAGGATTTTCCGGGTCACCAAAATTTTTCCCGGTTCTTTTATCCAGGCTGGTGACCATTTTATTGACGAATTTTTTAAAATTCACATTGGCCGGTTTGTAATCGCTGATGATTTCCCGGCATTTGAACACTTCCGTTGTAATGATAAATCCTTCAGGTACGGGAATTCCAAGTTTTTTAAGTTTGATCAGGTTTAATCCCTTGTTGCCGAGAAAGATGATATTATTGCTGATGGGGTCTTCGCTGCCGATTTCAATGACTGAGCATTTGGGGTCATAATTGAGCAGTCGGCTCAAATAAACGGGTGAGAGCTTTTCAGACTGCTGTATCAGGGTGTGCAGGACCCTGTTCAGAAACACGTCGATCTGCTGGAGCCCAATGGAGGTGGCAATGCGGTCCATAAAAAAGATTTCAGCCACTCTCTGGTCGATCTTGGATTCCTGTTTTCCGGGTTCATTAGGCAGATATTTTCTTAAGATCCGGTCTTTCCCGATCCTGGCTTCAATGTGATACAGATTGGTTGCGTGAATATTGTTGAAATGATCATTGATGATGTCGGCCACGGCCCGGAGAAGACCCTTGAAAATGTCCAGGTACTGGCTGATGGTGCAGGTCCTGATATCAACAGAGGATTTCAGAAAATCCATCTGGACGTTGAGCTGGTTGGATTTGATGCCGTCCAGCTCCAATGCCGTCCGAAAAAGGCTCAGGATGCTGTAGATCCGTTTGAAAGTGGATTTGGTGATGACCTGGAGGTCAATGCTGTTGATCAGTTCTTCAAAAAGAACGTTGAGGATGCTTTCAACTCTCAGGGTCAGCCCCAATGCATCAAATTTTGCCTCATTATAACTGCCGTACATGGACGGGATATCCACGGCAAAATGACGCTTATGATAGATGGCTTCATTGACCTCATATATTTTTTCCGAAAGGATAATGTTTTTGAGTTCCTGCATATAGAAGAGAAGCCCTGTGATTTTATCTTCCAGGTTTTTTTCTTCCAGGGCCAGAAGGAGTTTCCCTGTATCTGGCAGGTTTTCGGTATTGAAAGAGGAGAGGTATTTTTTGATTTCCAGGTTGTCGATTCTGTATTTCTGGTTCAAAAGCCTGTAAAACCCGAAAATCATTTTTACCCTGGACCGGTCAAGATCGCTCACCCCTTCAACTGCATCAATCATGTGATGGATGGCTTCCTCGGTATGCATGAGGTTGTCTTCAGGGAAAATGATTTCATTAAACTCAGGTGAATTCAGAATGATCCGGGGGCCATCCACGAATTCCCCTTTTCCCGGGATTTCTCCATAAATGGAGGGAGGCAGATACGGTTCAAGTGTGGTTTTATCCCCGGTTTTCCAAAACAGAATGACTTCCCGGATAAAATCCACGATCCTGCTGGAGGATTCAACATGACATTGTTTTCTTAAAAAATGGATCAGGCGGTCTTTTCTCTGGCAGGACTCATCCAACTGGGTGGAGATATCCCTTAAATGTCCTTCGGCGCCGATTTCATTGAAAAAAGCCGGCAGAAGCCTTGCGAGCTGTTTGACAAGGTTGAACACAGGCCCGATATCGGAATTCAGAAATTTGGTGATATCCCTGGGGAAAAGATCCGTATCCTTTATAAAAACCCCGCCAATGGCAAGGGAGATAATGAGGGCGGACAAAAGCCGTCTTGATTTTTTCGGGTGCCGGCTGATGAGATCCAGAAATACCCGGATATTATTGACATGGGCGGCATTGCTCTTGATCTGCCAGTCCTCGCCGGTGCCTTCGATCATGGGGAACTGAAACCCGTGATCCACGGCCCGGTCAATAAAATGATTGATGAGATCGATTTTGGATGTCCGGTAAACCGCTTCCCCGATCTTATGAATGCAATCCAGAACCGTTTCCGGGTATTTACCTTTATGCTCTTTGAGAAGAGAAAAAGTTTGATCGATGATATTGATATCTTTTTTAAAATCTTTGTCTCCGATGAGATGGGTCAGGGTGTTGTTGATATCGCGGAGAGCCTGGACGTGGATGGTGGAAAGCCCTGGAACATGGATGATATAAAAAAGAAAAACGAGCTTCATGTGCCGGGCAGCGGTTTCATTGCCGTTTTTGCTGGTGATTTTCTGAGGCACGGCCCAGATCCGGCTGACAAAATCCTGAAAGCTGACAAGCCGGGTCAGTTCTTCCGTTGCCCGGACAGGGTCCTGATCCAATGTCCGGCTGATGGCGTCAAGCTCTTTTTGCCAGGAAAGGATTCGGCTGTGGGAGACTTCGCTCAGAATGTCCATCAACCCCTCATCCGGCTGATGGCTCCCCATGCCCTGGCTGACCCAGGCAAGCGGATCTTCCTGGTTCAGCCAGTAATGAAACGATCCTTCATAAAATTTAAAAAGAAAGGAGTTGAAAATCCTGAAAAACCCGGCATCCTCATCTTTAAGCCTGCTTAAAAGAATTTTTGCGATTTTGTCCGGCTGGTAATAGGATTTGATGAAATAGTAAAATGAAGCATCTTCATAGGCTTCAATTTTTCGGACTGCTTTTTCAATTACACATATAAACCGCTGAAGATCATCCCCTGATTCTTTCACGATATGCTGTAAAAACAGCATCAGATTGTCTGCAGCCTCTGTCTTCAGTTTCGGGCTTGCATTGGATTCAAAGGCAGAAAGATAAATGTCGGCAAAAAGAGAGAGGGCCTTGTCCCCCTCCGGGTCCTGCCGGTAAAGATAAAAATTCTGGATGGAAAAATACCGGGTTTCACTGACAATAAACTCCCAGTTTTTATAGGGGTGGGACAATTCTTTTAAAAAAATGTTCATCCGGTTGAGGATACCAACATAGGATGAAACAATTTTTAAAAGGACGGCATAGCTTTCATCAATCCCGACCTCAACTTTTGTGCCCGACAGATTTACCTCAAGGGCTTTGGACTTCACAAGCAATCCTTTCTTATTTTTCATGGTAAATTTACTCATTTTAAAAAAGTTCAGTTATTTTATCATGTTGACGGGTATTTTCAATGTTCTTTATTCCATCGTCCGATAAATAATGATTTTCCGATAATCCGGCAGAACATCAAATACAGTCTGAAAATCCTTGAGATAAGGGCTTTTTCCTGCCGGTTCCCCATTTATGGTTTCAATGGTGATTTTTTTTAAGGGCTTGACCGGTCGGGTCAGAAGATGTTTCAGACAGACCAGGTATTGAACCAGGTGCTCATCGCCGGACTCTGCATGAATCATGAGGTCTTTGCCGTTTCCCAGAGAGACCAGTTTAAGGGAGCTGCCTTTAAAGACTAGACAGGTGGCTGGAAGCCTTTTGGGAAAGCGCTGCTTTATGGCAGGCAGGGGTATCCCGCAGACAGAGGCAGGATCAACAGCATTCATGAAATAGATCGCATCTTCCGGCAGGTTTGCCTGAAGCTTTTGAAAGGCCCTGGGAAGAATAAACTGGGGGCCGGGGATGTCTTTAAAAAATTGTCCTGAAAGGATCTCGCCTGATAATTCCATGAGCCGGAGGGACCGGAAAATAGCTGACCATCGAAATTGCGGCAGTTCTTTATGAAGGATTTCCCGAAACAGGATCCCATACCGGTCAAACAGGAGTCTCACCCTGTCCTTTTGAAGGTCTTCGGTTTCCATTTCATCCAAAGAATCCGACGGGAATTCGGGTTTATACCAGTGACCGGCAAAGGGAAGAGACCCTCTCCATTCGGAAAAGGAGGGCCTTGTCCGGGATTGACGCCTGCCGGACCGCATCCCTGTTTGATGTTTTGAAATATCCGGGGCTTTGTATCCGGTTTCAATGCCTTTTCTCAAAGCAGCAAAGGTGTCATTGGACAGCTTTCCCTGCCAGACGAGATTCCAGATCCGGTCTGATAAGGTCCGTGAATCACAGGAGATGACATGAAGAAGACTTGTAAAATCATGGCGGGTTCCTTTTGCCGTAAAAACGGATTCAAGTTCCGGGTCCTGGCCGTTACTGACAGCGTTCACTTTTTTCCCGGATTCAGTTTCTGATTGTCCTGGAGGCTGCAATAGATCCATATCCGGCTTGAAATAGAAAACAGCCTGTTTTTTTTCAAACCCCATCCATTGAAGGCCTCCTTCCTGCATGAGGGTATCGAGAAATGAGGAGTGATACGGGGAAATCCGGGCAGGCAGGATATCGGATTCCCAGGATGCGGCCGGGAGCGGAAGGCAGGAGAGTTGTTCCAGGCGTTCAAACAGGCTGTTGATATGATCCGATCTCCTGGTAAGGCCCTGGTAATGGGCAAGGAACAGGGGCAGATGCTCGATTTCCAGTGCGTCAAATCTTGGCCGTGCCCTTAGACGGGAAAGCCTTAAAAGAATTTCGTAATTCTCACTGTCGCAAATATCCGTATCAGAGCCGTTTTCAATGAGAATGCCTGCTATTACCCTTCGTTCTTCAATGAGGGCACTGATAAAATTTTCAAGCCTTAATGTTTCAATGCCAAGGGATTCCTGGATAAAATCAAGCGAAACCGGGCCATAATAAGAAAGCCATTGGCTGAAAAGGGAGGTGCCGGTTTCCTCATCTTCTCCGAGCTCATAAAACGCTTTCATGAGTTTTGAAGACCACTCACGGGAAACCATGAGAGGGGATCCAAGCCCTTTGGGAGAAAGAAGGGTTAGTTTGTCCTTTGTCAGCTCCCGGATGGCTTCCATCGAATCCGGCACATCCGATTTTATACAAAGCAGCAAGGCCTCCCATTCCTTAAAAGGGATGGCAACACGTTCCTTTACCCAGTCCGTTAAGTCCTGCGGTGTGTCGGGGGCGTATCCGGGGGCAAGCCGCTGACGTTTTATCTCAAATTCTTTAACAAGCGCTTGAGATACGGCAGGCCGAAGATTCGAGGAAAAGACGATGTCGCGCAGGAAATGGCTGCCCAGGGCGGAGGAAGACGAGGCTGCTTCATCTTCCCGGTACATATATTGGTTGATCTGGTTCCAGGCCATGCCTGCGGCAAAGGGGCTGGGCCGGGAGGTAAAGGCTGCAGACCAGGAAATAGTCCCGGTGGCAATTTCATCCAGCAGGAATTTCAGATTTATGAGATCAAATTCATCCTGAAGACAGGTACGCCAGGTTTCGAGCAGGATGGGGAAATCTTCATACCGGATGATGTTTTCCAACAGCTTTTTGGATTTCAGCCGGGTCATCCAGAGCGGCATTCTCTGGCCCATTTTATTTTTGGTCAAAAGCAGGGCCCTGGCGGCGCATTCCCTGAAACGGGCGGCAAAAAAGCCTGAACGTTCCAAGTTCTTTTTTAAAAGCGCATCAAGGTTGGACGAGGTGACAAGGGAAAGAATTTCTTCAGGTTCCATCCGGCGGGGAAGCTGAATGATAATGGCGTCATTGCCGGGGAAGATTTCCGGTCGTTCGCCGAACCGGTTTTCCCATGCCGCTTCAAGGGCAATGGCATAGGGCCGGTTTACCCGGCCGCCGAAAAGGGTATGCATCACCAGCATGGAGCCGGGGCTGCCGTCCGGCCCGGATCTTACATATTCCAGGAGAATGTGGTGCCGGTGGGGCAAGGATTTTTCCGTGAATTGCCTTTGCTCTTTTAAAAAACGGATCAATTCTTTTGCTGCAATTTCATCCATATGACATTCAGTTTTGAGGAAGGCTTCAAATTCCAGGCGGGCCAAAAACTCTTCCGCCTTTTCAAGAAAATTGAGGATTAACCCGGAAAAATGAAAATCCCGGTTCATACCTTCTGCAATCCAGAAAGGAGCATCCATGAGGCTGTTCCCGACTGGAACGGCAAAAACATCATTGTGGGTGATCCGCATGATTTTCCAGTTCTGGGTGCCCACTGTGGCGATTTGCCCGATTTTTGCCTCCCAGACATATTCTTCATCCAGCTCACCGATCCGGGCATTGGTTTCATGGTGGCGAAGCTGGAAATATCCCCGGTCGGGGATGGTTCCGCCGGAGATATAAAGGGCCTGGAGCGCCCCTTTTTTCCCCTGAACCGTATGGTCCAGACGGTCAATGGAAATCCTTGGCTGAAGTTCCCTGATCCTTGCATCGGAATACCGCCCGGCCAGCATGTTCAACACACGCTCATACTGCTCCCGGCCAAGGGTGTGATAGGGCCGGCTTGTTTTTAAAAACGCATACAATTCATCCATGTCCCAGGTTTCAAGCCCGGTCATGGAGATAAGAACCTGGGCCAGGACATCCAGGGGGCAGTCCACAGGATGAACCGGTTCAATGTTTTTTTCATCAATGGCTTTGGCCAGAACCGCAGCAGCGATCAGGTCATGGGAATGGGGAGAAAACAGGGTGCCCCGGCTTTGTGTATCAATTTGATGCCCGGCCCTTCCGATTCTCTGTATGGC
>JAIFMF010000038.1 GCA_020048635.1 Desulfobacula sp. | reverse complement strand
CGTGACCAAGAAAACCTTGTTTATAACATACAAGCCCAGACATGACGCTTTTATCAAATTTTCCCATCAGGCCCTGGAGGAAAAAGCCAATAAAATCATTGATCAGATGAAATCCGCCAAAAGAAAAGGAATGACGGTCATGTTTTACAGCGGCATCATCGGTTCCATTCCCGGTAAAATAGACGTGGCTAAAAAGATCATGACAACCTTTATTGATCATCTTCAAAAACAGTCAACCAATCTGTTTATTATCAATCCGTCTCATTATTATGAGCCGGGAATGGATGCCGATGATCTCATGTATATGTGGGAAATTGTTCAGAGAAGCTCTTATATTGATATCTGGAGATTCCAGACATCCGACGACATTTCAGAAACCTTTGCATTGTTGAACAAGAAGGTGCCACCTGAATGGATCGGTAAAGACTCGACCTACAGTACCGGGTGCACCAAGGAAATCAGAATCGCCCAGGATGTTCAGAAGGAAAATCCTGAAATGCAACTGATTGCACCTTCAATCGATAAATTCATGCGGCGCAATGAATATGGCGTTGGCTCCATGTATGACCGAAGGCTTGCAGATTCTTAAAAAGGATTGAACAGTTTCCTGATAATCTCTTTTCATTGCCATTTCAAGAAATTCAAGAGAATGGTCATTCCAGAAATCCAAAGGTTTGGCTGTGGTCATTTTTCAGAAGTAAATAAGGTGGTTTTTATCATCTGTTTGTCGAAAAAAAAGTGGCGCGCCCGGAGAGATTCGAACCCCCGACCCCCTGATTCGTAGTCAGATACTCTATCCAGCTGAGCTACGGGCGCGCAACATGAAAGGCGTTATATCAAAGCTTCCAAATAAATTCAAGGATCTGATTCGTAGTCAGATACTCTATCCAGCTGAGCTACGGGCGCGCAACATGAAAGGCGTTATATCAAAGCTTCCAAATAAATTCAAGGATTCATTTAATTTGACCTTGAGAAAAAACATTTATATAAGTATCCTTGGATTATGGATGATGAATATTATATGAACCTTGCCATTGTTGAAGCAAAGAAAGCTGCTGAGTCGGATGAGGTTCCTGTCGGTGCCGTTGTTATCGATAAGAGCAATCATGTGATCGGATATGGACACAACTGCCCCATTGCATCCCATGACCCTTCAAGCCATGCTGAAATGAATGCGATTCGGATGGCATCAAAGGCCGTGAACAACTACAGGCTGGTTGACACCACTTTATACGTCACCCTTGAGCCCTGCATCATGTGCATGGGAGCCATTATTCATGCCAGGATAAAGCGGGTGGTCTTCAGCGCAAAAGACCCCAAATGGGGGGCTGCCGTTTCATTATATCAACTTGCCGATGACAGGCGCCTCAATCATCATCCGGAAATAATGTCTGGAATTTTTGAAGAACAGACAAAACATCTTATCAGGGATTTTTTCATCAATAAAAGGAGTATATTGTGGGAAACACAGTAATTATCGGGACTCAGTGGGGAGATGAAGGGAAAGGAAAAATAGTTGATCTATTAAGTAAACACGCTGATTATGTTGTCCGGTTCCAGGGCGGCAATAATGCTGGCCATACAATGGTGGTCAATGGAAAGGCTATCATCAGTCACCTCATTCCTTCCGGTATCATCCAGCAGAAAAAATGTTTTATCGGCAACGGCGTTGTGGTTGATCCTTTTGTCCTGCTGGACGAGATTGACTATCTCATATCGAACAGCATTGATGCCTCCCCGAAAATGCTGAGAATCAGTGATCGGGCTCATATCATCATGCCCTATCACCGGATGATCGACAGTGCGAGAGAAGAAAAAATTGGTGCCCAGAAAATCGGAACCACCGGCAGAGGCATCGGCCCCTGTTATGAAGACAAGGCCGCCCGCAGAGGCATCCGGTTCTGTGATCTGCTCGATTTTGATCTGTTTAAGGAAAAAGTGGCCACCATCCTTGAAGAAAAAAATTTTTACCTCACACAGTATTATAAAACCAAAGCCCTCGATCCAGATACCGTGATCCGTGAATTCAAACAGATCAAAGACCGCCTGATCCCCTATATTGACGATGTTTCCGTCATCCTGCATGAAGGAATAAAAAACAAAAAAATACTTTTATTTGAAGGCGCTCAAGGTACCCACCTTGACATTGAACACGGAACCTATCCCTTTGTGACCTCCTCATCCGTGGTATCCGGCAATGCTGCCAACGGTTCCGGTGTCGGCCCGGCATGTTTCGATGAGATCATCGGCATTGTTAAGGCATATGCCACACGGGTTGGAGAAGGACCTTTCCCCACTGAATTATTTGATGAGATCGGGGATAAACTCCAGAAAACCGGCTCTGAATTCGGTGCCACAACCGGAAGAAAAAGGCGGTGTGGCTGGATCGATATGGTTGTTCTCAAGAATGCGGCAAAATTAAACAGCCTGTCCGGGCTTGCCATCACAAAACTGGATGTTCTGGATGACCTTGACGAGATAAAAATATGTACAGCCTATGAGCACAATGGAAAAACCATCGCCAATTTTCCTGCAGAAATTAAAATTCTTCAGGAATGCTCCCCGGTTTATGAAACTCATCCGGGATGGAAAGAGGATATTACAGCAATAAGGGAGCTTGACGATCTTCCCATAAATGCAAAAAAATATCTGGCAAGGCTCGAAGAACTATCTGGTGTGAAAATCAAAATCATATCTGTTGGGCCAGGTCGAGAAGCAACAATAATAAAAGAGAGCATTTTCAATTAGACTTTTGATTTTTTTTTGTGTATAACGCTTTCTTGTAGTCGGGATGTGGCTCAGTCTGGTAGAGCACAGCGTTCGGGACGCTGGGGTCGGAGGTTCAAATCCTCTCATCCCGACCATCTAACATATTGAAATAATTAAGAATAACGTGTTTTTTAGCACCCGAAAAGGTGGTGCGGAAATGGTGCGGATTTATATTTCACTTTTCCTCCCCTTTTACTGTTTTGAAGTCAATTATTTTTCCTCTCATTTTTGCCATCAATTTAGTCATATCAAAGGAATCATCATCTGCAATTTGGCAATACCGATCAAAAGCCTTATTCGTTTCGTGCCCTGAAAAGTTTCTGGCTTGTTTTTTACCCGCTACCATTGCAATTGCTGTTGTGCTCGAATGCCTCGTTGCACCATAAAGGTCAAGGTCTTCAATCCCAAACTGCTTGCAAACTTTTTTCCATTGTTTGTACAAAAAGTTTATACCAAAAGGCAAATCGATTTCTGCTTGTGATTTCTCATTATGTCTAAAAAATAATGTGGCTGGTGAAGCGGGATACTTCTGTTTAAGCTGTTTAATTTCTTCAAGGTGATAATCCAGCAACCTTTCTCTGATAACCTTTGGTTTTTTCATTTTTTTTGTTTTAGTTGGTCTCCAAATAGTCATAACTCCAAACTCAATATCGATATCGCTTTCTTTTAGATTTCTCAAATCACCAGGGCGAAGCTTGGTATATGAACAAAGCATGTCAATTGCTAACCAAATTTTAGGATTGATTTGATAAGTCTGCTTTTTAAGCTCTTCAATAATATTTTCTCTTTCATTAACCCCAATTATTTTTCTATACCCGAGTTCATATTCGATACAAGGGAATTTTGGAAGATTCGATAAGTTCAGTACTTCAATCTCGCCATACAAATAATTATAGAACATATCGTGAAGCTGGCTTGCATAATTTGCTTTTGTTTTGTCAGAAACCTTGAGCGTCCTTAAAAAATCCCCAATATCCTTATTTCTAATTGTTTTAACATTCTGGTCTTGGAAATATTCTATAGCCTTGTTCATATAACATTTCACATGATAAAAAGATTTTAAGTTCTTTTCTTTTTTGTATTCCAAGTATTGATTGGCAAGATTCTCAAAGCCCAACGGGTTTGTGTACATATGTTCCCGAGCATCAAATTTATTTTGCTCGACCTCATACCGCAACCCTATTAAATAATGGTATGCCCGTTCATAGGTCAGGAACCGTTTATTTATTTCTTTCCCAAATTTTATGTAAAATTCCTTGCCTGCTTGGATTTCAGGATGGTTCTTACAAAAACATCCTCCCCTTCTTTCATCATGAACCAGTGGGCTATCACAAATCGAACACCTTTGCCGTGTATAGATATTGCCTTTCATACAAACTCCCGAGGGATTTAATTTATTGCCGAATGCCGGAATGTTATTGTCATGTCCGGGGTAAGTCAAACATTTTTCCATCAAACTCGCTCCACATCAATCAATTTGCCTGCTCCATGGCAGGTTTGTGAAGTTTTCTTCTTCCCCAGTTTAACGAGATGGGTGCTCATGCTGTGGAGTTGGTAGGGTGGGAAAGCCGAAGCTTCCCACCCTGTTGGTCAAAAAACGTTTTCTATCTCCTAATTTTTTAGATAACGGCTATCATTTTTCCCTCGCGTATTATTAATCAAGGATTTTTTCTAAAGCTTCTCTTAACGACTTAAAAACCGGAGGTGTACCTTTTTCAAAAGTAGTCTCAATTATATTGCCGATCTGTTTTGGTGTTAAAGACATCCCATAAGTTTCATAGCTATTTCCAAAGTATGTTATCTTTGATTGTGCTCTATTTTTTATTTCATCCATTACTTTAAATTTGTAGGTAAAGCGGCTCCAAATGATACCTCCTACACGTATCTTCCACTCCGTTGTTTTTTTGCTATGTTTATTTTCAATAATAAAATTCATTTATTTATCCTCCAGTTGTTCTCGTGTTTCGTGATTTATGGTTTTTGTTATTGTTTCTATCCGTTCAGAAAGAATCTCAATGATAATTTCATTGCTGCGAGAATCATTAATAGGTTTCTCCTCAAGTTCATCAATAACAGTGAATAGTGCTTCTATAATTTTTTGTTTTTCATTTTCTTCCATTGCCATTTTTACTTTTTCTAATAAGTTCATAGTGTTGAACTCCTTATGATTAAAATTAATGTATTTTTTCACCATCCACTTCCTGACTTCCATTTCTGCATTTTTGGTCATGTCCTCCTTCGTTTTGCTTATGGTTCTGGAAGAGGCTGATGGTTTATTTGGTTTTCTGGCGGGGGTTTTTAAATTTTGGGAATAAAAAAAGCCCAGCCTCACAAATTGAACCACGCCCTGTCATTTACAGGATTACAAAGGTTCAACTTTTGCGAGAACTGGACAAGTTTATATTTCGGTCCATGTTCTGGTAAAACAAATGTCAGGAAATAAAAATTTCCTTATTCAGATAATTTAAGCACGATT
>JAIFMF010000012.1 GCA_020048635.1 Desulfobacula sp. | reverse complement strand
AATAGCAAAATGGCCAGTGTGAGATGCAACGTCAGGCATCGAGATAGAAAAGTGCCAATTTACATTATGTAATCATCTTGGGATTGCCAAGGTTCCACGGTCAATGCAAGGCTTGCTAAATAACCCTTTAAAATAATCAAGCACCCCGGTTTCATCTTTCCTGGATGGCCGGGGCTGATTATCCAGCAAGATCAGTTTCGTTTTCCGATCAGCAAATCAAATCCAGAAGCAAACTCCAAATCAAAAAATTTGTGTGTCAGGAGAGCCGTCTCCAAAAGCCGGTGATGACTACCGGGTAATAAAGATATTTGGAGCGTAATCGTTATGGAAAAGGAACTAGGAAAAAGTTTGAAGGTCAAAGAAGTGGCTGAATTTTTAGGCGTTAATGAAAAGACAGTAAGACAATATTATAAAAAATTAGGTGGAATGCGCTTGGGAAGCCGTTACATCTTTTTTGAAAGGAGTGTGTTAAATGCCATATCAAATGAAGAATGGAAATTGGAAGGCCCAGGTGAAAAAGAATGGGAAGAGAAGAGAACAAACGTTCAAGACGAAAAAAGAGGCGATAGCATGGGAAAGCAACCTTCGACTGTCAGAAGAAGAGTGGGAAGAGAAGATCGGCATAATCTGTTTAGCTGATTGGGCGGAGGCTTATCTAGATGACTGTCAGGAGAGATATGTAAAGAAAACTTATACGGAAAAAATCTTTGCTTTTAAGCGCTTCTTTAAAAAAGTTGATCCACAGATGGAGGCTGAAAAATTAACCCCTGCTTTAGTTCGACCTTATCTTCTGGAAGAGAAGAAGGCAAGAAGCGGATATGCCTCCAATAAAGACAGAAAAAATCTTTTAGCCGGTTGGAATTGGGGGATGAAGTTCATGACCCAGCCATTACCCAAGGACAATCCTTTTGACATCCAGAAAATGCCGGAAGAGAGGTCCCCGAGGTACATTCCACCAGAAGAAGATTTTTGGAAAGCTTTTGAGCAGGCCCATGGTCAAGACCGGGTTATGCTTCAGACTTTACTTTATCTGGCTTGTAGGCGTGGTGAATTATTCCGGATGAAATGGAATGATCTTGATTTTGAAAAAAAGCGGATTCGGTTGTGGACACGGAAAAGAGAAAATGGAAGTTTTGAATGTGAGTGGCTTCCCATGGTTAAAGAACTCTTTGATGGATTATCCTGGTGGAAAAATAATTGCCCGATAAAAAGTGAATATGTTTTTATCTGCATAGACATTCAAAATTTCACCGCAGAATATTATGGCGGTCCATTTAAACATCGGCAGCATTTTATGGCTAAACTCTGTGAAAAAGCAGGGGTTAAACCATTTGGATTTCATGCTATACGGCATCTGACAGCAAGTATTCTTTATAGCAAGGGATTTAATTTGTCTGTAATTCAAGAGATCCTCCGGCATAAAAGCCCTACAACAACAAACAGATACCTGAAAAGCCTTGGCGTTGAAAGTGCTCGGGAAGCACTTGAGTCTTTAACGGTAAGTAGCTCCCATAGCGAGGATAGGGAAAATGATCTCCCAAAATCTATATTTGGAAGTCGATAAAATAAAAAAGCCGTCCGGGGGGCCGTCGGCCCTCTGGATGGTTTCTATAAAAACTCATAACTTATTGAAATTATTGGTGATCCCAATGGGATTCGAACCCATGTTACCGGCGTGAGAGGCCAGCGTCCTAACCACTAGACGATGGGACCACAAAATGTATATTTATATTAAAGCAAGCCTGTTGTCAAATGAAATTGCCGGTTCAGATGGGCTTTCTCCGGCCCTTTTTAAATCCGAAGATAAGGTAAACAAGCCATCCGATGAGGGGCACAATGGCAATGAAGTGCCAGATGAGTTTAGCTTTGGTTGAGCCAAACTCTTTTAGAATGATGTCCCTTAAAGCCAGCATTGTTAAAAGAAAGGATGCGGCAAAAATAAGGAGAATAAATAAAACGGTCTGATCCATATTAAAATAGTCTATCCTTTGAGCTTGTCCGAGATCTTCAGAAGCGTGTCTACATAATAATTGCTGTGGTTGTAACGAAACAGGACTTCGTGTTGTTTCTGTCTTGTGATTCCCGGTTGCCAGCCATGATGCTTCAGGTAATTTGCCACACTGAAGATTGCATCCGCATGGTTAAAAAGATCAATCCTGCCGTCGTTGTTGCCGTCCTTTGCAAGCCTGAGCGCATTGGAAGGCATGAACTGGGACACGCCCAGAGCGCCAGCATAGGAACCTTTAATGCTTTCCGGAGCAACCCCCTCTTTTTCAGTATATTGCAGCAGGGCTTTGAGTTCGCTGTACCCCCATTTGGTTTTGTCCTGGGCTTTTTTTATAAAATTTTCCTTTACCGGTTTTTTATCATCCGGGATGGAATTCCAGATTCTTTCCCGCAATGTTTCGTCGGACAATGCCGCCATGGTGGAAAGCGTATTGATGACGGTCCTTGTTCCGAGGTATGAACCAAGGCGGGTTTCGACCAGGAGGATGGCCGTGATAATGGTTTTATCCACGCCAAAGGCTTCCTGAGCCTTATCAAGGATGTCTTTATTTTCGCCCAGATATTTTAACGCACCTTCAATGGATTTGGGTGAGGTAAACTGGTCATAGTCAAGACTTGATTCGCTATGGATAAAAAAAAGGGAAACCGCTTCAGGTGCAAAGGTAACCTCTTTGTTGGAGAATATCTGTTCAATTTTTCCCTTGTCAAATCCGTCATCAATCAATTTCTGGATCAATTTCTCAAATTCATTGCCTTTGATGGTTTCCTCACAGGATAAGGAGGCGGGCAGGCTGAAGCAAATAAGAAATAGGAGTAAGAAAGGGATCAACTTCGATCGGAAGGGCGGTATCTTTATTTTCATGCTCATTGTCAGCTCCCTTAAACGTAATAATTTTTTTCTTATATCTTATTTCTTTTTGGATTGCATTAAAAAAAGGTGAGGTCACAAGGGTTTTCCCTGAAATGAAAACACCCGGTCTTGCGATAGCTTGGAGACCGGGTGTCTAAGATTCCTAATTCAACTTAAATTAAATGTCAAAATAGAGATAGAATTCATGCGGGTGAGGACGGCTGATGATCTGTCTGACTTCGTTGTTCATCTTATAGTCAATCCAGTATTCAATAACGTCTTTGGTAAATACATCCCCTTTCAGCAGGAATTCATGGTCTTCTTTAAGGGCGTTCAATGCTTCTTCCAGAGTGCCGGGTGCCGATTTCATTTCGGCAAGCTCCTCTGGTGGAAGGTCATAAATATTTTTATCCATTGGGTCACCCGGATCGATTTTATTCTGGATACCATCTATCATGGCCATGGCAATGGCAGCAAAGGCCATATATCCGTTGCATGAAGGATCGGGTGTTCTGAATTCGATCCGTTTGGCCTTGGGCGATGCTGAATACATGGGGATACGGATGGCAGCGCTTCTGTTTCTACTGGAATATGCAAGATTGATGGGGGCTTCAAAACCTGGAACCAGCCGTTTATAGGAATTGGTGGTTGGGTTTGTAATGGCACAGAGCGCTTTGCAATGTTTCATAATCCCGCCGATTGAATAGAGGGCGTCATCCGACAGCCCTGCATATTTATTTCCGGCAAATAAGGGGTTCCCGCCTTTCCAGAAACTCATATGGGTATGCATACCGGTTCCATTGTCTCCAAACAAAGGCTTTGGCATGAATGTCACGGTATGGCCGTTTTTAACGGCAACATTTTTCAGAACATATTTGAACCATGCAAGCTTATCACCCATATTTAAAAGAGAATCAAATTTGAGATCGATTTCGCACTGACCGGCGGCTGCCACTTCATGATGCTGGCATTCCATGGCAATGCCGAGATCTTCCAGGGTCAGCAACATTTCCGTCCGGATATCCTGGTATTTATCATTGGGAGGAAGCGGATAATATCCCTGTTTGGGGCGCATTTTGTAACCCAGGTTGGGCATTTCATCTGCGCCGCTGTTCCAATGGGCTTCAGCGGAATCAATTTCGAAAAAAGAGGCATGGGGTTCTGATGAATACCGGATACTGCTGAAGATAAAAAATTCAGGTTCCGGACCGACGAAGATCGTGTCTGCTATTCCCGTGCTTTTAATGTATTGTTCAACTTTTTTTGCAATGCCTCTTGGGTCACGGCTGTATGCTTCCTGGGTAATGGGGTCATAGATGTTACCGATAACGGCAAGGGTGGGAACCTTGAAAAAAGGATCGATTTTGGCTGTTCCGGGTTCAGGGATAACAATCATATCCGAGTTGTGGATTAGCTGCCATGCCCGCATGCTGGATCCATCCAGACCGAACCCTTCCTCAAAAGCAGATTCTGAAAGTTCACTCAAGGGAACTGAAAAGTGCTGCCATGTGCCGATAAAATCCATGAATCGGATGTCGACAATTTTTACATCATTTTCTTTTGCCATTGCAATTACATCTTTTGGTGTCATTCTAATTCCTCTCTTAACTAATCTAATTAAATATTATAATGCTTCTATTCCAGTTTCGCCGGTTCTTACCCGTATGACTTGCTCAACGGGAATAACAAAAATTTTGCCGTCTCCGATTTTTCCGGTGTTGGCCGCATTTCTCACAGTCTCTATGGTTTCAGCAGCCCTTTCATCACTGACGACGATTTCAATTTTTATTTTGGGTACAAAGTCAACAACATATTCGGCGCCTCTGTAAATCTCCTTATGCCCTTTCTGTCGGCCATACCCATTGACTTCCGTAACCGTCATTCCGTAAATTCCGATTTCGCTCAAGGCTTCTTTTACATCATCGAGCTTAAACGGTTTTATGATTGCTTCAATTTTTTTCATTGCTTATCTCCTTTGCCTTTATTTGTGGAAGACTTATTAAAATAGCGGTTTTAATCTGTTCAAGTTCCTGTTCGGTTTCAATTTTTGCATCATTGTCAAGGCTTCTGACGTAAAAGATATCAATGACCTGGTCCACCTTTGTGGCCACCATGGCCACATTGACATTGGTACGGTTTCTGTACAATGCGTTGGTAATTGAAAATAAAAGCCCTGGAAAATCATAGGTGAATACTTCAATAATAGTAAAAAAGCTTGAAGTTTCATTGTCGATCCGGACGGTATTCGGTTCAGGGTTTTTGCCCGAGGATATTGAAAGTGTCCGGGGTATTCTGCCAAGCGCATTGTCCAGGAAATGGTCGTCCTGAAGGGCCTGGATCAGATCGGCTTCGGCTTTTTCCCATTTTTCCGTTTCAAAAAGTCTGTCTTTCGGTGGTTTGACTGTGAATATATCCAGTACATGTTCTTCTCCGAAGGAATAGGCCTGGGAGCCGATAATATCGAGACCATTCAAAAAGAAGACCCCGGCAATCTTTGAATAAAACCCCGGCACATCCTTGCCGCAGATGGTTACGGTACGGAAATCCGGTCCGCCATCTTTTGATACCTGCCAGACAAAATTCTTGTCATTAAGATTTCGGTATAACTCAATGTGCTCGGCAATGCTTTGGGCAGGAATATAAACAAGATATCTTCGGGACATGGATTCAATCAGCATGCCTGTTTCATTTTTATCCCCCGGTTCATTCAAGAATTTCAGGGTTTCATTTTTCTTCTTGTCAATCAGCCGCTGGGTCTTTTTTGAAGCCAGCTCTCCTTTTTTAAGAATGCCCATTGTTTTCAGGAAAAGATCTTTTAAAAGATTCTCCGTCCATTCATTCCAGGCCTTGGGGCCGGTTGCCTGAGAATCTGCAACGGTCAAGAGATAAAGCATTCTCAGCAACCGGATGTTCACTATTTTATTGGCCAGATAAATAGCGGTTTCCTCATCTGCAATATCTCTCCGGGTTGCTGTTTTTATGAGAACCAGATGGTTTTCGATCAGGAAAACAGCATCCTGAATCTCCGTTGTATTGAACCCGAATCTTTGTAAAATGGGTTTTGTAATTCTGGCGCCGGTCTTTGAATGTTCCTTGGCCGGGTCTGACTTCCCGATATCATGAAGCAGGGCGGCAAAGAGCAGGACATTTTTATTTCTGACCTCCTTAAAGACTGATGAATAAAGTGTCCCCATGATTGACTCGCCGGGTTCTTTAAAGCTGTTGATGATCTGGACACACCGGATAGAGTGTTTATCCACCGGAAAGAGATGGTAATGGTTATATTGAATCTTGTTGATGATGAAAGTGAACTCAGGAATAAATTTCCCCAGGATCCCTGTTACCAGCATGACGTTCAGAACATTGAATTCCGAATGGGATAATGCCATGATTTTACTAAAAATTTTTATGCAGTTTCGATTCTTCTTAAGATCGTCATCCACAAGGTGTAGGAATTCGCTGACCACCCTTCTTGCTTCAATGGATAAGGGGATTTTTCTTCGACCGCTTTCAAGAAAGATTTTGATCAAAAGATCAGGCTTCTGCAAAATGACAACAGTGTTGGAAAAATACAGCCTTCGTTTTTTTATGACCACGCCATCTGTCTTTGTTGGTCGTGAGGTATCGCTGTATTTTTTAAGGCGGAAGCTTCCAAGAATATCTTCAAATGTGATCTGGTGAATCTGTTTTAGAAAATCCATACGCGTATGAAGGTCCCCGAGGAATCGCTCCACATCCGGCTGCCGTTTTCTAGTACGGTATCCCAGGAGGCCTGCCAGTTCAGCCTGGTATTCAAAATGGAGGGTATCACATTTTCTCTTTGTAATATAATGAAGAAAATTGCGGATCTTCCAGATATCGTTCAGGGATTCCACAAGTGTTGTATATTCAAAGTTCGACAGGAACCCATAATACTCCAGATCTCTTCGTGTTTTGATGTCGGATTTGATTTTTGCATACCATAAAAGTGTATGGTAGTCCCGGAGGCCTCCAAATCCGGATTTCAGGTCCGGGGAAATGAGATAGGTTGAATCCCCATAATCAAAATGTCTTCTTTCTCCATGCTCAAATAAATAATTCAGCGTACCCTTCAGGTGCTTTGTCGATAGCTCGGAGCGGAATTTTTCAATAAAGGAGGAATAGATCAGGGAGGCTCCACAGATGAATCTGGCATCCAGTATAGTGGTGAGAATATCAAATCGCTCAAAGGCCATCTGCAGGCATTCCGCAATATTCCTGACCGCATACCCGACTTCAAACCGGGTATCCCAGAGGGGGTAGAGCAGTTCCTGCACAAAGGCTTCCACTTCAGGCGGAACGGCTTTATCAAAAAGGATGAGAAGGTCGATATCGGAATGAATGCACTGCTCTTTTCGTCCGTAGCCTCCCAGAGCAATGATGGCAAACGCATTTCCCGAAACCGTCATTTTTCTTGCGGTAATGCTTTCCTCAAACACAGTAAAAATATATTCATCCAGAATCAGACTGTGTTTTTCAAGGAATTCCGGCTCATTCCCTGAAAGAAACTGATCAATAAGGGCGGCTCTTTTTTTTATCAATATGTTGGTAATAGTTTTATCCATAATCGCTCATATTCTTTTTTGAATCATATAAGCAATTGGTGTGCCAAGCCATAAATAGCCGTGCATAGTGCCCCCAATCATTTAAATCCATGGCTTGAAATTAGTGATATGGTTAATAAAATTACGAAAAAGTATTAAATATCGAACAATAAACACCATATTTGTATTTTTATTCTTCATACGAAAAATTGATGATTTTGTACAGAAAAAAATGACAGGGAAAATTAGAAAGCAAGGATAATGTCTACGCAGCCTCTCTTTTTCTTTAAAGGGCGACTGCGTGGGAAAACAGGACAATTGCCTATATATTATTTTTTTATATTATTTTTTTTCGATTTTTTCAGGTTCGTCTTCTTTGTCTTCTATAGTTGCGTCTTTGGTTGCCTTTTTGAAATTTTTAATCCCTTTGCCCAAACCGGCACCGATTTCAGGAAGTTTCCCAGCGCCGCACACGCTCCTCTTTGAATCATATTGTTATTGAACAAATAAGGTGTATTAGCACTTAGTCTTTAAAGTGTCAATCTTTTAGAATCGCTGTAAAAAACCACTGAGTTACATTTTTGTAACCTTGAAAACGTTAGGTTTGTGTGCTGATAAAAAAGCTTGTCAAAAGCTATTTTGTGATTATTATGAACTCCTGAAAATACTTAAATAAATAAAAACCATAACCACAGGTGGAGACATACTTATATGCAGCAGGAATCAAAAAATGAATTTCAGGGTGCCGGAAAATATGTTCTGGATCAGGAGTTGGCCTCAATTGTAAATATATCTATAAAATTAGAGATGCCCCTGCTCCTCAAAGGGGAACCGGGAACCGGAAAAACCATGCTGGCCCATTCTATTTCAGAAAGCCTTGCCATGCCACTGATTATTTTGAATGTGAAATCCAGTATGAAGCTGATTGAAGCCTTGTACCAGTATGATACCCTTACCCGCTTGAATGACTCAAGATTCGGAGATTCAAAAAGGGATGTCAGCAATATCGATGAATACATAAAAATGGGAAAAATCGGTCAAGCTTTCTGTGCAGACAAAAGAACCGTTCTACTCATTGATGAGATCGATAAGGCAGACACTGATTTCCAGGATGATATGCTGGACGTGCTGGATCAGATGCAGTTTGATATTATTGAAACCGACAGGACCATCAAGACTAAGCACCGACCGGTGATCATCATCACTTCCAATGCAAAGAAAGATCTTTCCGATCCGTTCCTGGGCCGGTGTAATTTCCATCATATTGCTTTTCCTGATCCGAAAATGATGAGAAAGATCATCAATGTTCATTTTGAAGGAATCGATACTAAACTGGCTGAAAATGCCATTGATGCTTTTTATGTCATGCGGGAAATTGATTCCATTGAGAAAAAGCCAGCTACAAGGGAATTGATAAACTGGATCAGGGCCTTGAATGCTGACCCGGATTTCCGGGCAAAGGATCTGATCACAAACCAGCTTCCTTACCTCGGCGTTTTGTTCAAGAAAAGTCCTGATTATGAGCGGGTAAAAAATCTCGCTGCCAGAAGAAAAATGTTTTAAGGCGGTAAACCCTATGTTTTTAAAATTTTTCTATACACTCAAAGAGGTCGGCATTCCCGTATCACCGACAGCTCTTCTGACGCTTCAAAAAGCCTTACATCAGGGCAGCATCAACAGTCTTGATGATTTTTACACCTGTGCCAGGGCCATCCTCGTTAAAAGCGAACGTTATTTTGATCTCTATGACCAGGTGTTTGCTCATCATTTTGAAGGTGTTCCCCTGCCGGAGAATGATGGGTTTGAAGTCGACGAGATAGCGCGCGGCATGCTGGAGGAATGGCTGAAAAACCCGAAAAGAGTGGCTGATGCGTTAGGGGTGAATGAAGATGAACTCAAAAAAATGTCGCCGGAAGAATTGATCGAATATTTCAAGGAAAGGCTCAAGGATCAGAAAGGTCAGCATCACGGCGGCTATAAATGGATCGGTACCGGCGGATTCTCACCGGTAGGTCATTCCGGCTATAACCCGGGCGGCATGAGGGTCGGGGGAGAATCCGGGAACAAATCTGCGGTTAAGGTTGCCAATGAACGCCGATATAAGGATTATTCAACGGATGGGCCTTTGACCCAAGCCAAAATCGGTGAAGCATTAAAACGGATGCGAAATATGATCCCGGCAGGCCCAAAGGATAAGATCAATATTGATGAAACCATCAGGGAGACCCTGAGAAATGCTGGGGAGATTGACCTCGTCTTCGACAGGGCCTTAAAGGACAGGCTCACGGTTGTCCTGGCCATTGACAACGGCGGCTGGTCCATGGACCCTTATATTCATGTCGTTCAAACCCTTTTTGATTATGCAAGATCCCAGTTCAAGGAAGTCAAAACCTATTTTTTCCATAACACCATTTATGATTGGCTTTGGGAAGATACGGCCCGGTATAAAAAGCCAAAGAAGATCATCGAATTCTCAAAGCTTGACCCGGAAACCCGTCTCGTGATTGTGGGAGATGCCAGCATGGCGCCTTATGAACTCATGGCCCATGACGGCTCCATTCATATTTCCGAAAGAAGCGGCAGGCCCAGCATTGACCAGCTCCATTTCCTGGCAAAAACATTTTCTCATAATGTATGGCTGAACCCGGTGTCGGAATCCATGTGGGGATATACGCATTCGATCATGACCATCTCAAAAATTTTTTCCATGTATGAATTGTCTTTAGATGGACTTGAAAAGGCCGTCACAAGACTCATGGCCAAAAACTGAAGGAATAATCCGATTTAAAATTCAACCTGATACAATTTTTTTGTATTGTTGAAGATGGTTTGTGACAGAATTTCCGGGTCAGAATTTTTAATTTCAGCAAGTTTCAACAGAACAGATTTCACAAAAGCAGGTTCATTGCGCCGGTGTTTATTTTTCTGAGGAGCCGGCGTAAGATAGGGTGCATCCGTTTCAATGATTAATCTTTCTTCTGGGATATGATGGACGAGGTTTCTTAAATATTTTCCTCTTTCCTCAATGGTCACGATACCCGTGATCCCGATATAATATCCAAGGTCAAGGTATTTGAACAGTTCTTCCTTTGTGCCGGAAAAACAATGCACCACTCCTTTACGACTTTTCGGGCCATTGGATTTTAGAATGTCATAAAACCGGCCTCTCGAATCCCGTTCATGAAAAATCAAGGGCAGGTCAAGATTGCCTGCAATTTCAAGCTGAGCCATAAAGCAGACTTCCTGATCTTCGATAGGAGAAAACATGCGGTTATAATCAAGGCCGGTTTCTCCCCAGGCTTTCACGCAGGGGTTCTCTTTGGCAAGGCGCTCCAGAGTGTCAAGGGTATCCTTTGAACATTGACTTGCATCATGGGGATGAATCCCGACGGATGTGATGATGTGATGATGGTGATGGAAACCGGCTATCTTTATAGCTTTCTGCGATGTAGGGATATCAATACCGACAATCATCATGGCGCAGACATTTTCTTTTTCGGCACGCTCAATGACTGCTTCAAGATCTTTATCATAGACTTTATCATCAATATGAGAATGGGAATCAAATAATATCATGTATGGTTCTTTTTCCTTTTAACAAAAGGGCTCAGCTTCCATTTAACAATATTAAAGCCTTCACTGAGTGGAAGAAGCCGTTTTACGGTAACAGTGAAGGCTCAATGTAAGGAAAACTGTTTTGCAGCACTCCTTGACACTTGCAATTTATAACAGTAAATTCAGTTTCAGTCAATTAAGGATGGTGCGGGCAATATAACTAAATTTGGACATGAACCAAGACATCAAAAAAAATTCTATTATTCGGCTGTTTAATGTCAGTAAAAGATATAATGGAAAATTTGCCTTAAAAGATATTAATCTCGATATTGAGCAAGGAGAGTTCATTCAAATTTCAGGCCCTTCAGGGGCTGGAAAATCTACCCTGCTAAAAGTATTGTATCTTGCTGAGAAGGTTTCCGAAGGACAGATTCTGATTGACGGCATGAACCTTGCGAGGATCTCCTCATCACGGCTCCCTCTTTTGAGGAGAAGGTTTGGCATGGTATTCCAGGATTTTAAATTGATTCCCAACAGAACGGTTTATGAGAATGTCGCCCTTGTTCTGGAAGCTGCCGGAGAAAAATCGGATTATATCCGAAAAAAGGTCATGCAGGTCCTGAGAACAACCGATATGGATAAAAAGGCCAAAGCACTTCCGTTGACGCTTTCAGGTGGCGAGCAGCAACGGGTGGCTGTGGCAAGGGCGCTTGTAGGGGAACCTTCCATTATTCTGGCCGACGAGCCCACAGGAAGTCTTGATACAAAATCAGCCCAGGTTGTGCTTGATTTTATCATGGAATATCATAAAAAAGGCGCGACCGTTTTGATAGCCACCCATAACCTGCACCTTCTGGAAAGCACGGTAAGAGGGAAAAATATTGAAATCACCGAAGGCACTATCAAACGAACGGCAACCATGCTTTAGAACCAAGAGAAGCCATTCATGTCTCATTTCATAAAAAAAGCCCTGTCAGATATACGTCTGAACCGATTTTTGAATCTGGTTACAATTTTTACGATTTCTCTTTCAATTCTTGTGGTCAGTGTTTTCATGCTTTTTTTCGAAAACGCAGGCAGGGTGATCGAAGCATGGAATCAGGGTGGCCGGGCCATGGTCTATCTTAAGGATAATTTTACAAAAGACATGCTGCTGGAGATAAAAGAAAAGATTAACAATGTGGGCAATATCCAGGAAATGGTTTTCATATCAAAAGATGAAGCCCTTGACCGGCTGAGAAAAGAGGTATCCCCTAACAGTGCTTTTTTAAAGACTTTACAGGGAAATCCGCTTCCGAATGCCTTTGAGATCAAGATGAAATCCTATAACAACATTGAGGAAGTGGAAACCTTTGCAAAAAAAATAAAAGAGATCGAAATTGTTGAAGATGTTGAATATGGTCAGGGCTGGCTTGGGAAATTTTTAAAAATCTTTAATCTGTTCAAAATTACCGGCTATGCCATGTGCGGTCTGTTTTTTTTGATTGCCTTGTTCATCACTTCAAATACAGTGCGGCTTGCTTTTTATTCCCGGAAAATAGAGGTTGAAGTCATGCGACTTGTAGGCGCTACAGAAACCTTTATTAAAGCTCCCTTTTATATGGAAGGGATTCTTCAGGGGTTTATAGGAGGTATTCTGGGTCTTGTGATACTTCTTGTCGCCTATCTTATGATTTCATCCGGTATTACACAGGGGTTGTCCTCCTATATTTATTTTGATATCCGGTTTCTTTCAATAAAAACCATCATTCTGATTATTTTAGTCAGTACTTTTTTAGGTTGGTTTGGATGTTATCTGTCCTTAAAACAAATATTAAAATAGTTATTTTTTCCTGGTTTATTTTTTTTTCCCTTTCAGGTGAAGGAATTTCTCAGGATCAGATTCTTTTCCGGGGAGTTATTACTTCGCCCAAGATGAATATCAGAAAGACTCCTTCTCTTGATTCAGAGGTTGTCAGTGTCGCGGATAAAGGCGAAGCAGTAAATGTGCTGGAAAAGCAGGGGGATATCGGGGGATGGCTTTTAATAGACTATAAGGGGAAAAAAGGATATATCCGGAATCGCCCTCAGTATATCGAACTTACGGCTATCATTGAAAAAAAAGAAGAGCCACTTCCAGAGAAGAAAACTAAAAAAAAACCAGAAAAAAAAGTTGAAGAAAAGACCGAAGACAGAAAGCCTGAAAAAAAGGAAGATATCAGAGCTGATATCAAGACCCAGGAAAAACTGGTTGAAACTTTTTCCCAAAAAGAAATTGAAATTGTTGAGGGTCTGAATGAGATCGACTATTCACTGAATAAGACCCGGCTCAAAGCCCAGGCATTGTCCGCGGAAATAAAGGTGATGGAAGAAAAAATCATCATGTTACAAAAGAACAGGGAACGATTATCCGAAGAAATAGCCCGGAATCGAGATTATGCAGGAAAGAGGCTTCGGGCGCTTTATAAAATGCATATGATCGGCAGAATGGATTTGGCCGGCATGCCTTCTTCGGTGTTTGATTTTTTTTTGCGGCAGAATTCAATGAAATCGATTGTCGAATCTGATTTTAATGTCATTGACAGGCAAAACAGGGATCTTGACATGTTTGAAAAATTGGAAGAGGAGATGAAAAAAGAGGTTCAGGCAAGAACACTTCTTGAAACAGAGCTTAATGATCAGATCAGGATAAATCATTCGGAGACAGTGAAGAGGGAGATGATATTAAAAGAGATCCGTCAGAAAAAGCAATTATCCCTTGCAGCGGTTGAGGCTTTAAAACTTGCCGCCCTTCAGTTGGACAGCAGGATGGAAACGATTCAGTCCGGTATAATAAAAAAAACTGAGGGGGATTCTTTTTTGGACCAACAGGGAAGGCTCATGATTCCGGTAGAGGGTGAAATTATTTCTGAATTCGGCAGTTCAACATCCGGTGAATACAAAGCCTTCTCTTTTCAGAAAGGAATTGATATAAAAGTTAAAAAGGGTGAGCCTGTAAAATCCGTTTTCAAGGGAGAAGTCATGTTTGCCCAGTGGCTGAAAGGCTATGGGAATTTATTGATTATCAATCACGGAGACAATTATTATACCCTCTATGCCCATGTTGAAGAGATGTTTAAAAAAGAAGGGGAGAATGTCGAAACCGGTGATATTATTGCAACTGCCGGGGACACCGGCTCAATCAAGGGGATGTGTCTGCATTTTGAAGTTCGGCATCACGGAAAACCGGCAGACCCTATGAAATGGTTGCGTAAAGGAGCGTAAAGATGAAATTAAGACACAGTAAGAATAACATCATCAGACCCAGATGGTGTGCAGCAGTTGTTTTCTGTATCCTGATACTGGCGACAGAATTGATAAATCCGCTGATGGCGGATGATAAAACATACAATTCCTTGAAGATGTTTACCGATGTCCTTGAAGAGCTGGAGAAAAATTATGTGGATGATGTCAACTCTGAAGCATTGATTCATAATGCCATCAAAGGCATGGTGGGGAATCTTGATCCACACTCAAGTTTTATGCCTCCCGAAGCCTTTGATGAACTTCAGGATGATACAAAGGGTGAATTTTCAGGTATCGGTATTGTCATCACCATGAAGGATGGTATATTAACCGTAGTTTCCCCAATAGAAGGAACTCCCGCTTATAAAGCCGGTATCCAGGCAGGCGACAGCATTATCAGAATTGATGATAAATCCACCAAAGACATGGAACTCTGGGAAGCGGTAAACATGATGCGGGGTCCCCAGAATAAACCCGTTCATATTACGGTTATCAGAGAAGGAGAGCCCGCTGCCCTTGATTTTTCCATCAACCGGGATCTGATTCCAATGGAAAGTGTCAGAAGTACAACTTTGAAACCCGGATTCGGCTATCTTCGGATCACTAATTTCAGGATGAATACCCTGGATGATATAAAAACTCATCTGGGTCGGCTTGAAGCTGAGAATAAAGAAATGAAAGGCCTTATAATAGATTTGAGAAATAATCCCGGCGGTCTTCTGGACCAGGCGGTTAAAATTTCAGATCTTTTTCTTACCAAAGGGGACATTGTTTCCATAAAAGGAAAACAGGAGAAAAACGCACAAGTGTTCAGGGCATCCGAAAGGGATGATGACCGGAAATATCCCGTTGTCATTCTGATCAACGGCGGATCGGCTTCAGCCTCTGAAATCGTTGCCGGTGCATTGCAGGATCATTCAAGAGCTTTGATCCTCGGGACGACATCTTTTGGAAAAGGGTCTGTACAGACTGTTCGGCCCTTAAAAGACGGATACGGAATTAAATACACCATTGCACGGTATTATACGCCTAATGGAAGATCCATCCAGGCCAAAGGAATAGAGCCTGATCTTGAAGTGGAATATGAAATCATTGAAGAAAAAGAAAAAAAGACGTCTGCATTTGACCGGATGGTAAAGGAAAAAGATCTGAAAAACAGCCTGAAACCGGAACAGGCACAATCATCGGAAAAGGCAAAAACATCACCCAAAAAACAGCAGATAGTTCTTGATACGGATCAGCTTCTGCATGATGCACAGGTTAAAAGAGCCCTTGATATTCTGATCAGCTATGGAGTCTTCAGCAATTTAAATGGTAGCTAAAAAAAAGAATATACCAAAGAAAAAGGCAGTATCAAGAAAACAGACCGAGGCCCCAAAAAAACAGAAACCTGCACTCATCAATGAATTGAAAAAGATTCTGGTGGGGATTGCCATTCTTGTTTCCGTGTGTCTCACCGTGGCAATGATTGCAGATCTGTTTTTTCATCCGAGCCGTTCAGAGAAAAAACCGATTGTCCAAAAACCTATGGTTCCTTCTGAAATCAAGCCTGTTGAGGAAGATCTCCTGGAACCAAAAGACAAAAAACAGGTTGAGGGTTTAAAGGAAAAACCGGAAAAGCCTGTGGAAAAACCTGTTCCGGATAAATCCACGGTGGATAAACCCATAAAATATGAGGTGTTTGAAGGTGTTGATCAGACCATTGTGGAAAAACCTCCCCCCAAGATCAAGGATAAAATTCCCAGGATAGTGATTATTATTGATGATATCGGATATGATAAAAAGATGGCCATGGAATTCATGGAGCTGAATTCAAACCTTACGTTTTCCGTCCTGCCGTTTTCCCCTTTTGGTAGAAATATCAGTGAAGACCTTCACTCAAAAGGGGCCGAGATCATGCTTCATCTGCCCATGGAGCCGGTGGATCATCCCAATGTTGATCCCGGACCCGGGGCAATCCTGTCCGCCATGGCGCCGGACGATCTTCTGGACCAGGTTAAAAAAAATATAAAAGATGTCCCTTATGTTGTCGGGGTCAATAACCATATGGGATCTGAATTGACGACCCATTCGGATCAGATGAACCAGATATTTACCATCCTGAAAAAAGAAAACCTGTTTTTTATTGATTCCAGGACTTCTTTGAAATCCCAGGGCCAGGCATCGGCAAGGCTTTTAAAACTTAAATTTGCTCATAGGGATGTTTTTCTGGATAATCATCAGGATGCTGAATACATTGCCGGACAATTTGCTAAACTTGTGAGCCTGGCCAGAAAACAGGGTTCGGCCGTTGGTATCGGCCATCCGTACAGAGCGACCTTCCTGGTCCTTTCAAAGGAATTGCCAAAGCTCAAAAACAAGGTGGAAATTGTCCGTGCAAGCGAATTGACAGCCGTCCCGGAATAGTCAGGCTGTTTTAATATTCAGGAGCAGAGGGTCAAAAGCGCTTCTGAAATCGGAATCCTTTCCAAAAAGGGCGGATCTGTTTCAATGGATTCAATGAACTGACGGTTTATCATCACAAGCAGGGTATTTAATCGTTCGATATCGAGCATCATTTCTTTTGAAAAAGAGGTGATCCCTTTAAAATTTTCAGGACAGAAATCAACACGCCTCTGTCTTTCCATATAGATGGGGTATCCGTGTGTCCGGCAGATGATGGGCCGGGCCGGATATAGAACACATTCCCTGTCAATCAGCAACGGACAGCTCTCTTTCTCTTTCTCTATTTTCCGAATAACCTTGATCTTCATGTCTTCGGTCAGATGGGCAAAGGCATCTGACAATGTCAGGGCTTCCACCGGAAACAGGGTCAGAAATTTGCAGCAGCCGTCACATCCTTTTTTGCAGGCAATCAGATCCGGGAAGGCTTTTTTGATATTGGCGATATGGCTATCCACCCTTTTGACAAGCGTCTGATAATTTGTAAAAAGATGGCTGATCTGATTAGGGTTCATTTTTCAGGCCGAATAAAGGTTATACCGCAACCGGTTTCCATACTCCGTTGTCACACCATATTCTTGAAAAACAGGCGCCTGGAGAAAGTATTTTTTTTGAAAATCCGGACGTATCCATCTCACCATCCGAATCCCACATAGGATCCCAGGGTTCCAGGATAACAGGTCCGTTTGGAGAAGGGACAAGACGCGGTGAAAGGGGATCACCCCAGGAATGGGTCTGAAGTTCCTCTCGAAGGGTATTCAGGCTTTTGTATTTTAAAAGCTCTGTCAGGGTTACAACCGTGGGCGGGCTTAAGGGAATGCTGAGGTCAAGGTTCTGTTCAAGGGCTTTTTGAGGGGTGAGCCAGATTCCATGATGGGTTTCAGTTTCATCCGCTAAGCAGGACTGGCCCTCAGGCATGAATGCGATAAAAAATCGTGTGTCAAACCGCTTTTTCATCAGGACCGGTGTAATCCAATGGGACCATTTCCCAAGGCTTGAGAGCGATAAGGTCCAACGTTCATCCATGACCTTAGTCCTGAACCAGGATTTTGGAAGATCTGTATTCAGCCGGAGGGTGCAGATATGATCCAACTCTTTTTTTGTCTTGCCCTTGGTCGAAGCAATCAGGACACCTGCTTCCTCAAGGGTTTCCCGGATGGCGGCGATGCTGAAGGAAAGCGCATCTTCAACAGAAAAAGCAATTCCGCCAAGCTGTTTTTCGATTTCATTCGGATGCATATCCACAAAAGGGGCCCAGGATTCAAGGCCCTTGTCTTCCGGGTCCACCACACCGCCGGGAAAAACATAGAGCCCGTCCATGAAGCCGGATTTGTTGCTTCTCCTTAAAAGATAAACTTCAAAGGCATTATTTTTTTCTCTCACAAGGATTACCGTGGCGGCCTGTCTTAATGGCGGGGGAGAATTTTTATCCATCTTATTTCCTGAAATCGGTTTGATTTTAAATGTTCACCGAGTATAAAGGCCTTTGTCGGAAACTGTCAATCATTAAACAGGGGACAATCCGGGAAGACGGATAAAAAATAAATATCAGGATGGGAAAGATGATTCAGATTTCTCTTTTTTATCCACTTGACAACCCTAACCAATTGTGAGTAAGTGTTACTTACCCTATTGGCCATCGGCTTTGCCGGTTAAGAGACAATGATCATGAAGATGTGGTGATATGAAGCACAAAGGAAAAACCAACCCTCCCGGCAGGATAAAAATCATGAATTCATTTTCCCTTCTCATGGCTCAAAAGGATTTTCATTCCATTACAACGGCTGAGATCGCAAAAACCGCTGAAGTGACCGAAGGGCTGATCTACAAGTATTTTAAAGATAAAAAAGATCTTTTGTACCAGATATTGAATGAGCATTTTTTTGAATTCCAGGCCAAGATCGAAAATCGGATTGCCAATGAAAAGACCTGTGTTGAACAGCTTGAAGTGATTATTTTTTCAAGCCTTGAAAGCTATGCCGCCAACAGGATCTTTTCAAAGATCCTCCTGCTGGAGGTCAGGAATTCCCTGGATTTTTTTGAGTCCGGCGCCTATGAAATGGTTCGAAAATACACACGGACCATTCTGAAGATCATTGAAAAAGGCATCGAGACAGGGGAGCTGAAACCGGAAACAAATCCCCACATATTATGGAAAGTAATATTGGGAGCCATTGAGCATGCATGTCTTGGGGAAATCATCTTTGGCCGGGAATTTGATATTGACGAGGTTGCAACAGGGATTGCGAATATTGTATTTAATGGAGCAAAAGCATAAATGAAAATAACGGATATTGAAAAACAAATTGAAGAAGGATTAGCGTCGCCTTTAAAATCACTGACGGAAGATCAGGCCAAAAAAATATTCAAATTATTCAAGATCCCGGTGGTGGATGAAACACGGGAAGCAGAGGAAGAAGGTGTTCTGGATGCCTGCCAGCGAACAGGATTCCCCGTGGTGGTGAAAGGCATCGGCAAAACCCTTCTGCATAAAACCGAAAAGGGCCTTGTCCGGGTCGGATTGAACACTGAAGATCAGGTTCAAAAGGCTCTCAAGGAAATGAAAGAATCCGCCGGGGGAGACATTGAGGCGTTTCTTGTCCAGCCGGTCATCCAGGGAAAAAGAGAATTCATGGCCGGCATGTTCAGGGACCCCCAGTTTGGTCCGGTGATTGTGTTCGGGTTGGGCGGGATATTGACCGAAGCCTTAAAGGACATTGTCTTGAAAATTGCACCGCTGAATGATGCGGATATGGAAGACATGTTCGATCGGTTATCTTCAAAAAAACTTCTGGACGAGTTCCGGGGTGAAAAACCTGCTGATAAAAAGGCACTTAAAATCATCCTCAAAGGCTTGTCCGACATAGCCCTCACCTATGAGGACATCCGGGAAATCGACATCAATCCGGTGATCATACAGCCGAATGGTTTCCCTGTGGCTGTGGACGGACTGATCGTGCTTGAAAAAGTGCAAAAAAAGGAAAAAAAGCCCGCAGACATTGATTTATCTGCATTGGGGTCTTGCTATTATCCAAAATCCGTCGCTTTTATCGGAGCCTCTGCCACACCCGGGAAATGGGGACATATGCTCTTGACCAATACGCTGTCCCGAAATTATCAGGGAAAGGTGTATCTTGTAAATCCCAAGGGTGGAAAGATTACCGGCCGCCATGTTTATCGATCCATTACTGAGATAGAAAGCCCGGTTGACCTTGTCGTCGTCACCATACCAGCTGATCACGTGATCGATCTTTTGCCGGATTTGAAAAAAAAGAAGGTTAAAGGCATGCTCCTGATCACTTCCGGGTTCAGGGAGGAGGGTGAGAAGGGTGCAAAAATGGAAAAAAGGCTTACAGCGGCGGCAAGGGATGCCGGAGTTCTGATTCTTGGTCCCAATACCATGGGGATCTGTAATCCCCATATCGATTTTTACTGTTGTGCCGCCCATGCCTATCCCAAGCCCGGTTCCACTGCCCTTGTATGTCAATCCGGAAATATGGGGACCCAGCTTCTGGCCTTTGCAGAGCAGCAGGATATCGGTATACGGGCATTTTCAGGATCGGGAAACGAAGCGATGGTCACCATTGAAGATTATATGGAGGTTTTTGAAATTGATGAATTGACAGGAACTGTAGTGCTTTATGTGGAGAGCGTGAAAGACGGCTCACGGTTTTTTAAAAGTGCGGCACGGGTTTCCAAAAAAAAGCCCATCGTTGTATTGAAGGGCGGCAGAACCAAAAAAGGTGAACGGGCGGCTTCCAGCCATACCGGGGCCATGGCTTCGGATTCAAGAGTGTTTGACGCCGCCTGCCGCCAGGCCGGGATTATCCAGGTCAATCAACCCATGGAGCTTCTGGATCTTTCCGCTGTATTTTCATCTTTGCCCCTGCCAAAGGGGAACCGGGTCGCCATCATGACCCTGGGTGGCGGCTGGGGAGTCATCACCACGGACCTTTGCACAGAACACGGGCTGGATGTGCCTGAATTGCCGCAAGAGATCATTGAAAGATTGAACCTTATTCTTCCGCCGTTCTGGAGCCATGGAAACCCTGTGGATATTGTTGGGGAAGGGGACCCTGCCATCCCCAAAACCTGTCTGGAGGAGCTGCTGAAATGGGATGGCTGTGATGCCGTCATCCATCTCGGAATTCACGGCAAAAGGGTGCTGGTCAACAATATGATTCAATCGGTATTAAAAACAGATCCGGGTATCAGCAGAGATCAGGCTGAGCTTTTCAAGGAATCCATTCTTCAGTTTGAAGACGATTATGCCCGGTATGTGGTTCAATTAACGAAAAAATATGAAAAGCCGGTTCTGGGCGTCAGTCTTTTGACCGATGAAATCAGTAGAACCCTTTACCCGTGCGAGGGATATGACTATAAAAGCGTTTTTTTCCCTTCCCCGGAAAGGGCGGTTAACGCGCTGTGGGGAATGGTCAGGTATCATGAGTGGCTCAAAAGCCATGAATAAGGGGGCTTGTAACCTCTGAGATTTTATTTTAGTATGACCCTGATCGGGTGTGATGATTTTTTTGGATGGATGAAAACAACTCATAATTTTTTCAGGAGAAAAAGAATGCAGCCAAGAGTGACAACATCAACACTGATGAAAATGAAAGAGGAAAAAAAAAAGATAACAGCTTTGACCGCCTATGATTTCCCGTTCGCACGGATGCTGGATCAGGCAGGGATTGAGATTATCCTGGTGGGGGATTCTCTGGGTATGGTGGTTCAGGGAAAGGAAAATACTCTTCCGGTGACCATGGATGAGGCCATTTACCATACCTCCATGGTATCCAGGGCGTGCAGCTTTTCCATGGTGATCGGCGATATGCCCTTCATGTCTTATCAGGGCGCTCTTGATAAAGCCATTGACAATGCAGGACGATTTTTAAAGGAAGCTGGCGCTGCTGCGGTTAAGCTGGAAGGCGGAGCAGCGGTCTGTCCGGTCATTCATGCCCTTTCCAGGGTTGGGATTCCGGTTCAGGCCCATATCGGTCTAACCCCTCAATCATTGCATCAGATGGGCGGATTCAAGGTCCAGAGAGACGAGGAAAGACTTTTAAAAGATGCAAAAGATGTTGAAGAGGCTGGTGCTTTTTCCGTTGTCCTCGAGGGAATTCCCTCTGCCATTTCAGCAAAAATCACCAAAGCCCTTCACATTCCCACCATTGGAATCGGTGCAGGGGTTGAATGCGACGGCCAGATTCTGGTGCTGCACGATATGATCGGGATCAATGACCGGTTTCTCCCAAAGTTTGTAAAAAAATATGCAGATCTTGCCGGAGCAGCAAAGAAAGGTCTTGAACAATATATCAATGAAGTAAAGGCAGGGGAATTCCCATCCAAAGAATATGAATACAAATAAAAAAAATATGGAATTCTGTATTATCGGTTGCGGAAGGCTTGGGATATCCCTTGCGGTTTTTCTCTCAAAGCAGGGGTTTATCCCCAGAGCCTTTTCCAGCAGAAGCCCTGAATCCATTGAACGAGCCGTCCGGTTTTGCGGCAGGGGAAAGGGATATGAAAATCCAACCAATGCAGCAAAGACATCTTCTCTTGTTTTTATTACAACACCGGACACCCTGATTGAACCCATGTGTGAAAAAATAGCGGTTGAGGGTGGATTTGATAAAAAAAAGATGGTGTATCATCTTTCCGGGGCCTTATCGTCAGACATTCTTGCGGCGGCAAGAACAGTGGGGGCTGGAACAGGTTCCATCCATCCCCTTCAATCGTTTGCTCCCTATGAGGAGGGTCAGAAATCACCCTTCAAAGGCATCAATATGTCCATTGAGGGGGATGAAAAGGCGGTGGAACTGGGTAAAGAAATTGTCAATGCATTAAAGGCCAATTCTTTTACCATCCCCACCCATGCCAAGACTGTGTACCATGCCTCGGCTGTGGTGGCATCCAATTATCTGGTGACCCTGGAGCATTTTGCACTGGAATTGCTCAAACAGGCAAACCTGTCTGAGGAAAATGCCTATGAGATTCTGGAGCCGCTTATCATGGGAACTCTGAGCAATATCAAGAAAAGGGGCAGCATCAATGCCCTTACCGGTCCTGTAGCCCGCGGAGACGATGTCATTGTGTCACGGCACCTGTCCGATATTGATGCAAAGCTGCCGCAATTTTCTGATCTCTACCGGCTTCTGGGTAAACACACCCTTGATATTGCCGCTAAAAGGGGCGAAATCAGTGCGGATGCACAGGAAAAGCTTGCCGCACTTTTTAAATTTTAAACAGGGTTAACGGCTTTTGAGTTCCGGTAAGCTTGGTATTGGCCTCTTCCAGGATTGCCTTACCGGATATGACAGCGGTTCCTTTAAGGCTATCATCACAAGTGAAATAGGTTTTGGCAATTTGCTTGATTCTTTTTTTATTCAGTTTCAGTAAAGAATCCTTGAAATTTCGACGGATGGTATCATCCAGTTTTGTGATATCTCTGTAAAAGGCTTTCATGGCTGCGGGGCCTGGTGTTTCCGGTTTGTCAATTTCAGAACAGACCTGTAAGATGGCTTCTTTGACATCGGTCTCGGAATAATCGCCGCTTATGATAAAATCACAGGCATTTTTATATACATCCAGAGTTCTTTGAATATGGGGGTCCCGGTAGGAACCAAATGAAAAAAGTCCCTCTTCTGTGTTGTACATGGCAAATCCGCCGTAAGCGCCGCCCTTTTCCCGGATTTCGCGGTGAAGGTATAAAGACCTTAAAATTTTGCTGATAACGGCAAGCCCCGGAGAATCTTCATGATTGATTTGAACCGTTTTAAAAGACTGACCGACAAAGGAAACGGCTGTATTGGTATACCAGCCCTCAAAGGGCACAGCTTTACCATAAGGGATATTCGGGGTAAAAAAAGATCTTTCAGAATCATTTGAAAGGTTTTCATGGATAGATAAGATCTGCTTTTCTGCGCGAATGATGGAGTCTTTGCTGCCGATCAAGGCGGGTTTCAGATTATCTTTTTTTAATACAGACCGGGCAATCCGGATGAGTTTTTCCGAAAGCGCTTCAAGGGTTTTCTTCTTCTTTTTGCTGGCGCCCAACTGATCTGTTATCTCCCTGATGTATTGATACTGTAAAATTCCATGCCAGAGTTCATTGATATAGGAGGCTTTGGAAAGATGTCTGGAAGATAGTGAAATGGCATACCGGTGACCGGAGGAAACAATGGAGGATTCCATTCCGGCCTGGTATTGCAGAAGAAGATTATTAAGTCTTTCTAAATCCTTAAAGCTATAGGAGTCGATAAATTCCCGAATCAGATCAAACATTTTTTCAATATTCCGGTCCAGCGCCTTTCCCTGGAGGGCAAGAAAGGAATGGGATTCAGCCTCTTTTGAAAAATAAGATCCTGAAAACGGGCTGATGGATATCCCGCCGGTATAAAGGTCCATGAGATCTGCAATTTTGTCATAGGAATTTTTCTTTGTGCCACTGTTTGTAAAGGCTCTGCAGAAAAAAGGCACCAGGGGATAAAGATCGGGCGGAATGCTGCCTGCACCGACAGGACAGGTAAAATAAAGAATGCCGGATGTAGCCTTATCATAGGCTGTGGCAAAGCTGATATTTTTGATGATATCCGGTCTGATGATTTCGATTTCATGCGGAACATCGTCAAGTTCAAGGGTCGGTAGAACCGATACATCCTCTTCTTTTTCCTGGAGTGCTTCAAGGGCCCTTGCATCCTCCCGGATTTTTTCAAGATCCCTGGGGGACATTTTTCTTAAAACGGCTTTGAGTTCTTTTTTTGTCTTTTTCAACGTTTTTTCTTCCAGGGCTGCATCCGGTTTAAGTGTAAAAAGAACCCTGTGGGGATTCAAAAGAAAATACTGTCTTAATTTGTTTTCAAGATACCCGTTTGTTTTGAGGTTTTCTTTGAGTTTGTTCAGATCATCATCAATATTGATGCAGGAGACAGGATCACCGTCATGGATGAGTGTACTCACCATATCGAAAATTAATTTCATACCAAAGGGGTAGGGAGTATTGGTGATTTCCTTTCTGTCAAATTCAATCTGGTGGATGGCGGAATCAATCAGGAGAGGATCAATACCTTTGTCTGCAATTGCTTTAATGGTGGAAAGGATGATTTTTTCGACTTTTTTAACTGAATCTTTGGTAATGTCCTTTAACCCGCAGGCAAACAGGGTATCCCTATTTTCAGGGTCAAAGCCGGATGAATCGGATAGCGCTGACCCTAATGAGGAGTCGATCAGGGCTTTTCTTAAAGGGGATGCTGAATTTCCAAGAAGAATCTGATCCAGAATTGTAAGCAAGAGAATTCCAAAAGAATCTTTAACATCACACATGAGCCAGGCCACACAGGCCTGGTATTTTTTTGACAGATCTTCCGGATCTGCATAAGCATAAGCCTGGGTCATTTTCCTTGGAGAATTCCACCTGGGCTGGGACGGGACTTTTGAATCCACCGTGATTTCATCAAATTCATTCAGAACTTTTTCGCAGATAAAGGTGAGGGTTTCTTCCAATGGCAGATGGCCATAGGTATAGAAACATGAATTGGATGGATGGTAGTATTTTGCATGAAAATTTTTCAGGTCCTGGTGTTTCAATGC
Source organism: Desulfobacula sp. (assembly GCA_020048635.1). Classification (GTDB taxonomy): domain Bacteria; phylum Desulfobacterota; class Desulfobacteria; order Desulfobacterales; family Desulfobacteraceae; genus Desulfobacula. The sequence continues at coordinate 23,432 of JAIFMF010000012.1, read as the reverse complement.
CGGTATGTCCGAGGGCTCACCACCGGAATTATTCCGGTAGGTGGTATCCGGGTACAGAGCAGAAAGCAGGGATCTTCCCAGAACCTGGGACGGCGAACTCATGGCGCCCTTCATTTCGTTATAGACAACACCTTTATATTCAAGTTCAATTTTTTTATCCCCGGTTTCAACGATGTCCAGGCGATGGCCTTCCTGTTTAAAGCTTAATTCAGTTAATTTAGGGAAAAAAGCAGCATCAAGATAGACATTCATCAGATTGAAATAATCTTTTGTATTCTGGGTGGAAAACGGATACATGGTCCAGTCGGAGGACGTGAAAGCATTCATGAAGGTTTGCAAACTTCTTTTGATCATGGAAAAAAACGGATCACGGACATTGAAGTTTCTTGATCCACATAAGACCGTGTGCTCAAGTATATGGGCCACGCCGGACGAATTTGTCGGAACGGTTCTGAAAAATACGCCAAAGGTATTTTCTTTGTCCTCAGTTGAGATATGGATATGTTTTGCCTTTGTCTTCAGGTGTTCAAGCTGAATCATGACGGCATCAATATTTTCAAGCGAAGTGATGGTGTTGATGACATATCCGCAGATTTTTTGTCCTTGATGAAAAGCAATTTTTTCCATGTATTTTATTTTCCTCTTAAGCTTTTTGATAACTTCCCCGGTTTTTCTACCATGATACGCCTCCCTGTGAAAAGGTTTCTTTTCATTATCTGAATCAGTTAAAAACTATCAAACATTACAGCCAGTGTTTGATATGAGAGTATAAAGAAAACCAGATATTGAAGAACTTAAAAAACATTTCTGATCTGTAAAGAAGATTGTATCTGTTAATTTCTTGGAGTATATATAATATTTATAGCTACTTCTCAAGACAAAGAAAGTCAAGTAGTAATTTATCTGAAATTTTACGGAAACAGAGTAAACTTATGACACATCCCGGGCAGTTGCTGAAACAGGCAGGATTATACGCAGGAAAAGAACTGGGGCAGAATTTTCTTTCAAATCCGGGTACGGCAAAAATGATTATTGAGAAAGCCGGGATATCAGAAGATGCTCATGTCCTGGAAATAGGTTCCGGCCTTGGGGCACTTACCCTTCCCCTCGCAAAAAAGGTATCCCATGTAACAGCCGTTGAAAAGGATGGACGCCTGATTCCGATTTTAAGAGAGGTGATTGATAATGAAGGCTTAAAAAATATCGACATCATCCATCAGGATATCTTAAAAATTCAAATAAAAGATTTACTTAAAGATAAAAAACTTGTGGTCATTGGAAATCTTCCCTATAATATTTCATCTCAGATCCTGATCAAACTGGTAGAAGAAAGAAAGTATATTGAAAAGGCTTTTCTGATGTTTCAAAAGGAACTGGGAACAAGAATCCTGGCCCCTCCTGGAGGGAGAGAGTATTCAAGGCTGTCTGCCGTCAGTCAATATGCAGCGAAAATAAGCTTTGTTGCAGATATTGGACCGTCATCGTTTTTCCCCAGCCCGGACGTTTATTCAACCATTTTGCAGTTCAAGTTTATTCAATCTGAAGATCTTGATGAGAGTCAGGAAAAATTATTGTTTGATGTAATAAAGTCGGCTTTTTCAAAAAGAAGGAAAACTTTAAAAAACTCCATGGCCGGAGGCGAATTGGAATATAAAAAGGAATTCGTTCTTCAAGCATTGGCATTGGCTACAATAGATCCCCAAAGACGGGCGGAAACACTCTCCGTGGAGGAGTTTAAGGCTCTTTCACGGGCCATACGAGCGATAAGTGGATAAAAAAAAGGGGGGAGGGGGGGGCTGATCCACGTCCATCCAGATGGGATGGTAGATATTGAAGCTGCTGAACCTTTCATTGAACCATTAGCGGGTAGAAAAATTTTCCCGGATATAGCCAGCAATGAAATTGAAATGCGGCGGATCGAAATCGAAGAAATAAAAAAACAGGCGGCAAAAAATATAATAATGCAAAAACGAGTATCAAAAAAGTTTTGAAGGAAGGTGAAGAAAATAAGTCAAAATCATATACCTGTTTTTATCCTGTAATTGAATATTTATATATATACTTAGAAAGGACATTTTATGATCAGAGCAAATGATAATTACAGTAAACTCAAAGCATCCTATCTTTTTTCAGACATTGCAAAAAGGGTGAATGAATATCAGGCGAATAATCCTGGCACCCATATTATCCGGCTGGGGATCGGTGACGTGACCCAGGCACTGGTGCCTGCCGTGATTAAAGGGTTTCATGAGGGTGTGGATGAGATGGCAAAGGATGCCACATTCAGAGGATATGGACCGGATCAGGGATATTTGTTCTTAAGAGAAAAAATTGCAGAAAACGATTTCAAATCGCGTGGAGCTGATATTTCGCCGGATGAAATTTTTGTCAGTGATGGGGCTAAATGTGATACGGGGAATTTCCAGGAATTATTTGCAACCGATATCAAAGTGGCCATTCCTGATCCTGTGTATCCGGTTTATCTGGATACCAATGTTATGGCGGGCCGTACGGGTGAGTTTGAAGATAACCGATACCGCGGGATTGTTTATATGGACTGTCTGAAAGAAAACAATTTTCTTCCGAAATTGCCGAAAGAAAAAGTAGATCTCATTTATCTATGTTTTCCCAACAACCCCACAGGCTCTACGGCTACAAAAGAGGAACTGAAGCTCTGGGTGGACTATGCAAAAGAAAACAAGGCCTTGATATTATTTGATGCAGCTTATGAGTCCTATATCCGTGATGAGGATCTGCCCAAAACGATTTATGAAATTGAGGGCGCTAGAGAGGTAGCGGTTGAATTCAGAAGCTTTTCAAAGACGGCTGGCTTTACCGGCACCCGGTGCGGGTTTACCGTGGTTCCCAAAGACTGCATGATCTATTCTGCCAAAGGAGAAAAGGTATCGCTTCATTCCATGTGGAACCGGCGCCATACTACCAAATTCAACGGCGTCTCCTATCCGGTGCAGAAAGCAACGGAAGCGGTTTATTCTCAGGAAGGAAAGAGCCAGATCAAAGAGCAGATCGCCTATTATCTGAACAATGCGGATGTGATATGCAAAACCGTTGAATCTCTTGGGTTTGATTATGTGGGAGGAAAGAATTCACCTTATATCTGGGTGGATGGAAACGGGAGAGATTCGTGGGAGTTCTTTGACCTATTATTGACAAAGGCCTCTGTTGTCTGTACGCCGGGAGGGGGGTTTGGCCGGTGCGGTAAACATTATATCCGGATCAGTGCCTTTAACAGTTTTGAAAATGTGACGCTCGCCATGGAAAGAGTAAAAGAGGCCTTGAAATGAATCATTTTTTCAAGGTGAAAAGCCTTGAAGAGGTCATGGAACGGATAAAGGATTTTTCTTCGGTTGAATCTGAAACCATTCCAGTTTTTGAAGCTTTTTCAAGAATCCTTGCCGAGGATCTTATTGCAAAAAAAGATCTACCCGGTTTCAGGCGGGCCACCATGGACGGATATGCTGTGGCAGCAAGCTCCACCTTTGGTGCATCAGAATCAAACCCTGCCTGGCTTGATATTGCAGGTACCCTATCCATGGGTGATATTCCTGAATTCACACTCGAAGCCGGAAAAGCTGCCGGAATTTCAACGGGTGGAATGCTCCCCAAAGGCGCTGACAGCGTGGTCATGGTGGAGCATACAGAACTCATTGATGAGAAATCCGTTGAAATTTATAAAAGTGTGGCGCCTTTGCAGAACGTCATTGATGCCTCGGAAGATTTTGCAGAAAATGAAACCGTTCTGCCGAAAGGAACCTATATCCGTCCCCAGGAAGAGGGCCTTGCCGCAGGGCTCGGTTTTTCAGAGATCAGGGTGTATAAACGCCCGAAAGTCGGTATTATTTCAACAGGCGATGAGATTGTTCCTATTGAAGAAGAGCCATTGCCCGGGAAAATTCGGGATATCAACTCCTATACCCTGTCCGGATTCATAAAAGAAGCCCAGGCCGAACCCGTGTGTTACGGCATTGTCAAAGATGATCCGGCTGCCTTGAAAAGGGCGCTTGAAAAGGCCCTTGAAGAAACAGACATGGTACTCATTTCCGGGGGAAGCTCCGTCGGAACAAGGGATTTTACGATTGAAGCCATATCGTCGTTGCCGGATACTGAAATCCTGGCTCACGGCATGTCCATCAGCCCCGGAAAGCCCACCATCTTTGCAAGAGCCGGGAAAAAACCGGTATGGGGACTGCCTGGTCAGGTGGTGTCTGCCATGGTGGTTCTGAAAATCGTTGTCATTCCCTTTTTAAATCAGCTCAAAGGGTTGGACAATAGAGATCGGACCATTCGGGTCCCGGCCATACTGAGTCGTAATGTCGCATCAGCCCAGGGGCGACGGGAGTTTATCCGGGTCCTTCTGGAACGTCAGGCCGACCGGATGATCGCAAAACCGGTTCTCGGAAAATCAGGATTGATCCGGACCATGATCCATGCAGACGGACTCCTTGAAATCGGAGATCATGTCGAAGGACTTGAAAAAGACACTCTCGTTCATATTATCCTTTTATAAAAAAATTAAAAAAGAGACAAACCCAATGAATTCCAAAAGAAATGTATATTTGAATATGAAAAGTATCGAAGAGACCAAAAAAATTCTCTTTGAACAGTTTGGACATCTGGTGACACAAATCGAAACCCTTGATGTGGTCCAGTCAAAGGACAGGGTTCTGGCAAAGCCTGCCATTGCCGCTATTTCGTCGCCCAATTTTCATGCCGCAGCCATGGACGGTATTGCAATGGATGCAAAAATCACATTTGGTGCGAGTGAAGAAAACCCCATTACCCTTATTCCCGGGAAAACCGCTTTCTGGGTCAATACCGGTCATGCCCTTCCTGAAGGTGCCAATAGCGTCATCATGATTGAGCATTTGAATATCATCGATGACAAAACAGTCGAGATTGAAGCGCCTGTCTTCCCCTGGCAGTATGTCCGGAAAATGGGAGAGGATATTGTGGCAACCAAGCTCTTGTTTCCACGGGGTCACAGGATCAATTCCTATTCCTTGGGAGCGCTTTTATCCGGCGGTATTTTTCGTGTTCAGGTGTATAAACAGCCAAAGGTTCTGATCATACCGACCGGATCGGAACTGAAGCAATGGCATGAGATAAAGATAGATGCGCTGAGGCCCGGTGATGTGATTGAATCCAATTCCTCGGTATTAGGCGGCCTGTGTGAAGATCATGGTGCCTCATTTGACTGTCATCCCATGCTGAAAGACAATCTTGACAATATGCTGAAAGCAGTTGAAACCGCAGCAAAACAGGATTATGACATGATCTTCATCATCGGTGGGTCTTCGGCCGGGTCGGAAGATTTTGCAAAGCCCATAATCTCATCTCTTGGTGAAATCTATGTTCACGGCGTGACCATGATGCCTGGAAAACCCATGATGTTTGGTAAAATATTTCAAAAGCCCATCTTTGGTATCCCAGGCTATCCCGTGTCCGCCATTGTTGCCTTTGAGCAGTTTGCAGGGCCCCTGCTGTTGAACATGCAGAAGCTTCCGGAAAAAGAACCTGTCACGGTTCCGGTTTTTCCTTCACGGAAAATGGCTTCAAAGCTGGGCCAGGAAGAATTCGTAAGGGTAAAAATCGGATCTGTAGACGGCAACCTCATGTCCTCCCAGTTGCCCAGGGGTTCAGGCAGCATCACCACGCTTACGGAAGCAGATGGTGTCATCCGGATTCCAGCTAATGTTGAAGGTATTTCAGAAAATGAACAAACTCAGGCCTATCTTTTGCGGCCCCTGTCGTCCATAGAAAATACCATCGTGATAACCGGATCTCATGATAATACCCTGGATCTTCTGGCAGACCAGATAAAAATGGCCAAGGGAGACATCAGCATCTCATCGAGCCATGTGGGCAGCATGGGCGGGCTCATGGCCATCAGAAAAGGAGCCTGCCATATGGCCGGGGCCCATCTTCTGGATGCCGAGGATGGGAGTTACAATATTTCGTATATCAAAAAATATTTGCCGGATGAAAAGGTATGGGTAATCAATCTTGTCATGAGGGATCAGGGGCTGATGGTTCCCAAAGGAAACCCGAAACACATTACATCCATAGAGGACTTGAAAGACAAAGGGCTTTCCTTCATCAACCGTCAGCCGGGGTCGGGTACGCGGATATTATTGGATTACAAGTTGAAAGAACTTCAAATATCGCCGGCAGATATTAAGGGATATGAAAATGATGAATACACCCATATGTCTGTTGCCGTTGCCGTCCTTTCGGGAAGGGTCGACGCAGGCCTTGGCATCATGGCGGCAGCCATGGCCCTCGATCTTGATTTTATCCCGGTGGTGACGGAAGAATACGACCTCATTATTCCGGACAGGTTCTATCATACCCAAAAAATTCAGGTTATGCTGGAAACCATTCAGACCCAGGATTTCAAAGAGAGGGTCATGTCGCTTGGCGGGTATGATATTGGAAATACAGGACGGGTTATCTATCAGTCATAAAAAAAACCGGGGAACGGCGTATGATCAGTCCCCCGGTTTTCTATCTGCTAAGAATTTAAAGCCTTAGTTTGTCGGCATAAGCTCGACTCTTCTGTTCAATGAACGCTCATCTTTTGTTTTGTTGGAAGCAACAGGTTTGGTGAATCCAAATCCCTGTGTGGTCAGCCTGTTTTCAGTAATTCCTTTTGATATGAGGTATTTCTTGATGGCATTGGCACGTTTCAAGGAAAGGCCCGTATTGTATTCCGGGGTTCCGATATTGTCACAATGTCCCTGAAGATCAACCTTCATGCCGGGATTCTTTCCAAAAATTACAACCACTTCATCTAAGAGAGGATAGGCTACCGGTTTGATCACTGCCTTATCAAAGTCAAAAAGAACATGGCTCAGAACCCAGCATCCTTGAGCATTGACTCTGGCACCTTTGGGGGTTCCAGGACATTTATCATCTTCATCATAAACACCGTCCCCATCCGTGTCGATTCTCTGTTTTACAGCAGGAGCGGCAGGAGCTGCCGTCGCAGGATTTTTAGTTAAGAAAACTTTTTCCACAAAAGCTGCCATCCCGTTGCTGGTTAAGAGTTCATCAGCTTTTGAAGCGAATCCACATCCGCCGATTTTTGCAATTTCTTTGAAAAGGGTGTCACCTTCGACTGAATTACCCACAAGGATGGGATAAAAACAGATGGATGCGCCATAAAGGTCTTTCAATGCTTTGGCAGCACTAAGCGCATCACCGTCGTTTCCAAGCCCGTCACTGATGATGATAACAGCATTCATTTTTCCAGAAAGGCCTTTCAGATCAGCTCCTGAGGTATTAATGGCAGTAAACATCGGGGTTGTTCCACCAGCTTCAGTAACTTTTTTGAACTTCTCTGCCAGGTTTTTGGAAGAAAATTTTTCCATTCCGTAAATCAGTTCCGTAGGTTTGCTTGAAACCGCAGGGGCATGGCCAAAGGATCTTAACCCGCCGGTCTGTCCCATTTCAGGGATAGTCTGGTTCATTCTCTGGACAAGGGCCTGCGCGATATCAAATTTTTTGCTGCTATTATACTTGTCGTGCATTGAGCTTGATGCATCAAATACGATCAAAAAATTATCTACTTTGGAGGTGTACAAGTTTTTATCGAATTTTGCTGCTTCAAACTGGGGCAGGCTCACCTGCTGTGCTGCGCATCCGAACAAAAAAAGGAAGGCGGCTACCAATAATACGCTTTTGCTAAAAAGTTTCATTTCTTTCTCCTTTTGAATCTTTCAAGATTTAAAGAGTTCTTTTTACAAAGATACTCCTGGCAATTTATACCGGTGTCTTTTATACATAAAATCATTCGGAAAATCAATCTTTCTCTTTTAGTTTTTATTATTGGTAAGTTCCTCTTTGATGGCGTGGGCCAGTTTTTTTATGGGATAGGGTTTTTAATATATTGGCCTGCCCCATTTTCATATCCAGAATGACCAGATCAACGGGGCGTTTGTTAAAAAAAGAACGGTTTTTTCTCCATCGGCATTGTATCCGTTTAAGACGTATGCATCGTTTTATTGCGAAAAAGAGTCAAGTTCAAGTCTTTTATTAATATCTTGCAATTTAGGCTAAGGAATTATATACGATTACTGTTTGTTGACCATAAAAAATAAGAAAGAAATAAAATATGGGAGGGGGCATGAATCCTGGAATATTTAGAGAATATGATATCAGAGGGATTGCAGGCAAGGATATTCTGGAAGAGGATGTTGAGAGCATCGGGAAAGCCTATGGCACTCTCTTAAATAGAGAAAACAAAAAAATAGTATCTGTTGGAAGAGACTGCCGCCTGACATCTGAAAGATTTGCAGAGCATTTTATCCGAGGGATTCTTTCTACAGGATGTGATGTGGTTGATATCGGAGTCTGCCCCACACCTGTGCTTTATTTTTCCATACAACACCTCAACGTGGAGGGCGGCGCCATGGTGACCGCCAGCCACAACCCGCCGGAGTATAATGGATTCAAGCTCATGAAAGGCCAGGACTCCATACATAGTCAGGGGCTGCAGGATGTCCGGATGCTGATTGAAGCCAATGATTTTGTAACGGGAAATGGAAAGGTGACTCAAAAAGATGTCACCACTCCGTATAAGGAATTTCTTGTCGGAAATATAAAGATCAAACGCCCCATCCGGGTCGGGATTGATGCCGGAAACGGCACCGGAGGCATCACGGCTCTTCCGGTATTGAGAACGCTGGGCTGTGAAGTGCATGACATCTATTGTGATTTGGATGGAACCTTTCCCAATCATGAGGCTGACCCCACCCAGAAAAAAAATCTTCTGGATTTAATCCGGCTGGTCAAAGAAAAAAATCTTGATCTGGGAGTTGGATACGATGGAGATGCTGACAGAATAGGCGTTGTGGATAAGAATGGCAATGTGATCTATGGAGATCAGCTCATTATAATTTATGCAAGAGAAATTCTTCAGCGAAACCCCGGCGCAACCTTTATCTCGGAAGTCAAATGTTCCATGGTCATGTATGATGATATCCGAAAACATGGTGGCAATGCTATTATGTGGAAAACCGGCCACTCTTTGATCAAAAAGAAGATGAAAGAGGAAAAGGCAGCCCTGGCAGGAGAGATGAGCGGACATATGTTTTTCAAGGACCGGTATCTTGGGTTTGATGATGCCCTTTATGCCACCTGCCGCCTTTTAGAGATCATGGCAGACACAGGCCTCGGTGTGGACGAACTGATCCAGGACCTTCCCAAGACCTTTACAACACCTGAACTCAGAGTAGACTGCCCGGACCATATCAAATTTAATGTGGTGGCAAAGATTGTAAAAGAGTTCAAGGCAAAACAGGAAGTCATCGATATTGACGGGTTAAGGGCGGTTTACAAGGACGGATGGGGGCTTGTCAGGGCTTCCAACACCCAGCCTGCCCTGGTTCTCCGCTTTGAAGCCCTGAGCGAAAAAAGACTTGGGGAAATACGAAATGAAATAGAAACCGCATTAGCGGCAATTATTAAGGAGACAAAATAAGATTTCCCATGCCCTGCCATGAAGTCTTATCTTTAATCATTTATGGAGTTATCACCACAGCAGAAAGAAGCTGTCCATCATACCGGTTCCCCTGCCCTGGTGGTTGCGGGAGCCGGTTCCGGCAAGACAAGAACCCTCACGGCTAAATTTTCACATCTTGTGAACCAGGGGCTTGATCCCAAAAGAATCCTGGCCATCACCTTTACCAACAAAGCTGCCGATGAAATGAAATCCCGGCTCATCAAAATGACGGGTCTCGATTACCGGGCTTTTCAATGGGTGAGAACGTATCATTCGGCTTGTCTGATGATATTAAAACAGCATTGCCAAAAATTAGGATATGTTCTCCCTTTGCAGGTGCTTTCCGTTTACCAGCAGGATAAGCTTGCAACGGAACTCTGCGTAAAAAACAATATTGAAAAAAAGCAGGCCGACCGGATTCTGACCGCCATATCCAGGGCCAAAAATTCAGGTAATCCGGGGAAATATCTCGATACCCGGACCTCTTTATTTTCAATACACATTAAAGATCTTTTTGACCAGTATGAAGACCGTCTGAAAGAAATGAACGGAGTGGATTTTGACAATATTCTTTTAAAAACAAGAGATCTGTTGCGGGATCATAAGGATGTCCGGGAATTTTATCAAACCTATTTTTCCTATATTCTGGTGGATGAATACCAGGATACCAATAATCTCCAGGATGACCTGACAAGCCTGCTCCTTGGAAGCCACCGCAACCTTTTCTGCGTGGGGGATGACTGGCAGGCCGTGTATGGATTCCGGGGGTCCAATGTGAACCATTTTCTGGGGTTTTCTGAAAAATATAAGGATGCAAAAATTTTCAGACTGGAGGAGAATTACCGGTCTGCGGATGAGATTGTCCAGGTTGCCAATGACCTCATTGATTATAACCCGGACAAAATGGACAAAAAATGCTTTTCCCGGAAAAAAGGCGGTGTGGTTGAAATTTATGATTTTTTGTCGGATTCCCACGAAGCCGAATGGGTGGCCCGAAGGATAAAGGGGATGAACCGCCAGAACCTTGGCATCGGCTACGATAAAATGGCAGTGGTGTACCGGACAAAATTTTGTTCCCTGCCCTTTGAAAAGATTTTCAGGGCCTATCGGATTCCTTACAGTTTGAAAGGATCACAGGGATTTTTTGAAAGAATGGAAATCCTGGATATCAATTCCTATCTGAGCGCTGCATTTTTTCCCAATGATGATGTTTCCTTTGAGCGGGTCCTGAATACCCCCAAAAGAGGGATAGGGCCGGCTCTGGTTAAAAAAATGGCCGACATGCGGTCGAGCGGGGTCAGTCTCCAGGATGCGGCAAGGATCATGGTCAAAGACCGGGTCTTGACCAAAAAAATCCATGAAGGCCTTTCAGCACTGCTTGACATCCTGGATGAAATCGTTGACCTTCAACCCGTCCGGGCCATGGAAACGGTCCTGGAAAAAACCGGTTATATGACCTATCTTGAGAAAAAGACAAAAACCCCTGAAGAATATATTTCAAAAAAAGAAAATATTGAACAGTTGATTTATTCGGCAAAGAGCAAGGAAACTCTTCTGGAATACCTTGAGGAAGCCGCCCTTATTCGGGAAGACAAAGAGGATGAGGAGGACAAGGATTCCTCCGGTGTTTCCCTCCTGACCATCCATTCGGCCAAGGGTCTGGAATTTGATACGGTATTTATTGTGGGGTGCGAGGAGCGGCTCTTTCCCCACTGGCGATCCATTGATGCCGGTGATTCAGCCCTTTTCGAGGAGCGGCGTCTGATGTATGTGGCCATGACACGGGCGGAACGATTTTTATACCTCACCCATGCCAATTACCGGAAAGGAGAGTTCTCCACAAGAAGCCGGTTTATTGACCAGATTCAGGAGTGCCTGGCTTAGTGCCGAAAAAGGATTGGGCGGATGGATTTTTTTTCTGAAAATAAGTTTTTTCCCGATCTTTTAAAAAAAATTGTGAAGAATGGGAAAGGCATCATCCCATCAGATCAAAAAGGTGTTTTTGTCACCCTGTTTTTTGCCATGTTTTCAACGGTCACAGGCGTTGGAATCGTTGTCCCGCTTCTGCCGATTTATGCGCATGACCTCGGTGCAACCGGCATATATGTGGGAATGATCTTTGGATCATTTTCCATATCCAGGACCCTGCTCCTGCCGTTTTTCGGGCGGCTCTCCGACCGGAAAGGGCGAAAACCCTTTATCGCCATGGGGCTTTTATCCTATACGCTGATTTCGTTTGCCTTCATTTTTTCAAAAAATGTTGAGACCTTGATCCTTCTGAGGTTTATTCAGGGAGCAGCATCGGCCATGGTCATGCCCGTGGTTCAGGCCTATGTGGGTGAGATCACGCCTGAAGGCTCAGAAGGATATTCCATGGGGATCTTCAATCTCTCAATGTTTTTAAGCCTGAGCCTCGGGCCTTTGATGGGCGGTACCATCAAAGATATGTTGTCCCTTGATGCGGCCTTTGCCTGTATGGGGGCACTGTCCTGCATCGGTCTTTTATTATGCATTTTTCTTTTGCCTTCGGTATCAATAGAAAAAGTGAGGACCACAAAACACATCTTGGTTCCATGGGCTGTTCTGATAAAAGATAAGGCCATTATTTCCATTTTTATTTTCAGGTATGCCTATACTGCCTGCATCGGGGTGATCTGGAATTTTCTGCCGCTTTTTGCAGACAAGGAATTCGGGCTTTCAGGGTCCCTCACAGGAGTGCTGGTCACGCTGGGTGTTTTTGTGTCAGGACTTTTACAGCTTCCCATGGGGTATCTGGCCGATCGGATAAGCAGAACCGGGATGATCATTGTGGGTGGACTTGTTTCAACCGTTGGGATGCTGTTGCCTTATTTTGCCTCGTCCTTCTCCGACCTTGTGATTGCCGTGTGTATATTCGGCCTTGGCGGTGGCATCTCCATGCCAGCCGTCATGGCCACTGCATTAGTGAAAGGGGATGAAAAAAAAGCCATGGGATCGGTCATGTCCATCATGACCATTGCCCTCAGCCTGGGAATGCTGACAGGATCAATGGCAGCCGGGCTTGCCATGGATTTTTTCAGCCTGAAGATGTCTTTTCCCTGCGGGACCCTTATCATGCTGGCCGGAACCCTTGTTTTTGCTGTCATGGAGGGTAAAGAAAAGAAAAAATTGAGCAGAGAGTGACGCCTATGCTACGAAAAATATCTTTCTGTGATTTAAACTGTGACCTGGGTGAAAGTTTTGGCGCCTATGCTATGGGAAATGATGAATCGATCATGCCCTATATTTCTTCAGCCAATATCGCCTGCGGGTTCCATGCGGGTGACCCGCTGGTGATGGCAAAGACCATTCAACTGGCGCTTCAACATGGCGTCAGTATAGGGGCCCATCCGGGTTTTCCTGATCTTGCAGGATTTGGCCGTAGGAACATGCAGATGAGCCCTGCTGAACTTCATGCCGCTATCCTTTACCAGGCAGGTGCCTTAAAAAGCATGACTGAGGCCTTTGGCGGAACGCTGCAGCATGTAAAACCACACGGAGCACTTTATAACACCGCTGCCGTCAATTTTGAAGTTGCCAAAACCATAGCAGAGGCGGTTAAAAAATTAGACGGTTCTCTAATCCTTGTTTGCCCGGCCCATTCAGAAATGGAGCACGCTGCAAAATCGATCGACTTGCCGGTTGCTTCTGAAGTCTTTGCGGATCGTGCATATAACGACGATGGAACATTGGTGTCCCGAAATATTCCCGGAGCTGTGATTCATGATCCTGCCGAGCTGAATGAACGGGTTTTGCGATTTATAAAGGAACAGGTAGTGGTTTCCATTTCAGGAAAACTAATCCCCATTCAGGCTGATACCATTTGCCTTCATGGAGATAATTCCATGGCTCTCCAATTTGTAAAGAATCTGAGCCTGATTTTTCAAAAAGAAGGCGTTGTGCTAAAAGCCATGAACAAAAGATGAGAGCCCCATTACAATACATCCCATCGGGCGATTCAGCCTTGATCATTAAGGCCGGAGACGATATTTCCATTGAAACCAATGGTATTGTCCGAAAACTATTGATTAGGATTGAACAGGAAAACATTGATGGGATTATTGATTTTATTCCGGCCTATAATGAACTGATGGTCTGCTATGATCCCATAATCGTCGGTTATAGAGCCTTGCTTGATATTTTTGCCTCACTGACTGATGATATTGAAACAGTTGAATTACCAGAATCCGGGATTATCCATGTTCCTGTTTTGTATGGTGGACGAAATGGAGAGGATCTTCCTGAAGTAGCCTTCTGCCATAACCTTTCAGAAGAAGAAGTCATCCACATTCATTCATTGCCGAATTATCGGGTGTATATGCTGGGGTTCACACCGGGGTTCTGTTATCTCGGCGGAATGGACGAGAAGATTTCAACCCCGCGCAAACAAAACCCCAGGATGAAAATTCCTGCGGGTGCGGTAGGGATTGCAGGGAATCAGACAGGGATCTATCCCATCGTTAGCCCGGGCGGTTGGCAGTTGATCGGGAGGACGCCCTTGCGGCTCTTTGATCCGAATCGAAACCCGGAGTTTCTTTTTCAGGCAGGCGACACCATCAAATTTTATCCGATTTCAAAAGATGAATATGGAGAGATAGGCAACGCCATTGAAGAAGGCCGGTACGAAACCAAACGGACAAATATTCCCTGAGCCATGCCGCATATTATAATTCATACACCAGGGTTATTGACCACTATCCAGGATCAAGGACGCCACGGGTATCAACGTTTCGGCATGCCAGTGGCCGGAGCCATGGATTTGTTTTCCATGGCGCTTTGCAATATTCTCGTGGGCAATCCGCATGATGCAGCGTGCATGGAAGCCACTTTGATCGGGCCTGAAATTATTTTTTCATCTTCCGGCGCAATTGCCATTTGCGGGGCTGATATGGGTCCCTGTATCAACGGGAAGCCAATATCACTCTGGACAACCATGGAGGTAAAAAAAGATGACCGGCTCAGTTTCACTGGATTGAAAACCGGTTGCCGAACCTATATCGCCTTTGCTGGCGGCATCGATGTCCCGATGGTCATGAACAGCCGGTCAACCTATTTACGGGCGAAAATCAGTGGTTTTAAAGGGCGGGCATTAAAACTGGGCGACAAAATCCCTTTAGGCTCCCTCCATCAAAAGGTCAGTATAAAGCAGGTTCCGTCCGTTTTAGTACCGCAGTACCGGGCTTTCCAAACCATTCAAATTCTGCCCGGCCCGGAAGAAAAGAGGTTTAACCTGGAGAGTATCCGGACTTTTCTTTCCTCTGAATATATGATTTCGGAACAAAGCGACCGGATGGGGTATCGTTTAACCGGTCCTAAAATAGAACTCCCGGAAGCAGGAGCTGACATCATTTCTGCCGGGGTGTCGCCAGGAACCATCCAGGTCCCTGGCAACGGTCAACCCATCGTTTTGATGGCTGACCGACAAACAACCGGTGGGTACACACGGATAGCCAATGTTGTCTCGGTGCATCTTTCTTTACTTGCCCAGATGAAACCCGGCGACCGGATACGGTTTAAGGCAATAACGCTGGATAAGGCACAGGAATTAGTGTCAATCCGAAAACAGGTCCTCGCTAAAATGTTTTAACCGATTGAATTCAGTATCCAGTTTTTTGATGAGATCTGAAGTAAGGATCAAATCAAACTGTTTTGTTTTGAAAAGGTCGACAGCCAGCCTGTCGTTTTTTGAAAGACTGACCTGGAACCTATCCATTTCAGGCATCTGGAAATCAGTTGGATGATATTCATTTGGGTGTGAAACTGAATTTCTGGCCGCCGATGGCAGCTTCATACATCAGGCCGCCTTTGGTGTGGACAAAAACTGCCATTCCTTTTGTATAGCCGATGTCGGCTTGTCCGCCTTTGGATTCGCCAACGTTTGAACCGGCCGTTGCGCCCTCGGTTCCGGCTTTGGCCTGGGCTCCGGCTGTGATGGCCACGGCTGATGCTGAGGCGTCAAATTCAAAGTTGCCGCTGGTAAATTCGCTGTAGGCCCGTTTGTCCTGGAAAAAAATAATTTCGGAAAAAGCTTGTCCTCCCAGTTGGAACCCGATACTGAGTTTTGCCAGAGAAACAGTTCCGGTCATTTTGTTTTTTTCATACACCTGGCCTTCTCCATAAGCACCGCCAATTCCGATGCCGCCCTTGCCCACAGTCGGGAAAATCGCATATCCATAGCATTTATTAAAAAAAGATTTTGTTACACTGGATTTTTTGAATACATCGATGGCATCTGAGTAACTGTCGGCAAATGCAAATTGGGAAAAGCTCATTG
This sequence comes from Desulfobacula sp., assembly GCA_020048635.1. Classification (GTDB taxonomy): domain Bacteria; phylum Desulfobacterota; class Desulfobacteria; order Desulfobacterales; family Desulfobacteraceae; genus Desulfobacula. The sequence continues at coordinate 7,617 of JAIFMF010000012.1, read as the reverse complement.
CAAACAAGATCATCAATGAAAACAGGGCAATTTTTGAATTTTTCATTTTATCTCTCCATTGTTAAAAAGTGTGGTTCTTTTCAGACATATAGTATACCTGAAATTAAACCTCAATATCAGAAATTGAATAATGCCATAATAAACCGTCAGTTTGAAAGGCTTGCAGATCGGAGAAATTTCCGGTATTTTCCAGAGCAACCAAAAATTACAGGAGTGTCAATCATGTTGACTGTTCTTATCATCTATTGCGGCGTAGGCGCTATTGCCGGCTTTCTGGCCGGACTGCTCGGGATCGGCGGCGGCCTTGTGATTGTCCCCATGCTGATTTATGTCATGGGCACCCAGGGCGTATCAACAGAGGTCCTCATGCATATGGCCCTCGGCACTTCCATGGCCAGCATCATGTTTACATCGGTTTCCAGTTTCATGGCCCACCACCGGCGGGGTGCTGTCCGATGGGAAGTGGTCCGCCGCATTGTCATCGGCATATTTACCGGGACCTTTCTGGGGTCTTGTTTTGCTGCAGCCATGTCCACTGGATTTCTAAAGGGGTTCTTCTGTGTTTTTCTGTATGGGGTTGCCACCCAGATGCTTATGAATAAAAAGCCAAAGGCGTCCAGGAATTTACCCGGAACCCTTGGCATGTTTGGTGTTGGGAATGTCATTGGAGGTGTCTCAAGTCTTGTCGGGATTGGTGGGGGCACCCTGTCTGTGCCCTTCATGGTCTGGTGCAATATCCCCATCCACCATGCCATTGGAACTTCAGCTGCCATTGGTCTGCCCATTGCCGTTGCCGGGACTGTGGGCTATATTTTCAACGGGATGGGTCATGATTTTCTTCCTGCCTATTCCATTGGCTATATCAATCTGCCTGCCCTTTTCGGAATCGCCTGTGTCAGCATGCTGACGGCGCCATTGGGTGTCCGGCTGGCCCACAGACTGCCGGTGGATAAACTCAAACGGGTTTTTGCCCTGTTGCTCTATGGGGTCGGCACAAAAATGCTGATGGGGCTGATGTGATTACTCACAAGGCATCGGCAATGATTTGCCGAGTGGTGTTGACGACCTCATCAAGGCGGGCCAGGTTGTAGTCCGACATGTGGATGGGCCTGTGAACCACAACATCCACGGTTCCAGGCGTAAGGTCAAAGGTGCCCGAAGGAAGAACCTGATATGAATTTTTAATGGTCAACGGCAGGATGGGAAGATTTGCTTCATGGGCAAACCGGAATGCCCCTTTCTTAAATGGCATCACTTTGCCGTCCCGGCTTCTGGTTCCTTCTGCAAAAAAAAGCACACAGGCTTTCCCGGATAAGGTTTTTTTTGCAGCCTCGATGGATTGAAGGGCAGCTTCATGATTGCCCCGGTCCACGGTAATGCATCCCAGTTGGCGGCAGGCAGCTCCGAAAATGGGTATTTCTCCCAGTTCCTTTTTCATGATCCATTTGATGTTCAACCCGAGATGGCCGTGAAGCGCCGGGATATCTGCCATACTTTGATGGTTTGAAACAATGACATAGGCTGTATTCCGGGTATAGTTTTTTGTTCCCCTGATATTGACTTTCAGGGGAACAATAGAGCAGCAGAGTTTTGCCCAGGTTATGGCAATAATATTCACTGCATCCTGACCAAGGGTGATACCGGTCAGGATGGCAATCAACCCGAAGACAAAGGTAAAAGCAAAAACAAGAGGGATTGCAAAAAACCACTTATAGGGTTGATAAATTATTTTTAAAAACGGGGTCACTCTTTCTTTTTTTCGTTCCTTTGTATCCCCAGCAGTTTATCAATAGTGGAGTTGATTTCCCTTCCATTGAACCGGCTGAGTTCAAATGCATAACCGTTCATGGAAGAGATCCCGTTTATCTTATCTTCGTTATCTCCTTTAAAAAGAATTAACTCAAGGCTTCCCTCATTTTCAAAAGTAATTTTGCAGAGAGGGGCAGTTTTTTCGAGTTCGGCTTTTGTGAGGGAATCCAGGTATTTCTGGCATTTCAGGAATGTAAGCGTGGATAAAAGAGTTGAAACAGCCTGATTATCTACTGAGGCTCCATCCTCGGAAGTCCAGATAGCCATGGTTTTTCCCTTATCTTTTTCCGTTTCTTTTTTTACTTCCTGGGGAATCAGGGTCCTGGACTTTCCGTCTTTTTCAAGCGTCACTTTTTTTAAGGACGCCTCTTTAAATTCCATCACTTTTTTGTCTCTGAAGTCTTCCACCATCCTGTCAAAATTGGATTTTAAATTGCCGTTGGCTTGATAGATGTTTTTATCATTCTTGATCATCACAAAGGAATGATTCTGAGTCGGCGCTGTTTTGCCGACAACAAATTCAAAAACAGAGTCCTCTTCTTTCATGGCTTTGACTAGAATTCGGTTTTCATCGTTCAGTTCATATCTTTTCAAATCCTGTTTTTCAGACACAAGGGCTGACAGTTTCAATGTTCTCAAAGTGTCCAGCATACTGTCAACCAGAGCTTGATCGGCAGGATATTCCTTATCCGTCAGGAACCATTGCTTGTCTTTCCTGGTAAATTTGATGGCCCCTTCTTTTTTTTCCAGGATCAGGCTCGTCACCTGTGAGGCGTCTATTTTTTTGATTTCAGGCAGGGCGTAGTTATCCTTATTTTCTTTATGAAGGAAAAGATAGGCGCTGAATAAAAGGATGAGCACAATCAGTATCAGGTATTCTTTTTTCATGGGGGCATTCCTCTTATATATTAAAACGGTTGGCAATTTTCTTTTTTCTGGCGGTTCTTTTGATAAAGACGCCGACTCCGAACAGGATCACCAGGATGGGCAGTCCAATAATATTGACGGCCTTGATAAAGCCCCTGTCAAAGGGTGTGGTCTGGGCAACGGGGTTTAATGTCTGCTGTTTGCTTCGCAGCATGGCGACGTCATCTTCGCCATTCAGGTGATCAATGATGTTGAGAATAAATGTGGCATTGGTGGATTGCCCTTCAGGATCCAGCATATTGTCCTGAAGCATCTGGGAGCAGGGAAGAACAAAGAGTTTGGCAGGCTTTGAGGTTTCGAGAAAACTGTAACTGGCCGTCGAGCCTTCCGGCATGGGTTTGCCCTCAGGCTTTTTTATGTCGTCCGCAGTCTTTTCTTCAGCCGTTTCATCTGTTATCTCCTTTTTCTCCATTTCTTTTTCAGGAATGGCTTTTCCTTTGAAATAGCTTGTAAATGTCCCGGAGAGAAGATAGGCAAGGTCATAGGACTTCATCTCAGCCTTTGTCTCCGGCGGACGGATAAACATGGGGTTTAAATTGATCATACCTTCCATAAGCCAGGATTCATCCGATGAAGAAAGAAGTTTTGTGATGATGATTTTTTCCTTATCAATATTTTCCTCCACCAGTTCAAGGGGAGAGATCTGCATGGTAATAATGCCTTTGATATTGTTCATGAAGTTTGGTTTTGTATTGATAGTAGCATCTTTCAGCATAGGGGCAAAATAGATGTTCTGCTCACCGCCGCCCATTTCCTGGGAAGCCTGATGCTTATAACATTGCTTGTCCAGGACATAGGCTTTTTTAATATTGATACCGTAATGTGTTAGCAGTTTTTCAAGACCGGTGTCAATGGGGACCTGTGTCGGCGGCATTCCCATGCCGCCCGGAGGGGCCTGGGCTTCATTAAAAGAATCTGAAATAAAGGCAATATTGGTTCCCTTCATCAGGGCCTGGTCAATCTGAAACAATTCATAATCTGAAAATTTATCAGTCGGTCTTGCAATGATGAGACAGTTCAAGCCATCCGGAACAGAGCCGGTTTTAAGGTCAACCGGTTTGATGGAATACCGTGCGGACATAAGTGAATTAAATGCCTGAAGACTTTCGGACGGTCTTCCCTGCATCATGGCCATCTGGTCCGGTACGAGAGAGAGTGTTCCGTGTTCAAAAAGATAGCCAAGGTCTTTGTTGATCCCGATCAGTTTTTCTACAATGGCGGTCATATCCGCTTCCAGCCCAACCGGATCAGCCATCTGATAGGTCGTTCCGATGACGGGAAGCTTAACGGCTTTGATCAGGGGGAGAGTTGCTGTTTTTCCCTTATACTCAATGACAATCCCAGCAGCACCGCTGCCTTCTGCAATATTTTTGTCCCGAAGGGCAGGCCATGAGAGCGCCATTAATTCATATTTTTTTCCAATGGCATCCAGTTCGGCTTTGTCGGAAATATCAAATTGTTTGAAATCCAGAACACCAAGACTTTTCGTATTGAGCTGTTCGATGATTTCAGTTACGGCTTTTCCCAGTGCAGGCAATTGATCCAGACCGATCAGGGGTGCAATGGTATTGAGAGAAGAGGATAAATACATGCTGACCGATACTTTACCATCCAGTCGGGACAGGGCGCCGACTTTTTTGTTCATCTTCTGGATAGCGGTGGTGAGCTTGTATTCAAGACCATGGGTTGCGGTGACGGCCTCAATTTTTTCAATGAGATCCCCATGGATGACGACAACTCCCATATAGGCGTTCTTAAATTTGACCTCATCATTTTCCATGATTCGTATCTGGACCGGCTGGATGCCATAACTTTTTGCCATATCCCGGTTTTCATCGGCCTTTTGCGTCAGGGTCCCTTCTTCGGCAGAGACATTGTAAAAGGTATAATTAAAATACGTTCCGCCTCTTCTTGCATATTCCTCAAGAAGATCCCGAAGATATCGTTCTGTATTGTTGTGGGGTGCCGGAAGATTTTTTGAGAAAAAAACTTTGATGTTTAAAGGTTCCGACAGGGTTTTGACCACATCAATGCTGGCAGGTGAAAGGGAATAGATTCCGTCACGGGTCAGATCAATCCTGAAAAAGAGCGTAACCCCGGCAATATTGATTAACAAAATGACTATAATATATAAAATAAATTTAAAGTATTTTTCTTTCAGAGAAAAGGTTCCCATTGTTACTCCTTAATTCTTTTCATGCATGACAATATAGGTTGAAAATATGGAAATGAAGACAACGCTGACAAAATAAAGAATATCCCTGGAATCAATAATTCCCTTTGAAATGGTCGCAAAATGGGAATTAGCGCCGAGAAATTCAATAATCGGTAGGATTTGCGACGGCATGAAAAATAAGAGTTTGTCAAGAATGGTGAGGGTAAAGCATAAAGCCGCACCAATGATAAAGGCAACGATCTGATTCCGAGTCAGAGATGAGGCAAATATCCCAATGGAACAATAGGCGGCACAAAGAAAGATTGCGCCTATGTATCCACCGATGACAGGGCCTATATCCACCTTACCGATCAGGGAAATAAACAAGGGGTATGAAAGGGTCGGAATCAGCATGGATACGGTGAACAGGGTTGCTGCAAAAAATTTGCCCAGAGCAATATCCGTAAAAGAAACCGGCATGGTTAAGAGCGTTTCATAGGACCCGACATTTTTTTCTTCTGAAAAAAGCCTCATGGTAATGGCCGGGATGATAAAGGAAAAGATGATCGGAAGAAGGGAGAAAAAATCCCTTAGATCCGCACGGTCAAAAATGAAAAATGTTGAAAAGAAAAACCATCCCGTGACAATCAGGAACATGGATATCACTATATAGGCGATGGGCGAGATAAAATAGTCTTTGAATTCCTTGATGGCTATCGTTTTTATCTGTTTCATGGTTATGCAACCTCTCTTGTCAATTCCCGGAATATTTTTTCAAGGGCCTGGGATTCTTTGGCCAATTGTACAATGATCCAGTCTGTTCCTTTGATTTTCAGGTAAATGTCGGATCTGAAATCCTGATCACCCGAATTTGTAATTTCAAAAGAAATCAGATCCTCTTCAACAGGGTCTACGGCCGTCACGTCAAGCCGTGGATCAATGCCTTTCAAAAGTGTCAGCGCATCTTCTTTGCCGGCTCCTTTGAGGGACAGCCGGATCAGGCTGTTCTCCTGCACGCGCTTTTTTAAATTAAGGGTGGTGTCATCTGCAACCATTCGACCCTGACTGATAATGGCAATCCTGTCGCAGGTGGCCTCGGCTTCACTTAAAATATGGGTAGAGAGGATAATGGTCTTTTCCTTTCCGATATTTTTGATGATGTCCCTGATTTCGGCAATCTGATTGGGGTCAAGGCCGGAGGTCGGTTCATCCAGGATCAGGATTTCAGGGTCGGTCATCATGGCATGGGCCAGCCCCACTCTTTGTTTCAATCCTTTTGAGAGATTGCCGATGGGTTTGTCCATGATAGCGGAAAGGCCGCAGAGGTCAGAAAGTTTCAGGAACCGGTCATATCTTGTTTCCTTGTCTTCAATCCCTTTTATCCTGGCTACATAATCAAGGTAATCATACACCAGCATATTGTGATAAAGCGGAGCGGATTCAGGCAGATATCCGATCAGGGATTTAATTTTTAATATGTCTTGAGGCATCTGAAAATCATTGATTTTAATCGAGCCTGAATTCGGCCTCAGATATCCGGTCAGCATTCTCAAGGTGGTTGTCTTGCCAGCCCCGTTCGGACCCAAGAGACCTAAAATTTCACCTTTCCGGATGGTCATGCTGATATTGTTCACAGCACAGAAGTCTTTGTAATACTTGGTCAGATTTTGAACTTCAATCAAGTTTTCCTCCTAATGATCAGTATAGGTTATTGTTTATTAAAATCCTTCCAGGACTTTACTCTTTTCCAGAAAATCATTGATATCTTCTTCAGTTTTTTGGCAGGCAAGAAGTGCTTTTTCAATTCTTCGGCAGAAGGGATCGTCTTCGCCCAGAATGGTTACAGCTTTCTGATAAAGTATTTTTCCACGGTCAAAATGATCCGTCAGTTCCTTTTTCAAGATTTTTCTTTCTTCATGTTTCAGTCTTTCAGAACTGATAATGGATTCAAGTTTTTGTATGGAATATTCAACTAATGCATCACGGGGCATGCCATAGGTCTCTGAAATGGCTTCAAGTGCATCTATGGTTTTACGGCTGAGAACATAGGTTTTCTGTTTTCTCTGGATTAGTTTGAATTTTCTGATCTGAATAGTCTGTGCAAGGGCGTCAAGGGCTTCCAGGTCTTCAATGATATGATCAAAAAGAGATTTCTGTTTTATCCCCATATGAATAGAAACCAGTCCAATGGCATCAATGGCCTTCTGGGAAATTTTGAAAGTGGCCCTGACGGACTGCTTCCCTCTCAGGTTGAACATGGTTGATCCGGTAAGCGGATTTTCAATTTTAGGCATGGCGCCCTCTTTTGACTGAGTTTTTATTATTAATTTTATACCGTTCAAAATAGTAATGAAAATCTATTATGGACCGGAGTTTATCCTAAAAGGCTCTGATGAGCAATGGTTAATATGAAAGATGACCGGAATATAATCTGATAAGCATATAGGCAAACAATAAAAATATGATCATACCCTGAAATTTATGGTTTACCGTGGACTTTTTTTGCTGTACTATAAAAATTCGGCATTTAGTTTAAAAATAATGTTGCCATCCTGCCATTGTTTTTGGATAGCCTTTGATTGCTTTTTGATCAGTTCTTTTTTCATGGCAGACCGAAAAACCGTAGAATTGATTGTTTTGTATTATGAGAATTTATTATTTATTTCAAAGGAGAAAAGGATGAAGCTCTATTTAGGAAATTTGTCATACGAGGTTACAGAAGATGA
>JAIFMF010000020.1 GCA_020048635.1 Desulfobacula sp. | reverse complement strand
TGGGCAATATCTCGGTTTCCCTGGCCGTCACCTTCCTGATCGGCGCCATCGGCGGCTCAAGCCTAGGCGGTTATGTCAACCGCAAAATCTATGACGCCAACCCGGTGCTGAGCGACATGTTCATAACCTCCATCTACGTCGTCATCCTCGGCTTCCTTGCCTTTTATGCCATGAACGACTACCTCAAAACACGCTCTAAAAAAATAGTGATCGAAGAAGGCGCCACCAAAATCGCCGAAGAGATTCCGCCCATGGGCAAACGCATCCAGTCGGTCACCATCCCGCCGATGCTGACCTTCGATGAGAACATCACCCCGGGAGGCCGCAGGATTTCCGCCATCTTCCTGGTGATCAGCGGTTTCATCGTCGGTATGGCCGCAGCCATCATGGGCGTCGGCGGGGGTTTCCTCACCTTCCCGATGTTTGTCTACGGCCTGGGCGTTTCTTCCATGACCACGGTCGGCACCGACATCTTCCAGATCGTGTTCACCGCCGGTTATGCCGCTATCAGCCAGTATGCGATCTACGGCTTCATCTTCTACACCCTGGCCATGGGCATGCTGCTCGGCTCCCTGATCGGCATCCAGGTCGGTTCCATCGTCACCAAGGTCGTTCCCGGCACCACCATCCGTGGTTTCTACGCCGTCACCGTGACCGCCGGTTTTCTCAACCGGGTCTGCGCCCTGCCGGAAAAAATGATGAAAATGGGCTATGTCGAACTGTCCAAAGGTTTTATCACAACCGTCGACATTATTGGCAACGCCGGCTTCTTCATCATCATCACCACCTTTGCGGTCTGGGTTTTCTGGTGCTTTTTCTCTAATCTTAAGGTCCTTAAATCAGGGGAGGTGCATTGATCATGTCAAGTTCAGCTCAACTCAAAACCAAATCATTCCTCCTCCTGGCATCCTTTTTCGTGATCCTGGTGGCCATCTTCATGCCGCTGTTTCCGAGTGTTCAAGGCCAGAAGATCAATGGACTCGACTATCTCGACAATTTTTTCAACCAGTTGTCCAAAAGCTCGGCCTATTACATCCCTGAACAGGTAAAGAAAGCGGAACACTATAACGGCCAGCAATTCAGCACCTCCTTGAAAATGAAATCGCCCGAGGAGGCCGCATTAACCGCCACACTATTCGCCATGAACAAAATCACTGCCGCCGCCGAAGGTGACAAGGTCAAGGTCAACGGTGATTTCGGTGCCATGATCACCATCATGCTCAATGATGCCGATTTGATGTTTAAAAACGACGGCCAGGCATTGAAAGCCAAATACGGCGTTGATGAGCGACAGACCGTCTATTCCTGGTATCAGGCTCTGGTGGCCATGGAAAAAGACATGACCAAGGCAGGCCAGTTTGAGCAGGCCAAGTTCGTTAAAAACTGCATGTCCAAAGCGGTTGAGCCAGCTTACAACTATTACGAGGTTGTGGCAAAACCGGTGAAGGAGGAAATCTTCCTGTTGATTGCCTCCCTCGCTTTCTACGTCATCTACACCATGTGGTACGGTTATGGCCTGTTGTTCCTGTTCGAAGGCATGGGCATCAGACTTGACCACTGATGATCATACCCAAAAACATATCCAGTAATTTTTCTCAGAACCCGTGAGAAAAAAACTTGTATTTTTCCGGCGCCGGAGATCCGGCGCCGGAAAACCAGGAGCCGATGAAAAGACTGATTGATTTTTTAAAAGATATTTTTCAAAAAAAGACCCCTCCCGATTCTCCCATTGATACCATGGCTGCCGAGACCTTAAGAGCAGCATTTAAGGAGCGGTATCACCATTTTAAAATGCTGTTGAATGCCAACAACAGCGCTCTTGAGATCATGACGGAAATTGAACAGGCCCTGCAGAGCAAACGGCCATTCGGCATGTCTTTTATCAAAAGCAATTGCATTGCCATCACCGTGAGCCTGCTCCGCCTTCTGAAAAACCTGGAGCAGCTCAGCGAAGGAAAATACAACCCGCTATATGCACCGTTTGATGAGATATGCAACAACATCCGGCAATTGATCGAACAAAAAAAAGAAGCCCAGGATGAGCGGCTTATCATTCCTCTCACTGCCATCGACCGGACCCGGGCTGATCTCGTGGGAAGCAAGATGGCCAACCTGGGTGAAATTTTAAATCTTGTCAAACTCAGGGTGCCAGCCGGTTTTTCAATCACGGCACGGGCCTATGAATATTTCATGTCATACAACGATCTTCAGACTGAAATCGACCGGCGCTTTATTTCAACCGATATCACGGATATGGAAGCGCTCTATGCCTTAAGTCAGGATATTCAAACCCTCATCACCCAGGCATTGCTTCCGGAAGACCTTGAAAACGAAATTCATAAGGCCTATTCGGATCTGGAACAGGAGATGGGGGGAGCCCTTTCCGTTGCACTCAGGAGCAGTGCCATGGGTGAGGACTCTGCTGCAAATTCATTTGCCGGGCAATATCGCTCCGAGTTGAATGTGCGTAAAAAAGACCTGATCTCCACCTATAAAGATATTGTGGCCAGCAAATACGGGTTTACTGCGATCACCTACCGGCTTAACAAAGGTATCCGGGATGAGGATATTTTTATGAGCGTGGGATGCATTGCCATGGTGGATGCCCGATCCGGCGGGGTTATGTATACCCGTAATCCTCTCGATTCCGCTGACGGTTCCATCTTTATCAATTCTGCCTGGGGCCTGCCCAAGGCTGTAGTGGACGGCAGTGTGGACTGTGACCTGTTTGTGGTTGGCCGCCATGCACCCATTAAGGTTTCCTACAGGGATATCAAAGAAAAAAAATCCCAGTTTCTCTGCTATGCCGATGACGGTGTCTGCCAGTTTGAAATCACCGAGGAGGACCGGAATCAGCCTTCAATCAATGATGAAGAGGCTATTGAACTGGCAAAACTGGCTGTCCGCATTGAACAGTATTATGGGTCTGCCCAGGATGTGGAATGGGCCATTGACAGAAATGGAATCCTTTTCATACTTCAATGCCGACCCCTGCAACAGACGGAAGCCCTGAAAATGGATTACCCGGAAGAGTTGACCCGGGAAACCCGTGAAAATGTGCTGGCTTCCGGCGGAACCAATATCTTTCCCGGGGTTGCCAGCGGGGAAGTGTTTATTGTCAACAGCCCGGATGATATGGTCAATTTCCCGAAAAACGGGATTCTGGTGGCCCGCCAGGCACTGCCGGTCTGGGCATCGCTCTTGAATAAAGCGTCGGCGGTTCTGACTGAACATGGCACCTTTGCCGGACATCTGGCCAATGTGGCAAGGGAATTTAAAGTCCCTACCCTTTTCGGATTAAAAAATATTACTGAAATATTAAAAACAGGTGACCTGATCACTATAGACAGCAGCCAGGTAAGCGTCTATAAAGGGAAAATCGATATCCCGATCCACACCTCGGAAATGGAAAAAGACATTATTGAAGGAAGCCCGGTTTACAATATGCTGCTTGAAGTCAGCAAATTCATTATCCCTCTGAACCTTTTAGACCCCTACTCTCCTGATTTCAAACCGGAAAACTGCAAAACCCTTCATGATATCACCCGGTTTGCCCATGAAAAATCCGTGCATGAAATGTTCAATTTCGGCAAGGAACATAATTTTTCCGAACGGTCCAGCAAACAGCTTTTTTATAAGGTCCCCATGCAATGGTGGATTTTAAATCTGGATGACGGCTTAAAAGAAGAAACCCAGGGAAAATATATCCGCCTGGAAAATATAGCCTCCATTCCCATGATGGCCCTCTGGGACGGTATTGTTGCTGTGCCCTGGGATGGCCCGCCTGCCATTGACGGTAGAGGCATGGCTGCAGTAATGTTCCAGTCCACGGCAAACCGGTCCCTGGAACCGGCGATGAAATCTGCATATACCGAACGTAATTATTTCATGATTTCAAAAAATTTCTGCAGTTTTACCTCCCGCCTGGGCTATCATTTTTCCATTGTCGAAGCCCTGATCAGCAATAGAGTGGCTGAAAATTACATCACCTTTAGATTCAAGGGAGGGGCTGCAGACAGTCAACGCCGCATCCGGCGGATTCGATTCATCGCCGATATTCTCACTGAATATTCTTTCAGGGTTGAACTGATGGAAGACAATCTGGTATCCCGCGTGGAAGGCTATGAAATGGACTATATGCTTTCACGGATGAATATTCTGGGCTATCTGATCATGCATACCCGGCAACTGGACATGATCATGTCCAATGAAAACACCATCAGGTATTACCGGTCAAAAATGGATAAGGATATCAAAACCGTTGTCCTCGCAAAGACCGCATTTGCTCAATAACCGGAAATCAGGGTTTTAATTTTCACTATCACCCATTTTATTATCACCCATCTCATTTCGTTCTATGATTAATTCATATTCACTCCCTTCCGGGGTGCGGTTTCTGCTGAACCCGAGTTTTCTTCCAAGTTTCAGCATCTGGGTATTTTCAGCAAGGACAATGCCGTTTACCCGTTTCAGACCCTTATCCCAGGAAGCTTTCAGGCATTGCTGCAACAAGGCTGCCCCAATGCCTTTTCCCTGCCATCCATCCGTAATGGCCATGGCAAATTCACCCTGGTTCCCGTCAGGATAATCCACCACCCGGCAAACCCCGATGATCTTTCTGTCCTTGTCCGTTCCAATGAGCGCCACCAGCGCTATTTCCCGATCATAATCAATCTGTGTCAGCCGGATCAGCATTTCTTCGGAAAGTTTTTTCATGGGTGAAAAAAAACGCATATACACGCTTCTCTGGGACAGGGAATAAAAATGGCGGATCAGAAGATCAGCATCGCTAGGCCGGATGGGGCGGATAAAAATTCCATGCCCGTCCACGCTTTGCAATTTATTTTCATACTGCCAGGGATAAGAACTGATGATAAGATGCTTGGGGCTTGCAAGGGTTGACGGTTTTATCAAGACCCGTGCATCCACAGCCGTGATTTCACCGTTTTTGACCATCAGCGGGTTGATATCCAGGGCCTCGATTTCCGGAAAATCCGCAACCAGCCTTCCCACCCGGATCAAAAATTCCTCCAGAACCGCCATCCCGGTTTTGGACAGGTTTCTGAATCCATTGAGTACCTTTGATATTCTTGTTTTCTGAATCATCTGCCGGGCAAGAGAGCGATTCAGAGGCGGCAGTCCCATGGCAGTATCTTTGTATATTTCGGTCAGGACCCCTCCCATGCCGAATAAAAGCACAGGTCCGAACTGGGCATCTTTTTTCGCACCGATGATCAGTTCATAATCCGGCTTTGGCTGCATTTTTTGAACCGATACCCCCCGGATGACTGCATTCGGTGCAAACTCCCTGGCATTCTTCATGATCCGGGCATAGGCAGACCGGACATCGGTCTGTGTTTTGAGATCAAGGGCCACGCCATTGCAATCGGATTTATGAAGAATATCTTTTGAACATATTTTTAAAACCACTGGAAACCCGACCTGTTCGGAAATTTCCATGGCCATTTCCTCTGAATCGGCAATCTTGGTGGTGTTGGTCGGGATACCATAGGATTTTAAAAGTTCTTTGGCTGTCATTTCCGTTAGGCTTTCTTCACCTGAAGAAAGGGCATCGCTGATGATCTGACGGGCTTTTGGCCGGTTGATGACCAATTTGATATCAGTCCTGACCGGGATCTCATGGAGCATTTCAATATTTTTTCCATACTGATACAGGTTTTTAAACGCCCTTACCGCTCTTTCAGCAGAATCATAGGTGGCAACGCCGGCTTCGTTGAAGAGTTTTCTTGAGCTTTCGACATTGACTCCCCCGATCCAGGCGGTGAAAACCGGACAGGGAAAGGTCTTGATTTCATCGGCAAGGGCTTTTGCCAGACCCAGGATGTCCATGGTGCCCACCGGTGAACAAATCAGGAGCAGGGCATCGGTTTCAGGGGCATTGGCGCAGATCCGGGCGGTCTTAAGAAAAATGTCACTCCCTGAGTCCCCGAGAATATCAACCGGATTTCCCCGGCTCCAGTTTTCCGGTAGAATCCGGTCCAGTTGCCCTAAGGTTTCGGCACCGAGCCGGGCCGGTTCAATACCGTATGATGAAAGTGCATCCGCCGCCATGACGCCGGGGCCTCCGGCATTGGAAATAATGGTAAGATTCGGCCCGTTGGGGCGCCGTTGTTTTGCCAGGGATTCGGTACAGTCAAACAATTCTTCAAATTCATTGACTCTCAGGATTCCGGCCCGCTGGAAAGCGGCGTCATAAATGGCGTCTTCTCCTGCCATGGCTCCGGTGTGGGAAGCGGCGGCCATGGCCCCGACTTTGGACCGGCCTGATTTAAGGACAATAATCGGCTTTACCCGTGAGACGGCCCGGGCAGCACTCATAAAATTCCGGATATGGGTGATGTTTTCCATATACATGACAATGCTGCTGACAGCGCTTAAGGATCCCAGATAATCGATCATATCGGCAAAGTCCACATCCAACATGGACCCGAGACTCACAAAATGACTGAAACCGACATTGTGCCGAAGGGAGATATCCAGAACCGATGTGCATACAGCACCGCTCTGGGATAAAAAGGCAATTTTTCCGGGCAGCGGCGACAAATGGGCAAAGCTTGCATTTAAGGATACGGCTGTATTCACAAATCCAAGACAATTAGGCCCAATGAGTCTCAAATTGTATTTTTTTGCAATGTTGAGAATCTCATCTTCCATCAATTTTCCTTTAGCTCCGATCTCCTTTCCACCGGAAGATACAATGACAACCCCGGCAAGACCGGCATTGCCGCACGATTCAACGATCTGGGGAACCATCCGGAGGGGAGTAGCGATTACGGCCATATCAATGGCTGAATCTGCATCCTCAATACGGGCGAATGCCTTCTGACCCATTATTTTATCATACCCGGGGTTCACCGGAACGATCTTCCCCTTGTATCCTTTTTCAAGGAGATTTTTCATGATTAAATACCCGACTGAACCTTCTTTCTCGCTTGCTCCGATAAGCGCAACGGTTTTCGGGTTAAAAAGCCTGTCCAGATTGACTATACTCATAATATTTCCCTCTTCGTAAAATTACCAGTCCCGGTTTGCTGAGATAATTTCATTTTTCCAATTTTAAGGCACAATCCATATGCTCATTTCTCTTGCGCCCTGGATGGCTTTCCAAGGGATGGACCCAATATCAAAATTATCGACATCGGATTTCCCTTTGCGGCCAAACACAAGGGTGTCGCATTTTTCTTCCATGGCTGCGGAAATAATCGCTTCTGAACGGCTGTCAGCCCCTTCTATCAATTTGACCGTAATTCTTTTTTTCTGAATTCCCGATTTCTCAAGCGCATTCTCCGCACTTTTTATCGCATTTTCAAGCTCTTCAAAGACGGACTTTACAAAACCGGCCGGTTTTACCTTCCTGGTTTTTTCATCATACAAATTAAAATCTCTTAAAACACTGCACAAAACGATCCTGCACTCAGAATCTTTGATGACCTCTGCTGTAAAATCAATCGATCTTTTTGACCCTTCCGAGCCGTCAATGGCAAGGAGTAAAGAATGGTTCACCTTTTGTATCCCGGCCAGGATCACGGGAATATGCTCTGCTTTTTCAACCAGTTTTGTTGAAACGCTCCCCATGATAAAGGGCAACAATGTCTGGGAACCACCCCGTCTTCTGATGACAAGGGCATCATACCCTTTTTGGGCCTCATCCAGAATATCCCTTGCAATTCCATTTTTTCTATCGGCAATGACAACGCTGATATGCTCGGGTTTAAACCCTGACGCAATCAACTGCATGCGTGCCTTTTCCATGAAATCTTCCATCTGAGCCTTGTATGAAACTTCCCAGGCCTTTACCTCAGACGTTACATTGGCACTGAAAGGATCTTTTTTTAGATCATAATAACACAAGGGAACCTTGGTGATGATATTGTGAAGGACCAGTTTCTTTTTACGAAACGGTTTAAAACTGCAAAGATAATCAATGGTTCTGAATGCTCTTTCAGAACCGTCCAGCGCAACAAGTATTTTATGGGTATGATCGTTCATTATGATTTCTCCTATTTAGAATGATTCTATCATCATTATGGACATCAGGGCTTTGACCGCAGGCTCATGACCGGAACCGGAGAGTGCCTGAACAATTTTTCCGCCACACTTCCGAATAGAAATCCCTGAAGATTCGATCGCCCCTTGGGTCCGAATATCAGAAAATCAATTTGTTCCCGGTCAATGGCATTTATAATCTCCACATAGGGGACACCATGACCAATTATTATTTTAACTTTTTTTTCTTCGAGCCGGTTGATATTTTTTACCATGGCTCTTAATTTCAGATCACGACGGCCTGATTCTTCAGCCAGATGCTTTGCCAGATTAAAACTGTCCGGCCGTTGCTTGTTCACCGCTTTTTCAACCTTATCTATCCCTTTATGATTGATAATATTGATGACATATATTCCAGCATTTGTAATCCCTGCAATCTCTTCTGCATACTCCAGCACCGGTTTTGAATAAAGCGAGAAATCAATGGCTGCGAGCACCTTTTTAATCTTTCCATTCTTTTTATTCATATTATTTTTCCCTTTTAAATTTTTCCTTTTCCCTCACACTGACAACAGGGACCGAAGAATGGCGGAATACTTTTTCGGCAGCGCTTCCAAACAGGACCCGTGAAATATTTCCCCGACCTTTATTGGCCATTACCACAAGATCGATATGTTCCGTCTCGATGGCATTTAGAATACATTCAAAAGGAATGCCGACATCGATTTTGATCTCCATCATGGATTTTTCATCAAAAAAGCTATCTTTTATCATTTGTTTTAATTTCTCTGCTCTTTCCTTTTTTAAATCCCGGATATAATCCTCGGAATTGTAAATGTTTGCAAAAGAACCGGGATAGTAGCTGAACACCATTTCAGCACCGGCAATATCTCTCTGGTTAATGACATTGAACACCAGGATCTGTGTATCGGAATCTTTGGAAAGTGCCACTGCATATTCCAGGACCATTTCCGAGTATTCACTGAAATCAACGCAGGCGAGAATTTTTTTGATATTCTGATTCATGTTTTGTCTCCTTTTCTTGAGATGTCGTTATAAATGCTCTCTCTGTTTTATAAATCCCCTGACGCACCCTCCTGACCCTTTGGAAACCTCAACCCCAAAACAGGGACCGGCGAATACCTGAACAATTTTTCAGATACTGAGCCGGACATGAACTGGGGAAGATCGGATGTGCCTTTCTGACCGAGTACCAGAAAATCCGAATCCCCTGAATTGAGAAATTTTAAGATTTCAACGGAGGGAACACCTTCTTCAATCTGGATGGCTATATCGATATCATCGGCCTGATAATTTTTGACAAGGGCCTCAAGTTTCGATATGCACCGTTTTTTTTCACGGGCCACATATTCTGCATAGGGGAAATATTCCAGGTGCTCAGCCTCAAATTGTCTTTTAACGCAATCAATGGCTTTCCTATTGATAATATGAATTACGGTAATTGCAGACCGGAGCCGTCGGGCCATATTGAACGCATAATCCAATAACGGTTGTGTATAGTATGAAAAATCAACGGCAACAACTATGTTTTTTATATTTTTTGCCATTTTCAAGGCCTCCTCTATCCTTTTATAATTTTTCTTATCCCCCGTGACAGATCCGCCACATACAAAAGATCTCCTGCCTGATGAAGTTTCTCGACCACTGAGTCAAACTTTGAAGGCTCAATATCAAAACTATGTAAAAACACTTTTCGATACCCTTCTTCAATATCATCATAGGAGGTCATGATGCTGCACAATCTTCCGCCGCTGCTTCGAATGATATCCGTAAGCGTTTTGATAACCCCGGGCCTGTCCTGGATGTTGAAAGCGAAAATCTGACCTTTATTGGAAACCCCGGTAAACGATACAAAGCATCTGAAGATATCACTTTTTGTGATAATCCCTTCAATATCGCCCTTTTTATTCACTACAGGCATACCGGATATCCCTTTTTTGAGCATGATTCCGGCAGCTTCGTCCACGGTATGATCGCACTGGATCGTGACAACGGGACTTGACATGACCGTTTCAATGGCAACCGAATCCAGCAATGCCGGTATTTCAAATCTGTCCAGGGATGTTGCCTCGGAAGGCATTGCTTTTTTAATATCGCCATCCGTCAGGATACCGGTCAGTTTCCCATCCTTTAACACAGGCAGCATGGAAATGACCCGGGTCTGAAATTTTTTTGCTGCCTCATTCAATGATGCATCATGATTGATCGTAATCACCGGTTTACTCATCCATTCTTTTATCAGCATGTTTTCTCTCCTGTATTAAACCTGATTCACTTTATAATTTGATTAGTTCCTGATTTTTCTTGTCTTTGAACACTTATAGAGCAATTGCCGTGCCAACCCTATGAATTTTTTGAAACCCTTTACCACAGGCCGTCTTATTGATCGATCCGGCATCAGAGAACCTTATTGACAAAAAGGGTACTGTCACATTCTATCAATCTGGAAAAAAACCTGACATGCATGCGATAAACTCGGCAGAAGGACCGTCATTATGAAAAAATACCATACCTGAGAAGCCTGAAATCATTCTGGACTTTTTCAGAAACTTTTTTTCCCATTCTGACCATAAATATATTTTCCGGTCTTAAACAGATATTGGGCTCGTTGGTTTTTAACTCCGTAAACCCAAAGGGCGAATAAAGAGACATCAGCATATTCCTGTAGGTCTGGATGGTATGACCAGAATAGGCAAGATCCCATATCCAGGAATAGGCTGTCAGATAGATGATTTTTTCTTCTACAAAAGGACAGGAAAAAAGGTGGGCCAGAAGTTGACGGGCAATCCCATAATTCCGAAATTCCCTCGACACCTCAACCGCTTTCAGCTCCATTATGCTTTCACGACCAAAATGTATCCATCGCTCTTTTTCATCAGGATCGTGAAGAAGGGCAAAACCGACAATTATTTTATGTTCAAAAAGGGCAAGAGACAAACTCCCGCCCTTTTCAACATATTCTTCCAATATCTGTTTTGAACTGTATAAAGGCTTGTACCCGGAAGAAGGGGAAGCCTTAAAAGGAAAAATCAAATCTTTCAGGAAATCTCCATCTGTTTTTGATTCAATGTAAACCAGGCCTTTTTTTGTTTTGACAGGATCTTGGATCATCCTTTTCATAACAGCATTGATTATTTCTTTCCGAACTTCTGATTAAAGGCACAGGCAACAATACTTGCAGCCTTGAAAGCTCCATTGACGTGATCCATATTGATGACCAGATCGAATTCATCCGGAGTTGTTTCCTTTTTTTGATAAACCGCCTTAAAGAAATCACGCTGCTCTACATCAAAAACTTTCAATTGCCGTTCAGCCTCTGATTTATCGATATTCAGCATACAGGCAAGCCTGTTGACCCGATATTCCAGGCTGCAGATGAACCAGACGGACAATATGGTATCCCGGGGAAGAATCAAATGGGTTCCTCTACCCACAAAAATAGTAGGCTCGCTGCAAGCCAGTGCAGTTACCGTCTTTACAAGCTGCCGGCCATAATCACTTTTTATAAATGTTTTTTCACTGATGAGCATTGAAAATAATTCAGCGGCACGACCGACATATCGCTCATCATAGGATTCAATCATTTTTAAGGCTTGTTTTGCATCCTTTGCCATATGTTCCAGTATTTCCCTGTCAATTACCCGATAGCCAATCATTCCAGAAAGAAAATCTGCTATTTCAAGGGCTCCCACGCCTATCTGCCTTGAAAAACATACACTGGGTAAAATAACGGGTTTTTTATCCACCTGTTTTTTCTCTGCTTCTTCGTGGTTAAATTTTTTTATGTAATGGTCTGCCCATTCAGCGGCTGCCTGTCTTTTTTTGCCATAATATCCCGGTTGATAGCCTGTTTTTTGAATTGCTTGATTCATTTTCAGATCTCCTTTTGTTAATCTTTACCCCATATCCCTTTGCGCTCATAAACTATAATAGCAATTGATGTGCCAACCCCTTAAAAACCTTAAAGATCTTTACACCGCCTGTAACGGTGTTTGCAGGAGCTTTAAAGGTTTCAGAATTTCCATGGGAACATCCCTGTTCTTGTCAAATAGTAAAAAAATCTGACACTTATCCCAACAAAATTTGATTAATTTAAAACGGCCGAAAGCAGAATGGCAGAAGCGGCATGCTCAGGATCTTTTCCCTTTCCTATCAGGGTCAGGAATCGATCCTTGGAAGCACCGGAAAAAACTGAAATGTCAAAGCGCCCGGCCACGTATTGAAAAAGGACAAGCTGTGGGGAGCCGGAAAATTCAAGAATGCCCTTTGCCCGAAAAATAGAGGATGGAAATTGTGAAACTGTATGGAGAAATGCATTTCTATCAATGGGCCCATCCATGCGTATGTTTTTAGCCCACAGTCCGGCTTGGGCATGTGAGCAGTGACGTGGGATAATCGCCTTGTTTTGAATCGGTCGGATGAGTGAATCATCCATAGCCAATACCAGACCCGGGGGTAGATCTCCGTTCACGGTTAGGAACTGTGGGGCACGGGGATTAAGGCTTCTCAACTGTTCTGTAACGATATTGAGGTATTCAGGATGAACCATATCTTTTTTATTGAGCATCAGAATATCGGCCCCGCGTATTTGATCCGCCGCAATGGGGTAGGCCCCAAGAGTTGAGTGGAGATTGAGCGCGTCCACCACGGTCAAAGTACAGTCAAACCGCACCAATTCCTCCAGCTCCCCCATTTCTTCCAGCAGATTGAAGGGGTTTGCCAGACCCGTGGTTTCGACAATAATACAATCCGGCGTAAAATCCGACAATATCCCCTTGACGGCATGTTTCAGACTGCCTACCAGGCTGCAGCATACACATCCTTCATCAATTTCAGTGACCGTATAATCCAATAGTTTTCCATCCAGCCCCACGGCCCCTATTTCATTCTGAATAACAGCCACAAACCGGCTGTGCTGGGTTTGATATTCGATGAAATGTTTGAGAAAGCTGGTCTTTCCGGAACCTAAAAAGCCGGTTAAAAGGATCAGAGGCGGTCGCTCGTCCACCCCCAAAGTTTTCCGGTCAATGGTTTTGCCCCCGTCCAGTTGATGAGCCAGCCACCAGGCGCGATCCTGAAACCTTTCAGGAAGGGGGTCGCCCGATACCCAGCCATGCACCTGGATTGCTCTTTCATCCCTGCCGGCGACGTCTTCAAAACCGCCTTCACCATATTCCAGCACCAGCCAATGATTCCGGATATCGTCGGCCGGGACTTCCCGGACGAGCCCATCCCTCTTCTGAATCTTCTGGAAGCCGGGCAGGTCATATTCTCTGAGACAGACCGGCGGTTGGCCAAGATTGAAGGTGACAGAGGCGGCCAGAACGTTGAAGAATCCCGAGGCGGTTTCAAAGGCCGGAAAATTCTGGTCCCGGCCTCCAGGCTCGATCAGATTCACCATCTGCCCGTCCCGGGGCAGACAGACTCCTGTTTCAGAAAGGCTGCGCAGTATGGAAGGGGCTTCCAATGAAAGCCCCAGGGTGGTTGCGCATCTGTCAGCCGACAAGGACAGGGTTGCAATCTTAAAGAGGGCCATGAAATCCGGATATGCCGAAAATTCGCGGATCTTCGGGAAATAGTCCCGTGTCTGGGTTAGGTATATTGCCTGCAGAGAACAGGCCTCAACCAGGTCTTCCTCGGGATGGGGAAAATAGCAGAGGGCGAATCGGCCCCGGATCCTCTCAAGACCGGAGTCCAGCCCCTGGAAAGACACACCGAACACCCCGGCAAACCCATTGATCCTGGCTGTCCAGCATTCGCCCCCGGCCCAAGACTGCTTCAGCCCCCGCCACCCTATCCGGTGGCGCAAAACCGGCACAAAATTCGTTCGCATCAGTATCACCCGGAAGAGTTCTTGTATCCCGGGGTCCGGGGCGAGGTTCAGGTCGCCCCGGAAAAAGGAAGAAAGAAGCCGAGCCATCAGACCTCTATTCCAAAACCGATCCGGTCCCCGTTACCCAGATAAACCGTTTCCCGGGAACGATACTGGGCCGTGCCCCGGACAATAGGATACCCTGCATCCACAAATTTCTTGGCGCACAGGAGCCCGGTGCAGTGGTTGCATCCGATCTTCTGGAAATCGTATTTGCCCAGGGAAAGCACCAGGTCGTCATACTTGGGGTCCCAGTCCTCAAAGGGAGAGATATGAAGACCGCCATAAATGCCGTAAAGCTGATCCTTTTCATATTTAATCTCTCTGAATGCAGTCTCGGAAAACTGGATGATCCCGAAATGGCAGCACCCGGTGATGCTAACCAGGCCGTGATCCTTGACATTGGCGAAGATGGCCTGCTCACCATAAACGCGGCAGATGATGGGCACGGCAAAGACATAGGTGGACAACCCTGGTATAAGGGGATTCAAGCCCGGTTTAATGGTGATGACCTTGCCCTGGTGACCCGAATCCTTGATGTATTGAAGCCCCTCGGGGTAGAAGCCTTCCGGAATATAGGTGGTAATGGTGGGATCATATTTATACGTCACCGGGACCCCCCAGAAATGGTCAAAATGTTCATGGGAGATGATGAGGGCCTCGATCTCCCGGTTGCGAAGCATCTCATCAATGCCTTCCCGCTTGAAACACTCGTCCATCCATTTGTAAGACCAGCCGCTGTCCAGCAGAAATTTGCGTTTGTTGCCGCTCAATTCCTCTACCTCGATGAGGCAGGCAAACCCACCGGCGTTGTTCGGGTTCACGGAAAGACCCTCTGTGACAGCCCAGGCCTCATCAATGGCGTGGGGCAAAAGGTGTTTGATCTTGGCAATCCCCTTTTCATAGGACCCTTTGCCCAGCCCGGTGCCGTCGCCGAAAGGCGGCCAGTTATAGCTGTACTGGTTTACCAGAAGACCTCCGGCCCCCTTGATATCACCCATAAGAACCGAATTTTCAAACCAGCTAGTTTCCGAAAGATTGGTCACCTTGACGGACTTGCATGTGCCGATGTCCACCAGTTTACGCTTTACTTCAGGAAAATAGGTCTTGCTCCAGGGGCCATAGGAAAAAAGACCCATTCCCAGAACAGCGCCTCCGAGAACGCCCGTGGCAGCCCCCTTTAAAAAATCCCGGCGATTGATTTTACCTTTATCTTCAGACATAACGCCTCCTTGTCTCTTTCTATTTGATGATAGTGATGGATTTATAAACCCAGGGGAGAATGCTCAGGGTGATGAAATAAACGGCAACACCACAGACGGTCCCAACGCCAAGACCCCATCCCAATGCCTTTGTCCACCTGATTTCGTTTATTTTTGCCTTTTCGGCGTCATGATCCAGGGAGATCTCAGCCGCTGTCTTGGGCACCATTTTCCAGGCCGGCCAATTGTCCATGAACCAGTGGTGTACCAGCCAGATATTGATCAACCAGATGAGGGGAATCATAGGAAACTGGGCTTCGTGCATGAACCCCTTCTGAGTGCCCAGAAAATCATGGGAAGTCTTGTAGTAGACGATATAGAGCAGGATGGCAGCGGCAATGGCGATTACCGTGCGGATCAGGACATTTACCGGCAGGCTGAAACGCCGGGGCCAGTTGCCACAGTAGAACGTAATAAAAATGGCCGGGACAAGAAAGAACACCGCCATTTCTCCGACATGCAGCCAGCGCCAGTCGGGTGCATTGATCAGGCGGGTGCCGCGAATGGCCTGTCCCCATGTCAGTTCCTGGGCAAAATAAAGAAAGAAAAACATGGCCCAGGCCAGGACAATGATCCCGAAGAAAGCCGTTATCCGGCGAAGCCAGTTTGTCTTGATCAATTTAAAGGGAAAGCGTTCCCAGATGGTTTCCACAATCCAGACCACCACGGTGCAGCACATGATCCAGGCCACATGGAAATTACCCGAAACCGTGTTTGCAAATTTTTCCCAATAGGGAGGTGTGATAGCTGTAAAGTACTGCCACGGGTAATACAGGATACCCATATGGGAGTGCATGGTCATAAAGAAAACAAGGACGCTCAGAAAAAAGGTCACAACCAGAATGCTGATTCCCTTGCCGGGCTGATCCATATTCTGCCAGGGAACTTCCTCACAGGCCACCACCCAGGCCGGACTCAGCCAGGAGGCAATGGCGGCGAACATGAGGCAGGCCAGGGAAGCATACTCCAGGGCGAAAAACTCCGTCATCCGCGGCAGTTTCATGAGTCTTTCAGGGTTAAAATAGGCAATCCCGAAATTGCCCAGCAATCCCTCGAAAAAGCCTTTGATCAGGCCATAGAGAATCAGAACGGAAATGGCTGTCAGGACCGCCCCTTTAACGATGGGATGGGTCTTCTCCAGCCATGTGCGCTTGAAGGGCCAATAATTGAAAATGTACACCATCCAGATCAGCATGATCAGCCACCAGCGCGTATACATATAGCCCACGTAAGGTGTGTACATCCTCAGCCATCCACGGGGATCCTGAAAAATCCACCAGGTGAGATAAAAAACCGCTATTGTCAGCACCAGCGAAACTATCGCCGGAAAAGGCTGAGGCCACCGCTGAACCAGCTTGCGCTCTTCTAAATAGCCCATACCAAATCGTTCCATTTTTCTCTCCTTTGTTTCATAGGGTTATCCATGAAATGAAACCGTTCTTGAGTAATTTTCTCTCGCCACAAGGCGATAAACGATTATCAGCAATTGGTGTGCCAGGGGCTTAAAAATAAGTAAAAAAAATAGACATTGTCCTGTCGCAAATCAATGTTATTCATATGGCATGGTAATTGCTATTCTATTTAAATATAAAAAAAGGAGCGTATTGGCGCTGAGGCGATGCGCCGTAGACGCAAGAATGCTATCCTTTTAATGAACCCAATTTCCTGGAGGCAGATATGCAAAATAGAATAAAAGTGTTACTGGTGGATGACGAAGACCGTTTTTGTGAAACGACATCAAAGCTCCTGAATAAAAAGGGGTTTGATACCACTATTGCCAATAATGCTGAAAAGGCCATTCATAGCCTCAAAGATAACAAAAGAGATGTCATTGTTCTGGATATTCAGATGACGGGAATGGACGGGCATACAGCACTTCACGAAATCAAAAAAACCGATCCGGACATCCAGGTGATCATTCTGACCGGACACGGCAGCCGGTATTCAGCCATGCGGGCACTGGTCCGGGAAGCCTTTGATTATCTTGCCAAACCCTGTGACATTGAAATTCTGGCCTCAAGAATTCAGGATGCCTATCTTGCCAAGAACCGGGGGTTTAAATTTGATGATAAAAAAGCATTGAATATCATGATTCCCATCCATGATCTTAAATCCATTTCTGCAGACATGAGCGTTAAGGAAGCAATGTCATGCTGTGACGGATTTCTTGCGGTTATCGACGAAAGAAAAATACTGATCGGTATCCTGACCCGCAAGGATATCATCCGATCTGTCCGGCCGGAATACATATCTGAAGACGGGTCTTTTAGTGAAGAGAGTTCCCGGTTCTCTTCCATGTTCTGGTCTGGATTTTTTTCAGACCGGGTCACAGCCGTTTCCCATAAAAAAGTGTGGGAAATCCTGTCGGAACGTCCGCCCACCATCAGTGAAAATGCAAATCTTCTGGAAGTGGCTCACCTGATGGCCACAAATTCAGCCGGTGTCCTTTTGGTAAAGGATATTTCAAAGGTGATCGGCATTATCCGGGATAAAGATATCTATTCAGAGATATCTTCACTCATGAATAAATAAAAACCGGGATTGAATTTTCATGGTCTGAAAAAGGCAGGATAAAGATAAAAGAATAAAAAGAAGTGGACTGCCATGGTCATGAATATGACGAATCCCGCTGTTGCACCCGACATCCGACCCGCACTTCTGAATCCGATGTAGACCAGCCACCATTTCCAGAGTTCTGCAACCCAGAAGAGAAAAGATACCCATGAAATCAGCAGCATAATCCCCGAAGAAAACGCATGGATACTGAATATCATTCCAAAACCGGTTTTGTTTTCCATGGCCAGCGTCATGAAGGCATAACTGATAAAGCTTGAAATAACTGCCATGGCCAGACTGGTAAGAAAAAATTGAGCCCCCATCCTGATTGGAAAATCATAATTAAAGGTGAGGAGGCCCGCTCCAGTATAAAAGATACCACATAAAACACAAAATCCCAAAGATTTTATCATGGAGGCATTGTCCGGCAATTCCGAAAAAAACCGCTTGGGTTCGATCAGAATCTGAATCAAGGCATAACCATAGAACTGAAATGTTTTTAATATCTGTCCAGCCATTGCTCCATCCCCTATATTATCCCCGGTATCATAGGTTCATCGCCATTTATGCGTTTTTAGCCTGGGCTACCCTGATTTTCTCTTCCACCCGCTGCCGTTTCTCAAACGCATCCAATGCTTTTTCCAGGATCTGGTCCAGATCGGCCGGTTTCATGAGGTAGTCAAAGGCTCCGTTTCTCAGACCATCAATGGCTGAATCGACCGTGGCATGCCCGGTGAGCATAATCACTTCCACCAGAGGATAAATTGATTTGATCGCCTTCAGGGTTTCATTTCCATCCATGCCCGGCATCTTCATATCCAGGACAACCACGTGGACAGTCTCGGTTTTCAGTTTCCCGAGGGCCTCTTCTCCGCTCCGGGCGGTTAAAACCTCATATCCTTTTTTTTCAATCAATTTTGCCGTGGTCTGAAGATATCTTTCCTCATCATCCACCAACATCATTTTCAATTTTTCCATGTTTATTCTCCTGGTTTTTCTATTGGGTTATTGCCGGCAGACTGATAATAAAAGTCGTTCCGACATTGTTTTCACTTTTTACTTCCATGGTTCCACCAAAACTTTCAATAATTCCGTGACAGACCGCCAACCCGAGCCCGGTTCCTTTTCCCACAGGCTTTGTGGTAAAAAACGGGGAGAAAATTTTGGAAATATTTTCCTGGCTTATGCCAATCCCGTTATCCGTGATCTCTATGGTAAGATTGTTTTGATTCTTTCCGGCAGTCTCAATTTTCAGAACTCCCCCCTTTGACCCATGCCGTTCGCTTATGGCGTCAATGGCGTTGTTAAACAGATTGAGGATCACCTGTTGAAACTGGGACGCATCTCCCATGAACTGTGGTGAATTTTTAGAAAGATGCCTGATGATTTCAATACCATTCACTTCTGCCTTTTTTTCAACCATATGAACAATCTCCGGAATGATGCGGCACGGATCCAGGACCTCCTGGCGGATTTCGTTTTTTCTTCCAAATCTTAAAATGGCATGGGTGATTTCCGAACACCGGTTTACCTGCAGCTTGATCTGGCCCAGGGAGTCTTCAATCTCATCCAAATCCTTTTTTTCATTTTCATTCATCTTATGGGAGACATCATCCAGAAGGGTTTCAATCAGGGCATGTTCACTTTTGATAATCTGGAGGGGATTATTGATTTCATGGGCAAACCCGGCTGCCATTTCACCGATTTCAGCCAGTTTTGCCGCTCTTATAAGCTGATTTCCAAGACTTTTCTTTTCCCGCCCAAGTTTTTCAATCTGTTTGATGATACGGTTGGTTATAAAATTGGCAACCACAATAATCACCGCTATCCCGATGATCATAATCACCAGGTTAATATAAACGGCTGTATATAAAAAACGGTATGCATCCTTTTTCTCCTGCCTTACCACCAGCATCCATTCCCTGTCTTTGAGCCAGGTGGTTGCATAAAGATGTTTGACGCCCGATGCATCGGCTTTGATAAAGGTATGAATGGGTTCCTCGGATTTAGAAAAATCGGCAAATTCCGGGTCCTTTTCCATAACCTGGATATTTGACGACCGTCTTTCAGACTGAGAAATACCGTCTTTATTCAAGATATAAGCCTCCCCCGTCTTCCCGATTCTTACCTGGGAAATCATCCGGTCAAAATACAAGGTATCAATGGTAGCCCTCAATACCCAGGTTTTTTCGGCACTGCCATGTTTTACGGCAACGATAAAATGGGGGATCCGTCTGTATCCAAGGAAAACATCACTGATATAGGACCCGTTCTCTAAAACCTGTTTAAACCAGAATTCATCAGCATAGGTTTTTCCCTGGAGTTCATATTTGCCTGAATACCGGACGTGAATCCCTTGCGGATCAAAGAGTCCGAGATCTATAAAGGCGCCTGACTGTTTTTTTAAGTTCTCAAATATGGCATCAATGGTTTCTTTGCTATTGATTTCATCGTATTGAAATGCATTGGTGACAAATTCAAGATCGGCTTTCCGCTCCATCAGAAAAGCCTCGATCATATTCCGGTGATCGGACACGATTCTTTTCATGCTTGCAGTCGTGTTATTCTCCAGAGAGGTGGTGAAATAATAAAAACTGACGCCGATAGCCAGTATAAAGGGGATAAACGGAACAAGGATCATATTGGTGAGAATGGACCGTCTGACCGTATCCTCTGTGCGGGTCTGTTTCTGTACTGAATCTTCTATCATATGGTTGCGCCTTTAAACAGGTATATAAAATGCTCTTGCAGATTTGAAAGACCATTAGAGCAACTATGATGCCGACGGTTTTTAAACGGAGTAAAAAAATGATAAGGGCCTGAAATAATAAATATTTTTATTAAATCAGAAAAAAAAGGAAAGGATATTTCAAATAACTGCTGTCAACAATTTTTTCATACTGTAAATTTCATAACACTGAAATTTTTATGATTCCCTGATTTCCGGATGGTGGGCAAGAGAATATAAAAACTGACGGGTGTACATTTCCATTCTTGATCTGAAAAGTGCCACCATCTTTAACATGACGGCATGTCCGATTTCAAAATCCTCTGTAAACAATTGTTGCATCTGTTCGCCGGAAACCGTAATCATGACGCTCGTTTCTGCACACACGGCAGTAAAGGAGCTGGTATGTTCCCCGCCCAGAAGCACGGAAACGCCGAACGTTCTTCCCGGTGTAACTTCATCCAGGGTAAGGGATTTACCGGATCCGGACCGGCTATTTAGAAACACTTTGCCTGAAACCAGCATGTACAAAAGGGATTTTTGCTGATCCTGCCTGAAAAGCACGGTTTCTTCATCAAAGGTCTCCAGTTGAGAGACAGCTCCTATTTTTTCAAGAATCCTGTCCGGCAAATCTTTCAAAAAATTAATTTTCTTTAAATATTCTTTTTCAACCATCATCAAAGATCCTTATTTAAGCAACCGGGGTTAGGGTTTCAATGTCATGGATATCTTCCTTTAACTCCGGATTTTCATTCAGGGTCTTGATGATCATCTTTGTCCGGGTATCCATTTTTTTCTTATATTGTCTTGCAGCCCCCTGTAATATGTAATAGGCAAGTTCATGATTTTCCTCAAACAATTCCCTGATCCGTTTTCCTGAAATGGTGATGGCTTCGCAGGGTTCCTGGCAGATGGCATTGTGAAAGGCGATGGAGCCTTCCATGAGTGCGGACGTGGCAAAGGAAGATCCGGATTGGACATAATCAAAGATAACATCAATTTTAGGTGTCAATTCCTTTTTCAGGGCCACCTGACCCATGATGAGCATGAAAAAGGTATCGACTTTTTCATTGATGGTCATCAATTGGGTATCTTTCCCGTAAATATTTAACTGTGCTTCCCGGGCAATGATCTCCAGGAGATGATCCGGAACATCCCGTAATAAATTAATCCGCTTCAAATCTTCAATTTTAACCATGGTTATGCCTTTGTTAAATTAACACATAGATCAGAAGAATAAATGTAATGGTCACTGCCGCACCTATTCCGGCCGGTAATGTCCCCTGCAGGATATCGTTATAAAGTTTCTGCTTTTTAATCTCCAGGTGTTTGTCACGGTATCCGGCCAGAAGCCAGATATTGACGGCAACAAATAATGAAATTTTTGCACCGGCATCTTTAAAAAAATCTGCTGTTGAACCCGCCACCCCTCTGACAATTCTTTCACACCAGGCATTCAAGGGGTTTAAAACCGCATCGAAAATCCGGTAAAGGGCTTTTCCTGTTTTTCTGTATATCCAGTCTGCATCCACATTCAATGCCCTTATCTCGGCCGGGTAGATACCGGAGAGCAGAAGAAGCGTAAAGGCAAGGGCTGAAAAGAACAACAGCTCGGTCTGAGATAACACATGGGAAATGGTATAGGGGTGATAGTCCACGGCAAACGGCAAAAGATTGTATAAGGGTTTGGGGTAGGTCCCGATAAAAATACAGAGGAAAGCGGCGATGCCCATGGCGATCAGCATGTTCAGCGGTGCTTCTTTCACCCTGTGACCGGCATCATGCCCAAAGAATGCAAAAAATGGTATTTTTATACCGGCATGATGAAATACGCCGGCAGAGGCAAATAAAAGAACCAGCCAGACTACGACATAGCTTTTCTGGCCCGCCAGATGAGAGCCGCTTGCAGCCGCTTCCATGACCATGGATTTGCTGACAAATCCTGAAAACAGAGGAAAAGCGGAAATGGAGGCGGCACCCACACAACAGAACAATGCCGTCCACGGCATGCTCTTATAAAGCCCACCCAGATCCGTGGCATTGATCTTACCGGTCCGGTACAGGACCGCACCCATGGACATAAAGAGAAGGCCCTTGAAAAGGATATCATTAAAGGCATGAGCACAGGCCCCGTTTATGGAAAGCTCGGTCCCGATGCCGATACCGACCACCATAAATCCGACCTGGTTGATCAGGCTGTAAGCCAGAACCCGGCGAAGATCATTTTCAATGACGGCATAAAAAATCGGGAAGGCTGCCATGGCAACCCCGATCCAGATCAGGGCCTCTGTCCCAGGGAAAAGTCTGGCAAGTGCGTAAACCGCTGTTTTTGTGGTAAATGCGCTCAAGAAAACAGTCCCGCCGATAGTGGCTTCAGGATAGGCATCTGTCAGCCAGGGATGGAGAACAGGCCATGCACAGTTGATACCGATGCCTACAAAGATCAGATAGGAACCGGGGCCGGATAAGGTCAGTTTCAGCATTTCAAGGGAACCGGTTTCCGTAAAATGGAGAACAATCCCGGCAAGCAGGACCAGTCCGCCAAAGGCATGAACCAGAAGATATCTTAATCCTGATGCCTGGGCCGATTTTGTTTTTCTGGCCCAGATCAGCATGACTGAGCCAATGGTCAGCATTTCCCAGAAAATGAAAAATGAAAACAGATCACCGGCATAAACGGCACCAAGAGCGGCACCGGCATAAAAAAAGCCAGCGACATATTCCACATCATTTTTAAAATTCAGGATATAGATGACCGTGATCAATGCAATGATATGATAAATATACCCGAACAGAAGGCTCAGCCGGTCGATATGCAGAAGGACCAGTTTGAAATCCGAGAAATTCATCAGAAAATGATCGCCCATAGGGATGTTGATCAGGTTGATAAAGCCGACAACAGGAATCAGCATCATATAGATGGATTTTGCCCTGCCCCTGAAGAACGGGATCATAAATCCGCCGATCATGAAAATCAAAGCAGGAAGGATACTATTTGTCATAATAGTTCTCCTCTCGTTTTACAAGGGGTCTCAGGATATATTTTGACACCAAGACCAGTATCACGCAGGCGACAAACCCAAAAAATGCATAAAAGCCCCAGAATTCTTCCCATTGATAATTCATATGGCTATGAATCACATTCATCCTGGAAAGCAAAATATAAAAAGCATCCAGAATCAGAAGTATGACCACGGAACTGAAAAAGACCGTTAAAAGCCTTTTTACATTGCGGGGATCATCAAACACATGTTTTTTTTCCATAAATAATATGCCTAATTTTCTAGAAACAAGGTTGAAATAATATAAATGCCATGTATAAAAGGCTTACCGTAAACACAACGGAAAATATACCTTTATATCCTGGAACCGGGTCATGTTTCAGTTCCATTAATTCGCTTTTATCCTTATTGGTTTTCATAACAGAATCAGCCTCCTATAAATCCTTTTACAGCCAGTTGCGCCAGATCTAAAAACGGTTGCGGCAGAAAAAACAGAACAAAAGAAATCAGAGCGGTCATCAGAAGCGGAACCACACACATCATGGGAGCCTCTTGAATTTTATCTTCAAACATGGATTCTTCTTTTGTGCAAAAAAATGCCTTGTAAAAAATCGGCATAAAATAGGCGGCATTTAAAAGAGAGCTGGACAAAAGGACAAACAGCATGATCATCTGATCGCCTTCAAGCGTCCCGAGGACCAGATACCATTTGCTGATAAACCCGCCTGTGGGGGGAAGCCCGATAATACTCATGGAGCCGATCAGAAAAGCCATCATGGTCAGCGGCATTCTTTTTCCGATCCCCACCATCTGGCTGATATATTTTTTGCCTGTGGCCACAAAAATTGCACCGGCACAGAAAAAAAGCGTTATTTTTCCGAAGGCATGCATGGCAATATGCAGCATCCCGCCCGTCATCCCCTTGGGTGACAGCAGGGCTACGCCCAGTATGATATAGGACAACTGCCCGATGGTTGAATATGCGAGGCGCCGCTTGAATTCATCCTGGGTCAATGCGATGCAGGAACTCACAAGGATGGTGACCGACGCAATGGCCGCCACAACAGCGCCTAAATTGAAGGATAAGAGAAAATCAACCCCGAAAATACCGGTAATAACCCTGACAATGGAAAAGGCCCCGACCTTTACGACGGCCACGGCATGCAGCAGCGCACTGACCGGTGTCGGCGCAACCATTGCAGCCGGAAGCCATGAATGGAAAGGCATGATCCCGGCCTTGGCAAATCCGAATACAAACATGAGCAAAAGCACGGTGGCGGCAGGTTTGGAAAGCTGCCCGGAAAAAATACCGCCCGCGGCAAACTCAAGGGTTCCAGTGGCATGATAGCAGTAGATCATGGCCGGCAATACCAGACCGATGGATGTTCCCAATATGAAGATAAGATATTTTCTGCCTGAAATCCTGGAATTTGCATCCTGATGATGGGTCACCAGAGGATAGGTGGCAAGGGACAAAACTTCATAAAACAGATAAAGGGTCAGTAGATTTGCCGAAAATGCCGCACCGATGGTGGCGCTGATGGCCAGGGCAAAAAAGGAGACAAACCGGGTCTGTCCATGTTCCTTCAACCCCCTCATATACCCGATGGAATACATGGAAGTGATGATATATAAAGATGAGGCCACAAGGGCAAAGAGCATTCCCAATGCATCCACTCTGAAAGCGATATCCGCACCCGGAGCAATACTAAACAGGGTCAATACCACATGTTTTCCTGATAATACTGCCGGAAGCATTGAAACAACGATAAGAAATTTAATAATTCCTGCAATAAACGTCCAGGATTCCCTTACATTAGGCTTGTCTGAAGAAGAGACCAGCATCGGAATAACAAGAAGAGAAGCAAGAACGGCTAAAAGGGGTTTGATCGAGATAATGGTTTCCATTTATTATTTTGCCTTTTTAATTGTATTCAAATTTATTTTTCACTTTAAAAAAGGAAGAATAATCGTATTTACAATAGTTCCTGAATAACACCCTGCAACAATCAGGGAAAGACTGACAAGCCCTGAGATAATGAGCATGGATACCGGGGCTTCCTCAATCACGACAGAACCGTGCGAGGAGTGTTCATGCCCAGGGGACCCGGATTCAAAAAAACAGATTTCAAATACCTTGAAAAACAAAACCGCACAGATAAGACTGGATATAATGAGCGCAGCTGCAAAATGGTAGGCTCCTTTTTCAAGGGCGCCCAGAATCAGATACCATTTGCTGAAAAATCCGCAGGTGGGCGGAACGCCGATGATACTGAACGCAGCCAGAACAAATCCTCCCATGGTCCAGGGCATTTTTCCGAACAGCCCTTTCAGATCCGTGATGTCAACTTTTTCGATCCTGTAAACCATATTCCCGACAGCAAGGAAAAGGGCAAAGGTCATGAGGACGTCATTGAGAATATGGAGGATGGACCCGGTCATTCCAAGCTGATTTCCCATCCATGCCCCGCCCACCATATAGCCAATTTCACTGACAATGATATAGCACAGCATTTTTTTCAGATTTTTCTGGGCCAGGGCCATGACACCCCCGGCAAGTACGGCAATGGTGGCGAGCCAGACCACGGCATCGGAAAGATGCAGGGTGTTGAAGATATAATCATATCCGAACACGGTGATCATGAGCCGGATCATGACATAAACCATGACTTTTGTCATAAGCGGGGCAACCACCCGTGAAAATATGACGGGCGAATAGGTATAGGCATTGGGAAGCCAGACATGAAAGGGGAAGAGGGCCATCTTGATCCAGATTCCCAGGATGCAGAGGATAAAGGCAACCAGAACCGTTGACGAACCCTGTGATCCCTTGATAAGGACAGCCACATCGGCCATGTTCAAAGAACCGGTGTACATATAGAGATAGCCGACGCCCAGAAGATAAAAACTGGCCCCGATAACACCGATAAATACATAATTCAAACTTGCAAGAGGTCCCCTGTCCCTGTCTCCCATGGCCACCTGGGCATAGCTGGTCAATGATGTAATTTCGATGAGGACATAAAGATTAAACAGATCACCGGTGATGGTCACCCCGAGAAGACCGGTCATAAACAGGTTATAGACTGCATAATATGAACCGGTCCGGTCTCCGATTTCTTTTTCTGCGCTCCTGTAGCTCGCGATCAGGTTCAGGAAGGCCACTCCTGAAACAAGACAGAGAACCATGGCATTCAACAGATCAACCCGGTATTCAATCCCGATGGGAGGTGACCATCCGCCCAGTTTATACTGGATGGGGCCTGACCCGATGACCTGGATCAATACCTGAATGGCTGAGAATGCCGAAATAAAAAGACCTGTAAGAACAATC
This sequence comes from Desulfobacula sp., assembly GCA_020048635.1. GTDB lineage: Bacteria > Desulfobacterota > Desulfobacteria > Desulfobacterales > Desulfobacteraceae > Desulfobacula. Next base: position 21,193 of record JAIFMF010000020.1, on the reverse strand, counting down.
GGGTAGGACAGGCGCTTTTCAATCCATACAAAAAGCCCGGCCAGAAGTCCGGATATAAACGGTGCAACAACGATAAGGACAGGATAATTTTCCATGGTTTATTCTTTCGATAAGCGCATTCTGAGTTCATCTTCTTCCAGGGTTTGATACCGCTGGTATATTCTAACGGCCAGGGCCATGGCATAGCCAAAGGTGGCAACGGAAACGACAATGGCCGTCAGCATGAGACAGGAAGTCAACGGGTTAATATAATCGGCCGCCCGGACAACAGCTCCGTGAGCCGTATCCGCCGTTGTAATGATAGGGATGCTTGCATTAGTCTTATATCCGATGGAAACATAAAAAAGAATGATGGCGGTTTGGAAGATGTTCATGCCCACCACCTTTTTTATCAGATTATTTTTTGCAATCATGCCATAAAGACCGATCATCATCAGGATTACATACAACCAGTAATTATATTTTGCGATAACAAGGGACAACAATTCACTCATAGCCTTACCTATAGTCCTTCATCATGTCTGCCTTCGGAGACGATGTTGATATAAATGAGAGTCATGACAGCCATGACGGCAATACCGACACCGATTTCAACGACCAGCATACCAAGCGCCCGGATATGACCCGAATGGCCGGGTATCAATGGCGCAAGCTTTCCGTAATCGAGGAAATTACCTCCCATCAGAAGACAAAGGGCACCGGTCCCGGCATAGATCAATACACCCAGGGCTGCAAATATTCCCAATAATTTTTCTTTGACCCGTTCGACAAGGGTCTTAAGATCATAGGAAATGGCCAGAAGAATCAGGCTGGAGCCGAAAATAACACCTCCCTGGAATCCCCCGCCCGGGGAATAATCCCCATGCGCCACAACATAAAGGGCATAGATCTGGATAAACGGAATCAGTATCCGACAGACGGTTTTATTGATCAGATCCGGAGGAACCCATTCTTTATCCATATACCCGAATTCTTTTCCGATCGGCAGTAATTTTTTCTCGTCCTTTACATGCAGGATGACACCGGAAGGGATGTGTTGGTAATAATGCTCTTTTTTTCCCCTGAAATCCCTTAACAAAAGGAAACAGCCAATTCCGGCAGTAAAAATAACAGCTGTTTCAAACATGGTATCAAACCCGCGGTAGTCGGTCACAACCGCCGTGACAAAATTGGGTGCATGGGTATCTTCATAGGTCTTTTCAATATAATAATTGGACACATGAAGGGAAGCCGGTGAATTCGGATCACCCCAGTCCGGAAACTCGGTTGTCCCATATAATAAAAATGCCCCTGTGAGGGTAACAATGATGAATGCGAGAAGTCTCAATCTTTTGCCCTCCTGCTGGTTCTAAAAATTGCCGCTACAAAGAACACCGTACTCACCCCGGCACCCACCGACGCTTCTGTAAAGGCAACATCCACAGCTCCCATGATGGTCCAGAGCAGACACATCAAAAATGAATAGGCACCAAACAGAATGGCGGTTGCCAAAAGGTCTTTAACGGAAAGGGCAGCGATTGCGCAGAAGATGACAAAGGTCAATACAATGATATCAATCGGCCAGTGCATATAATCAACTCCTTTGTTTCTTTTTGGTCCAATGCCTTAGTCCGGCCCTCATGCCCGCATCCACAATGGTATGAGTGGCGGTCGGACTGGCCAGGGACACGAAAAAGACGATTAAAAACATTTTTATGGAGACAAGAATGGTTCCAAGGCTGATCTCATTGAGATTATAGAGGACAAGCCCCATCACCATGGCAAGTGTTGCAAGGGTATCGAGTTTTCCTGCCGGATGAAGTCTGCTGTAAAAATCCGGCATTCTCATAATACCGATGCCGCCAGCCAGAAAAAAGAACAAACCGAAAACCAATAATGCAATAACAATAATATTCATGGATTCTCCCATCTGACGATCAATCCATAAAGGATTCTTCGTACAGCCCTTTTCTCTTGTGGAAATACCGTGCGGCAGCAATGACGGCCACAAAATTCAACAAACCGTAGGCAAGCGCAATATCGACAAACATATCCACGCGGCCATACAAAAACCCGATGAGAAGTAAAAGAATAACGGTTTTACTGCCGATGGCATTTACACCGATGAGCCGGTCCAGCGTTGTGGGTCCGAACAACACCCGGTAAATCGATAAAACCATGATCAGGCACAAGCCTACTGCTACATAAAGAAAAAATGACGTCATATCGTTTCTCCAAAAATTTTTGCAACCTTTGCCAGCATATCTCCGGGACAACCTTCGGCCGATGCTTTGTCAATGGCATGGACCTTGAACACGCCATCACTGTCCACCGTTACCGTGATCGTCCCCGGTGTCAGGGTGATGGAATTGGCCAGGGTGACAATGGCCATCTCGGATTTCAGATTGGTTTTAAAGGTGATGATCTGAGGCTCGATCAAATCCTTCATCCGTGGATGAAGGGTAACATACAGAACATGAAAATTCGCCAATACTATCTGCCAGGTCAGCCAGGGCAGATATCCGATAAATCTGAAAAATATTCCGATATAAGCCGCTTCCAATGAAGGGAATAAAAGGTCAGAAAAAAAATAGGCCACCAGAAAACAGGAGATGACGGCCAGAAAGAGTATCAGCGGTTCAAAAATCCCTGATAGAACCAGCCAGCATAAAAGCATTAAAACAAATGTAATTAAAAATGAAAGAAAGGATATGATGAATTTGCGTGACGAACTTTCATTATCCTTCACCCCTTCATTGCGTGAAACGTTCATTGCATTGCCCCTCCCCGAAAATAGAAACACACTTAAAAACTGAAACAGTTATTTTTCAACACCATAGAGCTTACGGAATTTATCATACAGTTTGGAGATGGGGCCTTGTTTTCCGGAACCTTTACCGGATTGATGTTGATCTGCAGATAATTTTTCCTGCCGGGTTTTAAAATCATACGCCGCTTTAACGGTTTCAATAAGGGTGTCCATATCCACGGGCTTTGACAGGAATTTATACGCATTGTATTTGCCGCTTTCCAAGGCGTTTTCAACACTCCCATGCCCGGTCAGAATAATGCAGGGAAGGTTCGGCTGAAGGTCTTTCAACCTTCGCTGGACTTCGATACCGTCAATGCCGGGCATCTGAAGATCTACCACGGCCACATCAAAATTTTCTTTTGAAGCCGCATCAACACCCTCTTCTCCTGAAAATGTGATCTTAACGGAAAAACCTTCCAGGGATAGGCGTTTGGCAATATATTTTAAAAAGGTTTGTTCATCGTCTATGAATAGGAGTTTCATATCTTTTCCTTAAATTAACTGGGTATACCGCTATCAATTTAGATGGTGTTTATAACAACTATACTTTACCAGGTCAACACTTGAAGAAAAAAAATAGCTATTACATGACTATATTGTAGCATTTTGAAGCACGGCTATGTTTCCTTTTTGCCGGGGATGATCAAACAGGGAAAAATTGAATTGTCGGACATATGTCTTGAAATGGAGCCGCCCCATCGTTCAATAATGGCTGCCTTATCACTGGATCCTAAAACAATCATGCTGGCCTGGTATTCCCTGGCCGCCTTTTCTATCTCTTTTTGCGGATCACCCACATATAAATGGGCCCTGGCCTTTATTCCCTGCTCCTCCAATTCATCGCAAAGGTCATCGAGTCTTTTACGTTCCGATTTTCGCACCTTCTGGACTGCATGGGCATCCGGACTTTTCAGGGCACTGTCCTTAACCACATGGATGACATGAATCTCACCGATCACATTTTTCATGCTTTTGATATATTCAACCATCCTTACCACGGTTTCAGACCAGTTGGTGGCAAATAGCAGGCGTTCAAACAGTTTTTCAGGAACGATCTTATCTTCAGCCATGTGTTTGAAAACAAGGATCGGGATACGGGTTCTCCGGACCAGTTCATTCACGTCTGATCCTGAATAGAGCTGCTCCAGGGTACTTTTATGGGAACGGCCGATGACGATGAGATCAGGAGACTCTTTTTCAATGACTTTCAGGATCTCCGGAATCAGGGTGGATACTTCAATATAGGCGCCGACTTCCATCCCCATTTCAAAAAGATTTTCAGCCCAGTCAATAAACCGGATATTTGCCGTTTCCTTTAATTTGACTTCTTCTTCCTTGAGATAACCTGCCCCTCTTTTCATGGCGACCTTATCTCTCTCGATCACATTCAGGAAAACAACATGTTCCAGGTCTGCCTTTCGAAGTACCAGAAGAGATCTCAAGGCATCATAACAAAGACCTTCAAACTTTGTTACAAACAGCAGTTTTTTAATTTCCATAAATACTCCGGCTTTTGACAGCATTTTGATTAACCGAGTTTTTTCCTGACTGCTTCAGCCAATACTTCCGGGTCCACCGGTTTTTCAAGATAAATGTCAGGTTCAGGAACTTTTGCCCCTTTGAACTCATCCAAAACTTTCTGGGATTTTAAAAAGGAGCGAAGAGAAATCCCGGTAAACATGATAATGGGAAGCTGGCTGAACCGGTCATCCGTTTTCAGATGGTGATACAGCCGTATCCCGCTTCCCCTGGGCATCAATACATCAAGAATGACAAGGTCAGGGTTCTCTTTTTCAATTTTTTCAAGCCCCTCCACGCCATCCTGAGCAATGACAGGTATATATAAATTTTCTTCCAGAACCGTAACAATAAAGGACCGGACATCAGGATCATCATCCACCACAAGAACTTTTTTACTCATTATTTATGCTCCTTGCTCCATTCCACCAACTTCATCTGGTTTTTCATAAGGGAGTCTGACTCTGAACAAACTGCCGGCTCCCGGGCTTGTTTCAATCTCAATAAACCCTTTATGCTCTTCGATCAGCTTTTCCGTAACCAAAAGCCCGAGACCGGTTCCTTTCCCCCCCTTGGAACTGAACATGGGCGTAAATAATTTGTTTCTTGTTTCCTCATCCATTCCACAGCCGTTGTCTGCAACTTCAAAACAAATCATATGGTCCTGATCTACGAAGGTCCTGATTTTGACTTCATGTTGTTTCGATATATTCTCGTCTTCAATACAGGCATCAATGGCATTATTGATTATATTTAACAAAGAATGGTGAATGGTCTTGGGATCAGCCTTTATCCATCCGATGGAGTTGTCCGCTTCCATTGAAATACTAATATTTTTTGATTCTGCAAATTCTCGCAGCAATTCCAGAAGCTCATGGATGATGTCATGGGGAGAACAATTTTCCAATTCAGGTTCCCTCTGTTTTGAATAGGTCAGAAGATCCTGCGTGAGATCTCCGATCCTTTTTATATTTCTTTTGATGGTTTCCCAGCCGGATCTGAGTTTTTCCGTATTGTTTCTCTGAAGCCCGACATCCACAATGTATGAACCCCCTTTCAAACCGATGAGGATATTTTTCACATAATGGGCGAGACCGCTGACAGTCTGCCCGACAGCCGCCATCCGCTCGGACCGGACCAGTTCCGCCTCAAGCCGTTTGATTTCAGTCAGATCCTGAAAAAAATTAACCGTCCCGACAAATTCATTATTCTCGAACAAAACATTGCTGGCATATCGAACCGGTATCTGCCTGCCGTCTTTGGTATGAATGACCTGTTCTTTCCATGGATAATTTCTCTGATCCGTTTCAAGCGCCACTTGTTTTTTAAAAACCGTAGCGATTTTAGTTGTGTAAAGTTCATCAATAGTCAATTTGTTAAGGACATCCTTTGCCGCTTCGCCAAACAGCCTTGCGGCTTCAGGGTTGTACACGACCACTTTCCACTCACTGTCAAAGGCCACAATGGCATCGTTTGAGCTTCTGATCAGCAGTCTCTGGAAATCCGATTTTCTCCTGATTTCTTCCGTGGCCTCTGCTATTTTTTTTTCAAGATTGATCGTGTATTCTTCAAGCTTTTTGCGGATGGCAATCTTTGATTTCGCCCTTTCAATGGCAATGGCAAGTGCTGCATCACGCACCGGTTTATTGATAAAATCGCTGGCACCATACTGAAGCGCCATAATGGTGGAATCGACATCCCCATGTCCGGTTACAATAATAACTTCTCTATCAGGATCGATTTCCTTGATTTTTTTTAAAAGTGTGAGTCCGTCCATTCCAGGCATTTTGATATCCGTGATCACGATATCAGGGGCCTCCGCTTTAAAGACCTCAAGGCCCTTTTCGCCGGAAAACGCTGAAACGGTTTGATAACCATCGCTTTGAAGAGACATGGAAAGCAGTCTGATAATGAGTTCTTCGTCATCAACTAATAAAATTTTTATGGGTGACATAATTCATTTCCTTATTTGATTGCCGGAAACCTGACTATAAATTTAGCGCCCCTGCCATATTCGCTCTCTATTTCAATTGTTCCTTCATAATCCTTGATAATCCCGAAACTGATACTGGTCCCAAGACCTGTACCTTTTCCAGTTTCCTTGGTGGTAAAAAACGGCTCGAAAATCTTTCGCTTAACCGCTTCATTCATCCCTATCCCTGTATCAGAGACCTCTGCAACCACCTGATCGTCTTTGCTATAGGTTTTGATCAGAAGTATTTTCTGTGCCATGCCCCCTTCGATTTCGAGCTTTTGGGCATTTTCATCCATGGAATCAATGGCATTGGTGACAAGATTGATAAATACCTGTTCCAACCGGTTATGTTCTGCCAGAATTTCCGGGATGTCCGGATCAAGCTCAAGTTTGACCTGAATGGCGTGAACGCTGATCTGATGCCCCAGCACCTTAAAAACATCCCGTATGGGGTCGTTGATCGTTAATTTTTTAAGATTTCTTTCCGATTGCCTCGAAAAATCCCGGACATGCCGGATAACACCGGCAGCCCTTGTCACATTATCGATGATATCCCTGGCCATCATCATGAGTTCTTCGTCTGGAATCGTAATCCCTTTATTGATCATTTTCATTATGAGATCAGCACAAATCTGGATGACGTTGAGAGGCTGGTTGATTTCATGGGCCATCCCTGCCGCCATGGTGCCGAGGGTCGCCAGTTTTCCGGCCTGGATCAACTGGGTATCTTTTTCCACGCTTTCGGTGATATCTGTGGCGGAAGCGATCAGAACATCCCTGTGGCTGTAGGTGGCATGAACCACCTTGACATTGACGAAGAATCCGGTCTTATTTTTCTTGAAATGCTTTTTCTTGGTAAAAAGAATGGATTTGTTATCCGGAAGCGTTTCCAGGCCCTGCTGAATCGTTTCATCGGATGTTTCCCAGATATTGAGAAAAGATTTTCCAAGAAGTTCGGTTTTATTGTAGCCGTATTCATTCTCCACCCTGTGATTCACATCCAGGATTTCAAGGGTTTTGGAATCAATAATAAAAATCGGATTGGGGTTGTTATTAAATAGAGACCTGTATTTTTCTTCGGATTTTTTATATTTTTCATACAGCGTGGACAGTTCCTTGTCCTGGAGTTCCAGTTCTTCTTTTGCCTTTTTGTCTTGCGTCATGTCCCTTAAGGTTTCTATGGCGCCGATGATTTTACCGTCTGGTGATTTTATTGGTGCGGCAGTAAAAAAAATCCATTTTCCTTCCTTGCCAAGATGCGGAAAAAATTCTTCCGCCTCATAGGCTTCTTTGATGAGCACCGATTTTCTCCAGGAAGACCCGTAATATTTCGTCACCTCTTCTTCCGACATCCTTCCGACAATAATATCGGCCATGGTAGGCCTTTTTGCCGACCGGAACGGTACCCACTGGCGATCGGTCCCTACCAGTTCATAGGCTTTCTGGTCGGTCAGATCTTCGCATGCCCTGTTCCAATGCGTGATAATATGCTCGTTGTTGATGATAAAAGTGGGGATCATACTGCCTTGTATGATTTGAGAAAGCTCTTTTTCAATCTCAATCAGATCCGCCCTTTCCAGTTCCAGAATTTTCTTTTCTTTTTCTGCATTTTTCCTGATTCTCGCTGAATATGCATCAAACAGGGCCACAATTTCTTTTCTGTCAATCTCTTTGGCCAGAATTTTCGTTTTTATCCTGATTTTTTCTTCCTCTGCCTCAAGATAATCTATGAACGAAACCGCTCTATGGGCACCAAGGTCAATAATCCTAACCTTCTCGGTCTTTATCTTTTCTAAAATACAATTTAAAACCTCATCATTTTTCAGTTTTAATATAACATCGATACCGGAAAGCCTGCATATATCATCAAAATCAGCCGTCACCCGGATCCCTTTTTCCTTTGCGCAAAGGATACCTTCGGAACGGGTCAGGGGATCGGCGACCAGAAGGACTTCCGGAGCGACTTCCTTTAAACCGGGCCCTGTCAACAATTCAAGAATTCTTTTACAAGGACTATTCCCTCCGATGATGGCTATTTTTAAGCCTTTAAGATTGATATCCATTGGTATTGCTGCTCCTTTTCAAATACTTTCACCTTCTTTGGACTGAATATATTAAAAGAAAATAAAGGTTACAATAATAAAAGTCGGAATTAAAAAAACGAATGAATATTTCAGGATATACCCAAAAAAACTCGGCATGACCGTCCCTGACTCACTGGCAATGGACCGGACCATAAAATTGGGAGCGTTGCCGATATAGCTGCATGCACCAAAAAAAACCGACCCACATGAGATCGCTTTCAGATAAACTGCTTTTTCTGTCATCAATAAAGGAACGGATGATGATTCCGGCATACTGCCATAGAAACTTCCCAGTGCTGTATTAAAAAAGGTCAGATAGGTCGGGGCATTATCCAGAAAGGCGGACAGCAACCCTGATACCCAGAAATAATGGGCTGGTTTTTGGACGGCATTGATCAGGAATGCAAACGCACCGTTCGGTCCTGCCTTGAGCAGGAGAAGGCAGGGAATCATAGTGATGAAAATGCCGATAAAAAGATATGCCACTTCAATCATCGGGGCCCATGAAAATTGGTTCTCTTCCCTGATTTCCCCGGATGTGGACAAAAGAGAGCCTATCCCCATGACAATCAAAAGCCCATCCCTCAGCCAGTCCTGAACCGCTCTGTGGACACCCAGGGTAGAGACCTCACCCAGGTCCAGGATACCGCTCATCAATACCGAACCGACAATCCCCCCGAGAAAAATAAAATTATGGGTTCCAACCAGGCGGAGTGGTTTTTTTTCTCCCTGGTCCGGAACCGTTGCCTTCTCTTTTTTATAATAATAAGTATCAAGGATAAAATAGACGATCAGAAGAATACCGGCGGATAAAAGCATATGCGGTAAAATTTTTAATGTCCAGAAAAACTCCACGCCGTGAAGAAATCCTAAAAACAAGGGAGGATCACCCAACGGGGTCAAGGCGCCGCCGATATTGGCCACAAGGAAAATAAAGAAAACAACCATAACTGTTTTGTTCTTTCGATGGTCATTGGCCCTCAGAAGCGGACGGATCATGAGCATGGCGGCTCCCGTAGTCCCCATCCAGGAAGCGAGAATCGTTCCGATCAGGATAATCCCCGTATTGACAACAGGAGTCCCTCTTAAGGTTCCTTTGAGCAGGATACCGCCGGAAACAGTGAATAAGGCCCATAAGAGAATAATGAAAGGGACGTAATCTGCCAGAATGATATGAAAAATTTCATTGACGGCTGTCTGTTTAAAAACAAAAATAAAAGGAATCGCCATACAGGCTGCCCAGAAAGCTGAAATCTTACCGAAATGATGATGCCAGAGAGTGGGGGCGATAAGCGGCAGAAGCGCAATGGACAGGAGCATCCCGGCAAATGGAATGCAACTGAAAAGAGGTAAGGCTTCTCCGAGATTTATAGACCCGTTGACGGCTTCATGATGCCTGGCATTTATTTCTGGCTGAACGGTTTTCGCATGATCGGAAATCTCAGGGGTATTATGTTTTTCCTCTTCGGGAGGGATCTGAGCAACGGCTGACGAAAAAGAAACAAAAAAAACAAGAAATAAGATTAAAAACACTTTTCGATCAAATTTCATAGATTCGCCTCCTGCCGTTCTACGGTATGTTTATGCTCAACCATACCCTTTTCAAATTCATTCTATTGAGCTTGCATAGAGTAACCCTTTATTTCTTTTTTACCTCTATTTCAACCCGTCGGTTCATCATACGACCCCAAGCCGTATCATTGCTTTCAATTGGTTTTTTACTTCCAGATCCTATAACCTCAATCTGGTCCGGCCTTATACCCCTGCCAAGGAAAAAACTTCTGACAATATTAGCCCTGAACTCGGAAAGTTTTTGATTATAATTCTCATATCCCTCAACATCCGTATATCCTGTGATGATAATTTTCGTATCCGGAAGCGTGGCCAGAATATTTGCAAAATCGATAAGGTCTTTCAAGCCTTCTTCGGTAAAATCATTGTTATCGTACTTAAACCGGACGATTACTTTTTCCGTCGGCAGCGGCGGGCTTTCTTTTTTTTCATCCTTTATGTTGTTTTCACCCTTTATCAGGATGTCGCTTTGGGTTATCTCTAATTTAGCGACTTCTTCTGTTATCGGATATATTTTTTCGACGGGCATTATTTCTTTTTCTATTGTTTCAACCGGTGCCTGCGCCTTTAAATTTTTATCCTCGCTTTGAATATCATTCTGAATAGATACCTGCAGCAGTTGATGTTTGAATCCCTGTATAGTGTTATTGATGTACTCTTTAAAGTGATCTGGAAAAGAAAAAAAAAGTATGAAAAAACCGATGAATAAACAAATCAAGACCCTCATGAAAACCATTACGGTTCTTTTTCTATTTTTATTTTCAGAGTGTTCGACAGATGACGGGTTCTTTATCCGGCTGGGCAAATGAACGTCTGGCCCATCCCCTGTAAACCCATTGATATCTCTATTTCTGACAGATGTCGGAATTCTAAGTTCTCGGGCGCACTCTTTTACAATAGCGCTGTCAATTGTTTTCTTCTCCTTGACATATCCTGATAAAAGACAATGATCGCAAATCACATTAATTCTTCTTGGGAAACCGCCAGAATATAAAAAGATTTCCTGAATAGCCTCATCATGAAAAATTGGATCCGTTGCACCTGCAATATTCAGGCGGTGTCTGATATACTTTCCGGTTTCATCAGGGGTCAGGGGATCAATATTATAATTTAAAGTTAATCTCTGTCTTACAGCTCTGTTCTGATCCCGGTTTAAAATTTCATTAAATTCATTCTGACCGATGAAAAAAATATTAATCAGCTTGGCATCTGTTTTTTCAATATTTGATAAAAGCCGAATTTCTTCAAGCATCTCTTGTGTTAACAGTTGGGCTTCATCAATAATGAGAAGTACTTTTTTCTTATCCTCACTGGCTTGAATTAAAAATTTTCTGAAACAGGCAAGAAAATGGCCTTTAGTTGAAAATTCCTTTTTAATGCCGAAACCTGCTGCAATATAATTAAAGAAATCCATTTTCTCCAGCCCCGGGTCAGGAACCGTTGTGGATATGATATCATCACTCAGGCTCTGGAGAAGAGTATTAATCAGTGTCGTTTTGCCTGTTCCTACATCCCCTGTCAGCAGCAGAAATCCTTTATTGTCTAAGATCCCATATTTCAAGGTGGCCAGGGCTTCCTTGTGCTTTTCTCCCAACCACATGAAAACAGGATCAGAGCTGATTTGAAAAGGTTTTCGATTTAAATTATAAAAGGTTGTATACATAATGATTTTTTATAAATTATGAACAAACTCCATATCTTTGGTTTGTGTGTTCTTGGTTCCGATCACCAAAATTTCAATCATATTTTTTTCATTTTTTGTGAAATATAATCGGCCATTATAAGCAAATAACACTTCAAAGCAAGTTGTTCTGTTTTTTTTACCTGAAAAGACTTTTCGCTTGATAATGACTTTATCTGGATCACGGTCCAGCATATGGATGATTTCCTCGACCTTTATCTGGTGATCCTCATCCAGAGTCAGAAATCCGGTCAACGCTTTTCTATTCATCTCAATGGTTTTATAAAGAGCTGAAAAGCGTTTCAAAATGAAATCAAATTCATTCCTCCTCAGTTTAGGGGTTTTTCTTCTCTCATAGATTTGGATTTTTGATTTTAATTCTTCAATTTCCTTTTCTTTGGCCTGTTTAAATTCAATAAAAGCATTGAATTTTTCCTCCAGCGAAATAATTTCATCAAACATTTCCTCCTCATTGATGATTGCTTTCCTCCGGTCTTCCTGATACTTGGTATTCAGCGCTTTAATGTTTTCAAATAATCCTTGACGCTCTTTTTTCAAATCATCCAGAATCTGTTTGTGAATTTCGTCTTCTTTTTGAAGATCGGTTATCAACTGCATGTTTTTCTTCCGATCCAAAGATGCTTTGAAACTGCCTATTTTATAAAAAATAAGAAAAACCGAGAATGAAATTCCAAAATATAAAAATAGGATAATGTTACCAATGAATGATCCATGGTCCAGATTTGCTTCAACCTTCACCTCCAGCCCATTGTTTAAAAGCTCAAAATTCTTTTTTGCAATTACCTGACCCTCAAACTCATCGTTCATCTCCATTGCAGGGGAATTAACATCCAGATAAGCTGGATAAAGAATCTTTCCTTGAGATGTGGTCACCAAAATATTAAGACCCAGCCCTGTAAATCTAAGAACTCTGTCGTCTATTAAAAATCTGTGAATATTATTGGCAATCTGTTCTTCCAAAAAAATAGAGCCATCCAGCAAAGGTTTTGAATCACCGATCAGAATATCCTGAATTTGGGATGAATATCGTCGACTCAAATATTTTTCACTGGAAATCAATGTGACCGTATACAGAATAGGCGTCGCAAGGAGGCAAAGGATGGCAACTTTAATCGGAAAAAACTTCATGATGCCTCATTGCTTTGATGGTATTATGATATCATAGTAGGATGCATTGCCGGGTGTTGCTTTATGACTGATTTCTCCGTTCAGGGCCGACTTGATAAAATCAAATTCTTTTTTCAATTTAGCGGGATTTGATATCGATAAGGAATCTCTGTAAATAATGCACAAATGGTCCTGAAGAACAGAAGCATTGATATAGATTAATGGCGGTTTCTCCAATTCAGTGTCATGGCTGAGAGAACTTTGAACGAATTTTTCGATCAAACTGTAGATTTCGTTGTATTGACCTTTAAAAAAATTTTCCTTTGCCCCGGAAAATGAGATCCGAAGCTCATATTTGCTAAATTGCGTTTTAAGATTGGATAACAATTTTTCAATATTTAAGATTGAAGGGTTAAATGTAACTCTATCCTCTCCATAAATAGCTTCCATCATATCTTTTTCAAATTCAAACAACTTTAAGCTCAACTGATCCGAGACAACCATAACCTCAGGGTCATTTTTATCCAGAGAACCGATTGTCAGTTGCCCCTGCTGTTCTTTGATCCAGATCCCTGTTTTTAAAACAGAATTTTTTTTGATATGTTTCATACTTTAATCTCCAGCGTATCGATAAAAAACAATGGGAAAACCCCTGAATTTCGATAGTTTAAAACTTATCTGCTAATCTAAAAATTCTCAAGAGAATTCTATTGGAATTATTATTGTTTCCATTGGGGCAATATCATGTTGTCATCTTTTTTTTCAATTTCAGGAGGGGAAAGAATGGATTCATCAATATCTTTTTGATTCATTCCCTCTAATGTAATCGGCTTTTTGTTCGAGAGTGTGTTAAGAATGTCACTTAAATTTTGAGCAAAATACTTTGATTCCTTCGATTGTTCGGCCGATTTTAAATACTCCATCGCTTTTTCAATTTCACCCTTCTGATAATAGGTCATTCCAAGATGATACTTTATAAACCCGTTGTCTGGATCTTTTTTTTCAGCTTCCGATAAAAGCCAGATCGCCTGGGAATATATGCCCTTATTATAGTATGCCCAGCCTAAAGTGTCCGCAAAAGCCACACTGTCGGGATCATTTTCATAAGCATCCTGCGCAAGTTTAAGGGCTCGATCTGTTTCTTGATGGTTTTCGAGCAGTATCCAGGCAAGGTTGCTTTGAAAGACAGGCAGCTCTTGAAATTTCTGATACCCGGCCTGAATTGTTTCAAGCGCCAGAGCCATTTCCTGTCGATCGATATAAAAAGTACACAATTTGATCCAGGCCTCTTGAAAATCAGGTTTTCTTACGATACATTCCTCCAATATTTCGATCACTTTTTCAAACTTTCCTTCAGTTTCATAATGATCAGCAAGCTTTATGTATAAATAACCCGGGGCATCTTCAAACGCTATCCCCTTTTTTAAAAAGGCTTCCCCCTCTGATTTCTTTCCTGTTAGCAGTGCAACTTTGGCGGCCAGGTAGTATTTTTCAGGTGAATCCTTTCCAGTCAAAAGCTTTTGTTTGATAAAATCATCCGCGATTCTGTTCTGTTCTGTCTTCAACAGCATCATGCAATATCTGTGTGATACGTCAATTTAATAATTCTTCGGTCAGTCCTAAATAATAGTAAGAGATAGCGGCTTGGCTTTGATTGAGATACATGGATTTAATAAACGCTTCTTTTGCAAGCTCATATTTCTTTTGTCCGATCAGATTCAACCCCTTGATAATACATCCTGTAAATTCTTCAGGATATTGCTCTATCAGCCTTTCTATATAGCTTAAAGACAGATCGTATTCCTCTTTCTTGTACAAAAGTTCTGAAATCAGCAGCAGCGCTTTCTTGTGATTTGGAAAAATCTGAAGTACCCCTGTCAGGCTCTTTTCCGAAAGTTTAAACTTCCCATTGATTAAATGGGTGAGCCCCAAAAGGTAGCGGGCATTCAACAACCCGGGCTTTAAATTAATCGCGGCTTCGAAATGTTCCGACGCATAAACCGCTTTTCCCATGTGAAGCCAGTATTTACCTTGAAGAAGCTCGAATTCAGCGGAAGGTTCTGTAATCTCTTTTTTCAGTTCTGATATAATTTTTTCAGCCTTGTCGAGTTTGCTATTCAGGATATATACGTCTGCAGTTATTAATCTATGATATATCTCGTCATGATTATTTAAAATGGTCTCAAGAAATTCTTCTGCTTTGGCATTGTCTTCTTCAGAAAGATATAATTTTACTAGATAATATTTCAGGCTGACATCTTCAGGTTCTGTTTTGATAGCTTCTAAAACGGCCTCTTCCGCTTTTTCATATTGATTCTCCAGAAGATAATAATCTGCTGAAAGAAGGTTTATCTGAGAGGGTAGACCCTTATGCTTATGTACGATCTGAAATATCTCGGCAGCTTCCTCATGTCTGTTGGAAGACTTCAGAAAAACAGCAAGCTTCATTAACGCCCTCAAAGAATCTTTAGAGCCAATGACAGCCTTCCGATAATAGTTTTCAGCTTTATCCGGCTCATTTGTCATCAGGCTGATATCTGCCCTTATCAAATCCAACTCAGGACGATCGATTCCTTTTTCACTTAAAAATTCACAAATCTTTTGTGCTTCCGGCAGCTTCCATAACAAAATATAAATTTGAGCCAGATTCATTTTGGTGCTGATATTTTCCGGATCACTTTGCTCTGCTTTTTGAATAAAGGATTCTGCTTTATCAAGTTTACCCAGCTTGAAATAGGCATCACCGATTTTGTTGGCAAGGGGAATATTGTTCTGATTTTTTAAATATGCCGTTGACCAGAGATTAACCGCGGTTTGATATTCTCGCCTGGCAAATGCAAGATCACCCTTTTCCTCAATGGACAACAGATCCTCATCCAGTCGATTGGTGCATCCACATAATAAAAGAAGGCTGATAGTGAATAGGGTAAGAAGATTTTTCATTTTTTTATCTTTAATGAAATAAAAAATCCGATAATCGTTATGAAAATGATATTAAGAATGATTTCCAGCCTGTTGGTGACAATATAGTTTAAGAGCTTTAATAATAAATTTAAAATCCATGGCAGTTCATGACTTTCTTTTCTTAAGATGCTCTGTTGTCCTTTGTAGTCTGAACCCCGGGTGTTCCCGGTGTCATCTGAAGAAGGGGTATAGGATATTATATTTTTTTCTAAATCATTTACCGCATCACTATTGGAAGACAGGGGCTTAGCAATAATCGTCTGTTCTGGGTCAGTCTCTTTTGAAAGCCGTCCCAACAAACCAATATGAGATATTGTTTTATGGATAGCTTCACTTTCTTCATCAAGATTTATATTTTTATCTTTTTTCTCTCCCTGTCCAACACTGGTTTGAAGAATCAATCCGGCTTTTTTCTGCAACTCAGCATATTCATCCAATAGCTTTTTGACCCTGAGATTTGCCAGCATCATCCGGTCAATTGAATTTTCAGGATAAATTGAATCATGCATCAGAATATTCATTGGAATCTTGATGTTGATCTGATCTGCAAAAACAAAATCCCCTCTTTTTTTTGTAAGATAAGACCGTGAAGGACTTGAAGAAAAATTATCATAAAGGTATAAAAGATTATTGTCTTGAGTCGATTGATCACTTGGTGTATGTTCAGTGTGCAGAACATCTGGATGGTCATTATTCTGGAAAAAAGCAAAGGTATGATTCAGGCTCACCAAATTAAATATGAATAATAAACAGATGATGTTAATTTTCAAATCCATACCAGTAATCGGCTAATTTTTTTGTTTGACAAATGTTTAGCACATGATAAATGGATATACAAGTATTTGAATTTCAAACGGGGGAAT
The DNA here is from genome assembly GCA_020048635.1 of Desulfobacula sp. Classification (GTDB taxonomy): domain Bacteria; phylum Desulfobacterota; class Desulfobacteria; order Desulfobacterales; family Desulfobacteraceae; genus Desulfobacula. The sequence continues at coordinate 4,617 of JAIFMF010000020.1, read as the reverse complement.
GAATGAGACTTTTTTTAAAAACGATTTGCATTATTTTTATCGCCATCTCTTTAACCGCATGTCAGTCTGATATCGAAAAAAAAGAGTCATTCTATAAAAAAGGCTCAACCTATTATGATAATAAAGAATATAAAAAAGCCGAAATTGAACTCAAAAATGCTTTACAATTAGATCCAGCCTATGTGGATGCCTATCATCTGCTGGCGAAAAACATGCTCAAACTTGGAAATATTAAAGATGCTTTTGCTGTTTATAATAAAATCATTCAGCTTGATGAAAATAATGTGGAAGCCAACCTGAAGATAGCTGAATTCCTGGTGTTGAATAAAAACACAGAGCAGGCAATGGAAAAAATTGTTTTTGTCCTTGAAAAAGAGCCGAAAAATATTGAGGCATTGCATGTGAAAGCTCAGATTTTCATGCAAAAAGAGGTTTTTGACAAAGCATTTTCCGTATATGAAACAATCCTTGAAATTGATTCAAAAAATATCCCTGCGATACAAAACATGGCAAAAATTCATGCGATCGGCAAAAGACTGGAAGAAGCCGAGGCACTTCTCATCAAATCGATTTCTTTGGATGATAAGAATCTTCAGGTCAGAATGCCCCTTATTGGATTCTATATACAACAAGGGAAAATTGAAAAAGTCGAAGAGCAACTTCAACAAGCGATTAAAAACAGCCCTGAAAATTTTGAAGCGCATATTCTGCTGGGTAATTTTTATTTTAACCAGAAAAAAAACGATCTTGCTGAAACCGCTTACCTTAATGCGATAAAAGCTTCACCGGCTACATTAAAACCCTATCTGATTGCTGCCGACTATTATGACAAATTAAAGAACAATGACAAAGCACTGGAAATGTACACCACAGCATTATCTTTAGAACCGGACAATGTCTCTGTTAAAGATATCATTGCAAGATTTCATTATTCAAACAAAGATATAGAATCAGCCAATAAAATCATATCGAATATCCTTGCAGAACGCCCTCAATATTATCCGACACGGATGCTGAAAAGTGAAATCCTGGTATCTGAAAATAAATTCACTCAGGCTTTGCAGCTCCTTGATGAACTTGAGAAGGAAGAGCCCAAGGCTCCCCGGACACATTATTTTAAAGGGCTCTGCTTTATCGGTACGGGCAATTATGATCAGGCAAAAGCCTCTGTTAATAAAGCTGTAGAGCTTAATCCCGGCTATTTCAAAGCCAGAATGTTGCTGGCTGATATCTATCTCCATGAACGATCTTTTGAACTGGCACAAAAGGAATCCTCTGCAGCGCTGGAATTAAATCCCTACGATTATCAGACAAGGATCATTAGAGCCAATGCCTTCCTTGGCCAAAATAAAGTCAATGAGGCTGAAAAAGACTATGCAAAACTGATTGAAATTGCTCCTGATAACCCCATGGCTTACTATCAGATGGGATTACTCAAATCTGCCTTAAAAAGGTATGACGATTCATTGGGGTATTTGAAAGTCGCGTATGAAAAAAACAACAAACTGATTGATGTTTTTTTACAAATCGTAAGAAACCATGTCATTAAAAAAGAATACGAAACAGCTCATTTGCTATGTAAAAATCAGATAACCCTCTATGGAGATCAAAAACCACTCGTTGCCGTCGTTTACAATATTCAATCCGGTATTTACCTTGCCCAGAAGCAAATTGAAAAAGCAAAGGAATCCTTGAATAATGCCATTTTGACGAATCCTGATTATCTACCGCCCTATGAAACCCTGGCAAAGCTTTTCCTGACGGAAAACAATAAAGAAAAAGCCATTGAACAATATACGATGATTTTAGAAAAAAATCCCAAACTGCCTGTTCCTCATATGATGATCGGTACAATTTACGACAGTGATAAAGACTATGAAAAGGCAGCAGATCATTATAAAAAAGCACTGGACATAAACCCTGAATTCGCACCCGCTGCAAACAACCTGGCATATCATCTTTTAAAGCGAACCGATCAGGTTGAAGAAGCCTTGAGACTCGCAAGAATTGCAAAAGGAAAACTTCCGGAAGACCCCGGGGTAATGGATACATTAGGAATGGCATATTTTCGGAAAGGGTTATATGGAAATGCGGTAAATGAATTTATAGACAGTTTGAAAAAGATACCGAATAACCCGACCGTTCATTATCACCTGGGGTCAGCCTATGCTAAAAAAGGCGACAAAGAACTCGCTCTTGCTTCTTTGAAAAAAGCACTGGAATTAAATGACAAATTTGAAGAGGCCAAAGAGGCTGAACAATTAATTTCTGAACTTGGGAAATAGATAACGATGAGAAAAATTGTCGTTACACTCATAATTTCTGCAGTTGTTTCATGTCTTGTGGCGTCTACCCTGGTTACTGCCTCGGAACCGTTGACAGGGGAATCCATTGCCCGGCAGGTTTTTGACAGAGATCGCGGGAAAAATTCGATTTCCACTGCAACCATGATTCTGGAAAATGAAAAAGGCGATAAAAGATCAAGAACCTTTACAAATAAGCGTATTCTTGAGGGCGGACTGGAAAAACAATTGATCCGGTTCACTGAACCGGCCGACATCAATGGCACCGGGTTTCTCACCATTGAAAAACCAGGGTATGAAACCGAGCAATTTTTATATCTGCCTGCCTTGCGGCGCTCCAGGAGAATTGTCTCCTCCCAGAAATCCCATCAATTTGTAAACAGTGATTTAACCTATGAAGATATGGAAAGACATCCGGTTGAACATTATATGTATGAGATCAAGGGCGAAAAAAAGCTTGATGCCACAGACTGTTATATTCTTGAAACCAGACCCAAAGACATTGTCAACTCCCAGTATTCATTGATAAAGGCGTATATTTCGAAACAGTCGTTTGTGGCCCTTTTTGCTGAATATTATGACAAAAAAGGCACTCATATAAAAACATACCGGGTTCTTGGGTTTGAGCAAAAACAGAACATCTGGACTGAAACCAGGGTTATGATGGAAGATGTGATCACCCGGCATAAAACCCATATTAACCTTGAACATATTGAATACAATACAGATATGACATCTGATCAGATTTCAAGCAACGCCCTTGAAAAATTTTGATGAATTATCCTTTTTGGTTGATTGCTTTCATCATCACCGTGGGTTTTCCCATTGCACTCCCTGCAGCGCCAATAGCCTTTTCCGGATCAACTGAATTCGGGTCTTCCCTTGATACGGATGACAATCATTCCAGTGAAAATCTGACGTCTTTTAAAAACAGAACCATTATTAAGGCAGATTACAAGCAATTGACCCTGTCAGGGATTTCAGATTATCTGTACTTTGGCGCTGAAGATAAAAGAGAGGATTATGACCTTGATATCTATGAAATGTATTTAAGGTATAGCACGCCATCCTTGGATATTGTTCTTGGAAAACAGATTAAACGCTGGGGTAAAACCGACCAGATCAGCCCGGTGGATACGTTAAATCCTGAAAACAGGACAGAATTTATTCTCCCCTCCTATGAAGACAGGAAAATTCCGGTCTGGATGGCGGATATCACCTTTCGGAAAAATGATTTTTTCATTGAAGGGGTATTGATTCCATTTTTTGAACCTTCCCGGTTTCATTATTTCGGAACCGACTGGGCTCTTTTTTCACACCTGAAAAACGATTTTAAAAATTCATCTCTTCCCTCCTTTTTGAAATCCTATTTTGATTCCCTGCACGTCAATGAAACAGAGCCTGATTCAGGCCTTGACAGCTTTGAATATGCCGTGCGAATCGGCGGAACAATTGACCGGCTGGATTATGGATTCACCTATCATTATGCCAATGAGGATTTGCCTAATTTTCAGAATTTCCCTGTCAAAAATTTGTCTCTCAACAATTTTGGGTCTGTTCAATCGCTTGTTTCAAATCCCGGGAGTCTGATCCTGACAAAAGAAAACATTGAAACCACCTATCTGCGAACCAGTATTGTCGGATTTGAATTTGAAACCACTGTATCTGATTTTGGCCTTCGCGGGGAAGCCGCTGTAAAAGACAATGAATCTTTTCTGACCGGTTCCCTGACCTCGGTCCGAAATCCCAGCCTGTTCTGGGTCATCGGGGCTGATTACCTGAGTTCCAACCAATGGTATTTTAATTTCCAGTTTGCCCTTCAGCATATCTATGATTATGATCTGTCCATTTTATATTTTGAAAGCAACACCTATACCCTCACCGGGGAAATCAAAAAAGACCTGGTTTCAGACTGGCTCAATGCCTCTCTCCAATTTACCCGTATACTGAACGACAACTCCTATTATCTTTCACCCCGGTTAAGATATACCTATATCAAAAATCTTGAGGTGATGCTGGGATTAAATCTTTTCGGAGGCGATGAGGATAGCTTACTGGGGCGATACAATGAAAACGACCAGGTTTTTATTAATATGAAATATCATTTCTAATGGAAATAATAAGAAAACTGTGATATTAAGGCTGGATGAAAAAAATCAGCCTGAACTTTATCAAGCGCAAAATCTATAAAGCCTTACCCGGAAAAATCCGTTTAAGGCTTTTACGATATTTTCTGCCTGAGCTGACACTGGAATTGGATGGTATCATTTTCAGAACCGCTGTAACGCCTGAGGATTATCTTGCCTCATTCAAT
>JAIFMF010000014.1 GCA_020048635.1 Desulfobacula sp. | reverse complement strand
CCGTTTAAATAAAGCCGGACTTCATTCAGAGGTTTGTCCTGGGTCAGAGTGATATGCTGGTATCGGGTAGTTTTGCTGAAGATCACCCGGTCATCATACAGGGGCTGCTCCAGTTTGATATTCCATTGTTTGTTGTTCAGATATCCGAAACAGACGGCACTTAACGTCAGTACCATGATGACCGGCAGGACCAGACCTTTTTTGATAAGACCTTTTTTTGTAAAATAGATAAAGGTGACAGCAGCCAGGGAAAAATTGGCTCCGGCAGTCAGGAAGGCCGCTTCCGTAATGGATGTGAACCTTAACAGAACAAATACATAAAGCACTGAACCCATGAGGCTGCCGATGTAATCCGCACTCAGAATGCTTCCGAGATTGGTGGATAATTCGGTGCTGAAATCATTGTTGATCCGGATGATGACAGGGATTTCGAGTCCGATCATGATCCCGATGAAACTGACAAAAAAATACAGGACAAGGATGTAGTGAGCGGTATAGCTGTAAGCCAGATAGGTCAGAGTGGGGGAAAAGCCTCCGGCCAGGGCAAGGCCCGTCTCAACACCGATAAAGGCATAAATCAGATACGGTTTTGAAATCCGGGACTGGATCAGACTGCCGAATCCCATCCAGAAGAGCATGAGGCCGATGACCATGGCCCATTGCTCAAAGGAATTACCAAGGATCATGGAGGCTAAACTTGCCTGGATATATTCCAGGATGATACCGCAGGCACCGCTGGCAAACATGCAGGCGCAAAGAAGGAAGGACGCAAAATTAATCGGTTTTTCGGTTTGAAGCATGGATTACATGGAAAAGGCGATAATAATGGCAACGGCATTTATGGCACATTCCACCACGATCATGGCCGCTACATTCCGATCTTCCTTGATTTCCATTGCAATGCTCGTGGTGGGCAAAAGAAGCCTGCCGATAACGGTCTTGAAGACCAGAAGCATGATGATCCCGTAAACTGTGTACAGGCAGAAACTCAGGATATCGTGGGCCCAGCCTGTAAAGGGCCCGGAAAGGCTGGCCATGAGGATAATGCCGAAGGCCATGAGGGTTCCCCCAAGTCCGATCCCGGCAGCCAGGTTATTATTCTGAATCTCGTTTCTCACGTTAAAAGAGGTGGTCAGTTCATACAGAAATCCAAAAAGAAGAAGGGCCATCTGGCCCAGGATAAAAAAGAGACCCGCACTGGCAATCCCTTCAATAAAGGAGCCGCCGATACCGGATATGGAGCCGTTCAGGATAAACCCTGTGGCTATGGACATACCGGCTTCAACCATTCCCACGGCTGAATTTCCCGTAATTTTTTTCCCCTCCGGCGTGATGATAATTTTCACACATTCCTGATCATTATTGATTTTGCCCAGCATCATATACTCATTGACAAACCGGGAAGAAAACATGAACCCGGTAATAATGAGACCGTCAATCATCAATTGAAAAAGATCAGGGAAAAATCCGCTTGAAGTCCCTTTCATGGCGCCGGAAATCGCAATGGCAATGCCGAGGTACAGCCCTGCCCGTCTTAACCCGACCGCCACATTGCCGTTATCGATTTCCACATCATCATCAAATTCCCGGGTTCTCCAGTCATCCACTTTTTTAACAAGCCAGATAAAAAAAACACCCAGAATGACATACATCAATCCCTGACCAAGACTTGCAACCATCTCCGCCATATTCAGTTTCTCCTCTTTGGAATCGTTTTATTTACCTTTGCTGCCGGGTCCGCCGCCGCGAAGACCTTCGCCTGCACCCCGGACTGAAGCGGTCCTGGATTTAAAACCGCCGCTCTGTGAAAATGTTGTGCTTTGAAACCTGGGGGATTGTTTGACATAAGCCCCATGGGTTCCGTATTGTGCCAACCCGTCTTTTGTTTCGCCAAAATAAGGTTTCTGGTACCGGTAATTGTTATGCCAGCCATTCCAGGAATTGTAATTAAAAAAAGATGCCGGTGAAAAGAAAAGAGAAGAGAACAAGGCATACTTCCCGTACCATGACCAGAAGCGATCACCACTTCCATTATCTTTCCATTCCCCATATTTTGAATTGCCAACATAGGCCATGCCGGGCGGTGCAGCCTGGATCAGGCGGTCCTGTTCAAATACGCCGTAGGGTTTAGCCAGGATGGCCATGCCCAGGAATTCAAGATTGGCCTCATAAAAGCTTTCATCCACCTGTTCCCAGTCGGTTTCTTTTGTTTCACCGTTTTCTTCCAGGATATATTTATGGAAATAGGTTTCTTTTGTGTCTTCCACATAAAAGGAAGCGGCATTGTGTCCTCTGCCCGGCCACTGATCCATGGGATTAATGGAAAGTTCTTTCCAGGCATCACCGATATTGCTTTTCAGATTTGAACCCGTGAACCCTGCAGTGATGGAGGCAATTTCATCCAGATTTTCCTGTGTCAATATATCGTAAAGTTCCGGGCTCACCTCCCGCTGAAACGTCACAACCACCGGGTTATCATATTCAGCGTTTTCATCCCAGGATTCCCGTTTGATGGTGACAACATATTCTTCTTTCATGTCTTTCAGGATTTTTGTATAACTTGAATAAAGCCCGGCCAGATCTTTTGTGAGGTTCGTCTCAAGGGCTTTTATCTCTTCAAATCCGATTGAAAGAGCTTTTGCGCTGTCGCTAAAGACGGTATAGTCTGCCTCGGTTCCGGAGGTATGACGCTCATACTCCGCTTTCACCCGGCCAAGATGATTTGGGGATTCCTCACTCAGTTTTGATAAGGGGGCAAACCGGCTATTGATCTTTCCGGCTGAATCCGGAAAGTCTGTAAGCCCTTTGGCTACAGGGCCTTCCTTTATCCGGGCGGCTATCTCCTGGATAGCCCCTGCATCGGTTTTTGCCTTGGAATGGAAACTTCCGGCATTCTTTTGGGTTTCCAGGATCCTTAAAAACCGGGAGGATGGGTATCGGTAAAGGTCTTCAGCATCTTTCAGAATCTGTTTAACCCGTGCTGTCTGCTTTTGGACCTCAGGAGCAAGTTCGGGTGTGTTTTTTTTGATGAGAGGGGATAGGTCTTTGTCATAGACGTCCTTTGCCCGATTCAGTTCGTCCTTTGCCTGCTGGAATTTTGAGGGCCAGTTTTCCTTCACGCTGAACCGTTCAAGGGATTTGAAATCGGAAGAGCTGGTTTGGCCCTCATATTTTTCCTTGTGCTGATCCACCAGCGAAAACCCCGTTTTTATGATTCCAGGAAGGGATTCCGCCTCCTTTCTCAGCTCTTTTGGGAGGCCCTCGCCGCACCCGGTTAAAAAGACAAGAGCGCCGAACAGGGTCAACAGCGCCAGGACTCCCTTAAGGCGGCATCTTGTTTTGTTTGCCATCCTTTAAACCTCTCCTTTGGTGATGAGGGTGATATCTTTAGGATCAACAGGACTTGAGGTATAAATCTGATATTCTTCCCTGCCTTCGCCTGACCACTCTTCAATGGTCAGAAAAAGGGTTCCGGTTTCATTTTCAAATTCATACATATAAACCCTTTCCTCTTTGCCGTCCCTGGAATAAATTGAAGCCCAGTCATCCTCATAAAAAAAACTTTCCCCGTTTATCACGACCCTATCCCGGGTGTCGGCAATCTCATCCAGATCATCTTCATCAATGGGACCACCCTCATCATCCTTTAAATTCCGGAATGTAAACCGGTCAAGGGTCATACAAACCTCAAGGCTGTCATCAAATTCCCACTCAAAATAAACGGTTTCACCGGTTTCAAGGCAGAAGCAGGCCAGCTCCGTAATAAAATACCCTTGTTTCTTTTTAAAATCATCAGAGGTTTCTTCATACCGGCTCAGGTCTTTTACAACATACGTTTTACCCAGATATTCAAAAAAAGACTTCTTTCCGGCATTTTTAATAGTCAGGGCCGATTTGTCCGGGCCTGAGACAAGGTCATGTTTTAAAAGTGCCCGGGTGGCTGAAAATCTTTCCTGGAATGATTTTTGTGTTGCCGTATCAAGCATGGAAGGTCTCCAAATCTTAATGTTTTGTTTTTAATGATCCGATTCCAATTGACATGGGTTACTGGTCCTGACGTCTCGCCGTCAGGGCATCGGTTCTGGCCCTGAAACGGTCATTCATTTTCCCGAGGGCAGTGGAGCTCTGGGATGCAATATTGATGGTTTCCTGCGAGATCAGGGCAAAGGTTTCGAATGCCTGTTCATAAGTGTTGCAGGCTTCTTCCAGGGCCTGGATGTTGACAGTCATGCTCTGGCTCATCTGGGCGCTTTTGATGGCGGCGTTTCCGATGACCCTTGCCGTGTCTTTCATGGTTTCTGCGGCCGCCTGCTGGACCATGTCCAGGTGTTTTAGGGTATCCATCTGCTGCTCCGCCGCCACCCGGACGGCCAGGGCGTTTTTAACGGCCGTGGAAAGGATCATATCCGTTCTCTGGACCAGGCGTTTGACAAGATGGGAGTTTCTCACCATCATTTCTCCGCCGAACCGGGTCTGGAGGTTGGAGTTGTCAATGGTCTGAAGATCCACAACCGCCATGGCAAGGTCGCTGGTAAGGGTGGTCAGGGCCTCTTTGATCCTTATATCATTAACGGTTTTCACATGATCCATGAGTTTTTGCCAGATAACCTGACCGAGATAAATCTGTTCCTGGAGTCTGGGCTGTATTTCTTTTAAGGAATCGCAGATGACGGACAATTCTGCAGCATCAAAGGCCACCTGGTCGGCTTCATTTCTCAAATGGTTACGGATGCCGTCAATGGTGGAATTCACGGTTTCCCTTCTTTCGGCAATCATTCTCAGGATCTCATCTCCCTTGGGCAGGCGGTTTACCGTTCTTGTGAAGAGACCCAGCATTTTTGTTTGAAAGGGTGCCTCGGTTTTAGCCACCATGGTCGGGTTCACCTTGTCAAGCTCGGTTTTGATGGCCAGAATATTTTTCCCCACAGGAGAAGATGCATCTGTGGCCACGTTTTTCAGCACCTCTCCCATTTTCCGGTCATAAAGGCTGACCTGGGCCTGGGTCTGTTCCATGATGTCCTGCCCCAGGCTGAACACAAAATTGCCAAGCTGCCAGTTGGAAGGATCCTGTTTTATTTTCTCAATAAATTCATTGGCTTTGGCTTCAAAGGCCTGAATATCCTGAACTGCCAGGTGCCTCGGTTGAACCGGCACAAGATTGGAAGGGGCCTGGACAGGCGTCAGGGCACCCTGCCCCGAAACTTCGACCACTTCGGCAAGGACTGGTGCTTTTGCCTGCCGGGCCACGCTTTGGAGATCATTGGTCATATCGTTCATGCTATTCTCCTTTTATGAAAATTTGCCGGCAAGAAAATTTGCCATGGTCTTGAATTCAGCGGTTTCGTTTTTTTCAACAATATCTCTGGAGCGGTTGGAGACCTCATGCAGGGATTCAATGGTTTTTTTAAACATGTCCAACTGGATTTTCCGGCTTTCAGGAGATAGATCCAAATATTCCTTCACGGTTTTGAAAAGATGGGTCTTTCCAATTTTTTTAATTTCATAGGTCAGAGTTTCACCCGGATATTGCTCCATCATTGCCGGAGTTATGACCATAAGGTCATCAATGACGGCTTCGATTCCCTTTATCATGTCTTCTGGAAATTCTAAGTCTTTTCTCATGAGAATATTGAGTTTGAGCAGAGAATCAAGGATGGCTCCGTATTCCTGATCAGGGGAAGGCCCGGACCGGGGGAAATGGGTGGGTGCGGCAGTGTCTTTCGAAACCGACTTTTTTCTTAAAAAAAGCGCAAAGCCGATGACCGCAATGATAAGAACGGCAACTGCAATGTTCATTGTCTTGCTCCTTTTGCTAATGTATTCATATCCGTCATATTTTTGTAAACCATAATGCAAAACCATATATTTACAAGCGCATTCAATTACAATTTTATACAATTGAAGGCTTGAAGGTTGCACAAAGGTGCTGTAGAATTACATTAAAATAAGTTTGAAAAAAAGGAAAGGAAGGATTTATGGGAATTCAGAAAATAAATTGTAAAACTCTTTCAAGGCTTCCAGCCTTCAGCCATGCGGCTGTGGCCGGAGATTTTATCTATGTTTCAGGAACCCTTGGAACAAAACTCGACAAACTGGAAATCGTTGAAGGAGGTGTTTCAAAGCAGACAGAGCAGATTCTGTTTCACATTTCAACTATTTTAAGTCAATGTCATGCAAGTCTGGAGGACATTGTAAAGGTCAATGTCTATCTTACGGATATGAATTTTTTCCATGATATGAATTCAGCTTATCTCGATGTCATCCAGTTTGAACCCCCCGCCAGGATAACGGTAGGGGTAAAAGAGCTTGCACTGGGTGCATCCGTGGAAATGGACTGCATCGCATATAAACCAAAAAAATAATAAATCAAACAGGCTACGAATATGAAACCGTTGACATATAAAACAATCACCCTGCTGCTGTTTACAGTTGTTACAGCGTACATCACCGGATGCGCCTCCAGCAGATCCAGCGAGGTGTATTCCAGAGATCAGACAAGGCAGGCCCATACCGTTGAAACCGGAACCGTTGAGTCAGTCAAGGAAGTGCTGATAGAAGGCACAAAAACACCGGTTGGGGCTGCAGCCGGCGCTGTGGCCGGCGGTGTTCTCGGCAGTACCATCGGCAGAGGAAGAGGCCGGACTCTTGCCACCGTGGGTGGAGCCCTGCTCGGCGCTGCAGGAGGAGCTGCTGCTGAAGAAGGACTCACTTCAAAAAAAGGTCTTGAGATTGTCGTTAGAAAAGACAGCGGAGAAACCATTGTTGTGGTTCAGGAGGCTGATGTTCCGATTTATCCCACCGACAGGGTCCGTATCCTCAGGGGAAATGATGGTACAACGCGGGTGTCAAAGTAAAATTTGACCTTTGCCGTTTCATGGTTATTTTCCTGAACTTACAAATTATACCAAACAGGAGAATCATGAAAAAAAACGTACAGTATAATCATAATTTAAGAAACGTTGCCATTATTGCCCATGTTGACCATGGTAAAACCACCCTTGTGGATGCAATGTTCAAGCAAAGCGGAACTTTCAGGGAAGGCCAGCAGGTAAACGAACGCCTGATGGACAGCATGGACCTTGAAAGGGAACGCGGCATTACCATTGCGGCCAAGAACTGTTCCGTGACATGGAAAGGGGTTAAAATCAATATCATTGATACCCCCGGCCATGCTGATTTCGGCGGCGAGGTGGAAAGGGCACTTTCCATGGCAGACAGCGCTATTCTCCTGGTGGATGCATCTGAAGGGCCCCTTCCCCAGACCCGGTTTGTTCTAAAGAAAACCTTTGACTCCAAGCTTCCAGTTGTTGTGATCATCAATAAAATCGACCGTAAGGATGGAAGACCCCAGGAAGTTCTGGACATGGTCTATGACCTCTTTATTGATCTTGATGCAACAGAGGAGCAGCTTGATTTCAAATACCTCTATGCCATCGGCCGTGACGGGATCGTAAAAAAAGACCTGGACGAGGAGGCTGATAATCTCAATGCATTGTTTGATATGATTCTGGAAGACCTGCCGGCCCCATCCTATGACCCGGAGGCCCCTTTTCAAATGCTCGTTTCCGATCTCGGATATTCAGATTATCTCGGACGGCTGGCCATTGGCAAGATTTTCAATGGAAGTGCAAAATCCAATGAAAACCTCGTGTGCATCAATAAAGACAATGCACTTCTGCCCCTGAAAGTCACACGGATTCAATCCTATAACGGGCCTGCCCTTATGCCTGTAGAAAATGCCGAGGTGGGTGATATTATCGTATTATCCGGGATTGAGGATGTAAAAATCGGAGACACCATCTGTACAAAACAGGCTCCGGTTCCGCTGAAACGGATTACCGTGGATGAACCCACTGTATCCATGCAGTTTTCCATATCCAATTCCCCTTTTGCAGGCCGTGAGGGAAAACTCGTCCAGTCAAGGAAAATCAGAGAGCGGTTGTTGAAGGAAACCCTTATGAATGTTGCCATTGAAGTAGAAGAAAGCGATAAGGATGAAAGCTTCAAGGTAAAGGGAAGAGGGGAATTCCAACTGGCCATTCTCATTGAAACCATGCGAAGAGAAGGGTTTGAGCTTTGTGCCGGACGGCCTAAAGTTATTTTTAAATACCAGAATGAAAAAACACTGGAACCTATTGAACATCTGTTTGTGGATTGCGATGAAGATTTTATGGGGGTGGTAACGGAAAAGCTTTCCATCCGGAAAGGCAAAATGGTCAATCTTGTCAACAACGGCAAAGGCCGTGTGAGAGTCGAATTTTCCATCCCGTCACGATCTCTGATCGGCTACAGAGACGAATTCATGACCGATACCAGGGGGACTGGAATCATGAACTCATATCTTTCCGGGTATGAGGAATATCGGGGGGATTTTCCCGTCCGATATACAGGGTCCATTGTTTCCGACCGCCAGGGAAAAGCGGTTCCCTATGCGTTGTTCAACCTTGAGCCCAGAGGCCAGTTGTTTATAGAAGCCGGAACCCCTGTGTATGAAGGGATGATTGTGGGCGAACACAACCGTCACCAGGATATTGATGTTAATGCCTGCAAGGAAAAGAAACTGACCAATATGCGGGCATCGGGCAAGGATGAGCATGTGATTTGTTCGCCGGTCAAAGCCATGACCCTGGAAAAAGCCATCCATTTTATCCGGGATGATGAGATGGTGGAAGTGACGCCCCTGTCCATCCGGCTGCGTAAAACCATTCTGAATGCCTCCCAGCGGCAGGTTGCAAAGGCAAAATCAAAGAAAACAGAATAATACAAAACAGGCAATACAGAAATTCTAAAAAAGATTGAAATGAAGAATTTGATTATTTATGCACACCCCAATGAGAAAAGTTATAATGCATCCATATTGACCCACATCGAAAAAGAACTTGAAAGAAGAAAAGAAACCGTGGATGTCATTGATCTTTATAAGGAGAAATTCAACCCGGTGATGGATGAAAATGAATTGGCCCTTTACAGCACCGGGGGATTTATTGATCCAAAGGTAGGTGAATACCGGCAAAAAATAGAAGCAGCCGACCATCTGATTTTTATTTTTCCTGTCTGGTGGTATGACCTTCCAGCCATATTAAAAGGTTTCATGGACAAGGTGCTGTTGAAAAACTGGGCTTATGAATATTCTAAAGCCGGGTTACCTGCGGGCAAGCTGACGTTTATCAAAAAGACCATGGTGATCACCACCATGAAATCACCTGGATGGTATTACTGGCTTTTGTATCGAAATTCCATCAGATATCATTTTATTAAGGGGACCCTGAAATTCTGCGGCATGAAACAGATTCAATGGTTTAATATTGCCGCTGTCGAAAAAATCGGTGACGAAAAAAGAAAAGCCTGGTTCAGAAAAATAAGCCAGGCCCTTTGAGTTTGAAGGAAATCCATTCGGTTTCAGCAAGGTTTTTGCCTCTTAATTGAATGGCGCAGGGATCGTCAATGACCTTAAATTTTAACCTTCCGCAAGGCTTTTTTTACCCAGACGCCGTCAATCAAAGCGGGTTTATCCACCCATGGAACTGTATAGATATAGGGCTCCCGGGTTAAATGAGCGTCCCACAGGGCTTCGGTGTCCGTATCGGAGAATGCCTGGCTACATGGGATTAAGGTAATGATCAGAAAGCTGAAGAACAATTTAAAGGGAAATTTTGCCATTGATCTGCCTTGATTGTTATGTTTCAATCCTTTTTGGGAGTACGGTTTTTAAATAATCGTCTGTTTCTTCAAAAATCGGCTCGACTTGATTCAAGGTTCGCATCAGTGGAATAACTTTGGTTCGAACACCCATGCCTCTGGCATCCACATACCCATAATCACGCAAAGCTTCCATAATCAGGGTATTTCTTGGCGAGCGCTGCCCTGCAATCATTTTGCTTATGGTCATTGAATTCTGGAGTTTCCCGGACGGCCTCCTAAAAATAAAACCAGAATTTTTCCCGCTGCATATGCTGATCAATTTCAGATGCTTCCTGTGTGATAAAGGCTTTATCGCAGAAAAAAATTTCTCTATCAGCCCATCATCAACCAACTGCTTTCGACCTGCTTCGCCTATTTTCCAGGGGCCCACCCAGAACCACATCCAGCAGGGCCTGGTATTCTTTGTCATCTCCGGCAAAGGCCATCACCCGCAATCCAAGCAGGCGCTCAATCCACTGGGCATCATTTTCAGGTACTTCCGGATCATTGATGATATGGCGAAAATAATAATCCAGGCGGCTATCATCAAGAATTGCGAAAGACGTCCCTGTAACAGGCATTGCCTCAACATGAAGCAAGCTGGGAATCAGTCCCTGTCTTCCATTATTTAGTCACCGGGTGTCTTATTGAACTCTTTTTAACCGCATATATAACCAGATAAACCTTTTTCAAGTCGGGTTGAGCTAAACAAAAGAATATTATGTGCCGGTAAAGAACGTATCAAGAACGTATTTATATTTTAACTGGATTTGATCCGGACGGTAATGGATCTTTGCTTTCCCAAACAGATCATCTGATATTTTTCTTAATCCAAAATTTGGCGTGTATTGAATACTTGTTTAATAATAACAGTATGTTGTAATTGGCGGTTGACCGCCACTCTCCTTTCCGGTCAATATCATTGGCCTAATTTACTGTTTTTCTGAAAACCGGATATAAAATTAAAAGCTGTAGTCTCAATCCCTTCATAAATCAGGTCTTTTTTTCCGAAAAGAAGCATTAAAAAACGGTTGGAGCAATATCGATAGCTGCAAAAAAAGGTTATTCCAGAATCTACTGTATTCCGTTTATCGCAGTGGCTTGCTTTGCATGGTCCTCGTTTGAAATAATCCATCAAGGTTATTTTTCGTATCTTAAAAAATTTCTATCCTGTAATAATCTGGACTGGGATAATTAATCATAACTGCAATCAATCTCTCATTTTTTTATATTGCTTGATTTGATGGATGGAATTTTGACCAACCAAAAGATGAGGTACCTGGTTACTGTTTTAAAACCCCTATACTTTTAATAATAGTCAACTTCCTAAAAATCAGCTTTGGGGAATCCAGGGATATAGATAGTTCACAATTACAAATTCAAAGACACCCAAAGCAATACATCATTCAACAATTATTTACTCCCTTCCATCACCAAACCGGTTAAACAGCACCCGGAAAAGCGGATGCTTATATAATAACCCCCGTTTCAGACGCACAATGCTTCATGAAGTGCGGTCTGGGCTTCGGCAAATTGGTCCCTTTCAACTATAAACTGCATGTTGGTCTGCCTGCTTGTCTGTGAAACAGCGATAATATTGATGGACTTGTAAGCCAGAGCCTGGGCCGCTTTGGCCATTATTCCGGGTTGAGCAATGTTTGAGCCAATAGCGCAGACAATGGCCACCGGGCTTGCCGAAACCTTTTCCATGACCTCATTTAGTTCAGCCAGTAAACGGGGTGAACAGTCTTTCTCTTCAATGATCAAATCAATGGTATTGGCATTGGTCATCTTGGAGATGTAAGATATACTGTATTTGTCGAAAATCTGCATAATACGGAGATCAAATCCTACCGCTCCCACCATTCTTGTATCATGGATTTCTATGCAGGTGACCTGCTTGGAGCCTGTGACAATTTCAACCTTTGACTCCGGAGAGATGAAATTCTTTGTTATGAGCGTTCCCGGGTGATCAGGGTCAAAGGCATTTTTCACCCGGATGGGGATATTTTTAATCTCAAGCGGTTTTGATGCTTTTGGGTGTATGGCTTCCATGCCTATATCCGCCAGTTGGTCAGCTACATCATAATTGGTATTGCAGACAGGTTTGGCGTTTTTTCCACCGATGACCAGCGGATCACCTGAGCAGAGATGATATCCCTTGTGAATAATTGCCTCATCAGCGCCTAATAATACAGCAACTTTTGAGAATGTTACCTCGGAGTATCCTCTATCAAATTCTCTCATGATTCCCTCTGTCCCTTTTGTGTAACCGGTTGCAAAACAGATGGTGGAAAAGGGGTCAATCTGGGCAAAACTATCTTTTATACGATCATCAATGGATAACCGGCGGCTGTCATCCCAACCGCTGAGATCGACATAGGTGGTGTTGTATCCTTGGTTCTTAAGAATATTTGCAGAGTTAAAGGCGGAATGCATTTCCCCCAGAGAGGCCAAAAGCTCCCTGCCGGCCAGCAACAGTTCTCTGCGGCTGACATAGCCCGAGGATAGAACATTGTCCATGCTTCGCAGAATATTTATCGCTTGGTCAATCCTGTCGCCAATAAAATCATTGGCCTCTTTAACATCAAGTCCGATATCTCTAAAGGTCTCGTTGAGCTTGTAGAGGGACTCCTGCAGCCGGATCATTTTAATCGGATAGTTTTGCTGATCTTCAAAGAGCTTATAGATGCCCGGCTGATTGGTCTTCTTATGTTCCAGCAGATCATTGGTGATCCCTGCATAGGCTGACACGACATAAATTCTGCCAAATATATGTTCTTTGTCTTTGAGAATGATATTGTCAACGATTTCAGAGAATCGTGACATGGAAGTGCCTCCGATTTTTTCAATGCTCAGGTGATGTCTGGTCATGGTAATCCTCTACGCCTAAATGGACAGAGACCCGTCATCTGCTTGGAAAATGATGAGGAAAGGTCTTGTTCATGGTTATAATTACAATATTTGCCCGATAGTATTAATACAATCCATTCATTTTGGCAACTTTGTCTGGACAAAAATAGGGGACAGACCCCGTTTTTTGGGAGGACTACCTGCAAATCTATATCTCCTTTTTAAGGTTAAAAATACCTAAGACTTTCCCTGTTAAGCTGTGTAAGGCTTGCATAGTTCAAAAAATTGATTATTTTAGAAAAGCTAAATTTTCTCATTATAAAAATTAAAAAAATGGAGGCTAAATTTGAAAGTAGTTGGATTTAACGGCAGTGCCAGAAAAAAAGGAAATACAGCCTGTTCTATGAACACTATTTTCACTGAATTGGAAAAAGCCGGTATTGAGACTGAAATGATACTGGTCGGTAAAGAAAAGATCCAAGGATGTATTGCTTGTCATGGCTGTGTAAAAAATCAAAATGAAGCTTGTTCCATCGAAGACGATCCGGTAAATGAATGGATTCAGAAAATTAAAGAGGCAGATGGCCTTTTGCTCGGCTCTCCAGTTCACTTTTCTGGTGTGGCAGGGACAATGAAATCCTTTCTTGACAGAGCTTTTTTCGTTTCTTCGGTAAACGGCGGCCTGTTCAGGCATAAAGTCGGTGCTGCTGTTGCTGCTGTCAGGCGATCCGGAGGAATATCCACGGTTGAGACACTTAATCATTATATCAATTACTCCGAAATGATTATGCCCTCTTCAAACTATTGGAACGTGGCCCATGGGCTTAACCCTGGAGAAATGGAGCAGGATGCTGAGGGTAAACAGATCATGGAGGTTTTAGGCAAAAACATGGCATGGATCATGAAGGTTATCGGATACGCGAAAGAAGAATTTCCGCCGCCAGAAACAGTTGCTAAAACCATGACTAATTTCATCAGATAATTTGGTATCTATGCCTTGCGGATCCTTCAATATTGAAAAAAGGAGAACATCATATGAGCAAACCCGTTCTTTATATGCTCAACACCTGGTATGATGCACCGGATCAAGGACCCTTTTACTGTCCGGACTGCTGTATTGTAGAAGGATTTTTTATTTACAACCCGAAAATTAAGGAACAGATGGATATCATCCATGTGGATTTCCAGCGGCCCCGGCGTGAAATCATTGAACAGATAGGAGAAGAGAACCAGAGCTCTCCTGTGCTTGTGCTGCTGGATGATTCCATTTCCTTTGACGGTGTTAAAAAAAGCATGACCACCGGCAAGTCATTTATTGACGATGCCCTATCCATCTGCAACTTTCTGGCCCAGACATATAATGGGATACTGCCTCATCCGCGAGATTAAATATCAGGGAAAAAGGGGCGGATTCCTTCTTAGGGACAATAGCGAAGACTACCTATCGATCACGTCCAGTTTTTCCATGGACAACTTCCTCGGTCTATCCCTGTTAGACAAGCGTTGTCTGCCAAGAAAAGACGTTAAATTACCATGACCTTGTTCTATGGTGGAAATTCATTGCTGAGCGCAAGAGAGGGTTTTTGGGGTAAACTAATGCAAGTTTTTATATGGTCGCGACTCTTTATTTAATAGTTACAACTCCCCTGCCGATACAATACCTATGGAAAATTACGTCATCAAAAATTGCAAAGGATGTCATAAACCGCTTCGTATCCCTGCAAATATTGGTGGAATGCTCATGCGTTGCCCGAGCTGTGGACATGAATTCCATACCGATTTCAAACTGGGTCCGATAGTCCCGGAAGGTGGGGATAGTAAAGAACCTGCCCGGAAAACACCCCCAAAAAGGCCCCAGCCCACTTTTAAAATTATAGTGTAATCTCTTCAGCCAAAAATTGCGAAAAATTGGGGGTCAGAGTAAAATTAAATGGGTGAGGACTTCGTAGTTACCGGTCGGTGATTTCAGAATTCCAGAATACGGTGAACTATCCCTGTTGATCCTCATATCAGGGAAATATAAGAATTTTAAAATCTGAAACGGATTCCACACCGAAATGCTTCTGCTATTCAATGCTGTTTTAAATAAACCCCGGACGGCAGCTGTCAGACATATCCTGGGGTCGTATTCTTTTTAACTCATTGCTTTAATGATTTTCAACAGGTCCTAATCGTCGCTGATACCCAGTTGATAGGTCTGGTCTATCTTGGGCAATGGTTTTCCATCCAAAATCGCCTCGAATGCAACCAGACGTTTATAAACAGATAACAGCTCAACGATTGTCGTCCAGGAATTGACCAGATACTGAAACGAATTGCTCACCTGGCTGAAAGCGGTGAGTATCTGCTGCAGGATGCCAAAAGTTATGGTGCCTGCGGCAATTGTTGGAACCAGTATCAAATAGACAAATATATTGTCAGCCTGCAGGTAAAGACTCCGGGCCACATTAAAATACATATAATGGAAATAAAGGCGGAAATAATTACGCCGCACATTGCTAAACAGCTGTTTCAAGCTTGCTGGCTGAGCTCTCAGTTCATCGTCCTCCCCGTAGACCAGTTCCTTACGATAGGCCGCCTCCACCCGTTGATTTTTAAACTCCAGTCCCGGCAGTTTGATACCCACAAGGGCAAGCAGACCGGTCCCAAACAATGACCAGAGGGTTGCCGCGGCAAAGAGAGGATAAGGGATGGCCCCCACAATCGGCAGTTCGGTTACATATTGTGAAAGTGACCACAGCACGGGCAGGAATGCAAACAGTGTCATCATCGCATCTACCATGGCAACGCCAAGATTCTCCATAATAGAGGCAAACCGCATGGTATCTTCCTGGATGCGTTGAGAAGCCCCCTCTATATGTCGGAGTTCCTTCCAGTAGCCGGTAAAATATTCGTTCATGGCTGTTCGCCAACGGAAAATATAATGGCTTATAAAAAATCGGGTAAGAACAAATATGCCTATGGCCAGAAAGGCTATCTGTGCAAAGATTAAAATCAAATCATACATTTCAGACACAGGAACTGAAGACTCTGCTGAAAGAGCGTTCTGAACAGTATCAAAAAATGGCCGCCGCCAGTTATTAATGGCCACAGAGACCTGCACGGAAAAATAAGTGGAAAAAAGGATGGCAGCCGATCCAAGGATTGACCAAAATTGCCATGGATGGGGTGCAAAGATCATCCATAAACCTGCAAATACAAGCACTGAAGCAATGTAATAGATATAGAGCAGCAGAAAGGGGTCGGTGACAAAATGGCCAAGGCCAATTACCGGTTCCTGCTGAGTTGTGTTAAGATTTAACAATGATCCCAGATCATTTTTAAAGAGATACCAGATGGTGATCGAAAAAATGATCCAGACTAAAACTAAGGGAAAAAAACGCCTTGGGTTTGGAAAAAATGATTTAAACATAATGCTACCGTCCACCAATAACAGATCAAATATATACGCCACAACTCCTGGTACTTTAGGAACTACTCTATTAAAACCTCACAGCTTTGTCCATTCTCCCGGGATATTTTAAAAAATTTCCAATAATGATTTTTTTTTGGATTGAAAATCTGGCAGATCAGATCAGGAATTTGAAGTGAAAAGAGGACTTCCTTCGGCCATACTCTGTTTTTCGATCGGACAACGCCCACAGACTATCCCTGTTAACCGTCCCGTGGAACCCGAAAAGCGGAAGATGGTTTTGAATGTCTGGGGATAAACCATATTTTATAAGAATAATGCTATATACGCTTGCCAAATACATACCTACGCTATATACTTCATATATAACAATTTGAATATAGGAGATTAAGTTATGGATGTAGGAACCGTCTTTGTAAATAATAGAACTCAAGCGGTAAGATTGCCTGTTGACAGCAGGTTTCCCGAAAATGTGAAAAAAGTTGTTGTACGTATTATCGGTAAAGACCGTGTACTTTCACCAGTAGAAAATACATGGGATAGCTTTTTTCTTTCCGAAGATGGGGTGTCCGATGATTTTATGACGGAACGTGCTTTACAACAACAATCTGAAAGGGAATCTTTTTGATGTTAAAGTATATGTTGGACACCAATATTGTTATTTATGTGATTAAGCGTCGACCAATTGAAGTATTAGACATTTTTAACGCCCATGCAGGACTGATGTGTATTAGTTCAATCACGTTGGCAGAATTATTACATGGTGTTGAAAAAAGCTCTATGGTGTCCCACAACCTACGCAAAGTTGAGGATTTTGTATCCCGTTTGGAGGTCTTGCCCTATGACGACAATGCCGCTGCCCACTATGGAAATATAAGAGCGGATTTAGAAAAGAAAGGCACTCCTATTGGAGTCAATGATTTGCACATTGCCGGGCATGCCCGAAGTGAATCTTTGATCCTGATCACCAACAACATGTGTGAGTTTGTGAGAGTCGAGGGCTTGCGGTTGGAAAATTGGATTGAAACAGAATAGGGGTTCCAAAGCGATCAAGTCTATCAATAAGCTCTCCGACCTTTGTTATTGGGTGTCTGATATATAAAATCCGGCCGATCAAACCGAGGTGTTTTGAGGCGAAGACTACTTTAGCCACAAAATCTATTTTTTGGTTTGAAATTTCCAGCAGACTTTCCCTGTCAATCTTTAGGATACCAAAAAAATTTATATTAATAAAATTTTACCGAGAAATGGTTTTAATAAGTCGCCATGACTCGTCAGGTTCGGTTTATGGCCATAAAGTTGCCTTTCATCTTGTTTCTATTGTGGCATTATAAATTTAGACTTGTATGCTCAAGGGATTTTGATTATAGATATAATTTCCCTAAAGGCAAAAAAAAATACTTGAAAAGGAGTTGTATTTGCCCACCAGTCAGGAACAAGAAAGAGCGACGCTGTTTATCTCGACACTTACATCATTTATGGGGCCGTTTATTATTTCATCTGTTAATGTCGCACTGCCAGCTATTCAGAAAGAACTTAACGCTGATGCAGTCCAGTTAAGCTGGATATCTACTTCCCTTCTGCTTGCAACTGCAGTAATTCTATTGCCAGCGGGCAGGATTGGAGATATACATGGGCGCAAGCGAGTGTTTAAATGGGGGCTTGCCCTTTTTACGATAGCATCTGTTCTTGCTGGTCTTTCAAACTCTGTGGGTATGTTGATTTTTTTCCGAGTTTTCCAAGGAGCAGCTTCTGCAATGTTCACAGCAACAGGCATGGCTATTTTAACTTCAGTATTTCCGCCGCAAAAAAGAGGACGAGTGATGGGGATTTATGTCTCTGCTGTCTATATCGGTTTGTCAGCGGGTCCTTTTTTAGGTGGAATTCTCACCCAACACATAGGTTGGAGAAGTCTATTTTTTGGGGTAGCTCCGTTCGGTATCCTATCCTTTTATATTGCCTCCAAATACCTGGAGGGAGAATGGGCTGATGCAAAAGGGGAAACATTTGATATGGCTGGCAGTATTTTCTATGGCATTGCCATCCTATCACTGGTATACGGTGCATCTGTCTTGCCTGATATCAAAGCGGTCTACCTTATAATTTTCGGCCTTTTGTGCCTCGGATTTTTCGTATGGTTTGAACTGCGCGTTGAGCTCCCGGTTGTTAATATCGGCCTTTTCCGCGAAAATAAGCTGTTCACTTTTTCAAGTATAGCTGCGCTGATCAATTATTCTGCAACATTCGTAGTTGCATTCCTGCTGAGTCTTTATCTGCAATATATCAAGGGCATGACCCCACAAACAGCGGGTATTGTCCTCGTTTCCCAGCCAGTCATAATGGCTGTTTTCTCCCCTATAGCCGGTCGGTTGTCAGATCTTATAGAACCAAGGAAAATAGCCACCTCCGGTATGGCGATAACAGCTGTAGGGCTGTTTATTTTTCTGTTCATCGACCGGACAACATCCATTGCTTATATTATTGGAACCCTGATTATTCTTGGGTTCGGATTTGCAATGTTTTCATCTCCCAATATGAACGCTATCATGGGATCTGTTGAACAAAGATTTTTAGGAATTGCGTCAGGCACTGTGGGCACGATGAGGCTACTGGGGCAGATGGCTAGTATGGCGGTTGCAATGGTTGTTTTTTCAGTTTTTATCGGGCGCGAGGAAATAACACCAGCCAATTATGACCTATTTTTAATCAGCATACGAGTCTGCTTTACCATCTCATCTATTCTCTGTGTCGTGGGGATCTTCTTTTCTTTTTTTCGGGGCAGAAATTGACGATCATTACTGCCGATATTCTAAGCTGAACCGCGCTCAATGATTACCCTAAAAAAATTCTTCAGACTTTCCCTGTCAGTCAGCTCTTTATTTATAATCTTTCAAACCACAACATGGAGAGTTTTTTCGAATCTCAAAAGTCAATGATTCTTGCAACCAAGATTAATTCTTCGGGTGCTTAACCATTCAAAACATATTCGAAACTCGGGTCATAATTTTTACCATCCACCAAAAAATATATCCTGTGATCCTTATTAACCCGATTGAATTCAATCCTGATTTGAATTTCAAAAAGAATCATAGGCCTCCTCATTGACCAAATACCTTCAAACTGGCTGGCCGTGCCGGTCAGGATTTATCCTTATTTATGCCAGAACCTTTTGTCATCCTTATCCCAATCAGAGCCGAATTTATCAATAAGATAGGATTCAAGCCTTCTATACCAGGCTATCCAGGGGTTTTGGCCCTCTTCCCTGTCTTTGAGGACATCCAGAAGAAAAGCTTCGATATTGATCATTTCCTCTTTGGGAATATAGGAGCTGGCCCCTCCAAGATAAGACTTTTTGATATTATCCGGGCTTAAGGCATGGGCGGTCAGCATGACCGTTAATATATTTTTTTTCTTGGCGATTCCCAGGAGTTGATACCCGTCTACACCCATGATATCCAGGATGGCGATATCAAATTTTTCGGTATCAAGGAGCTTTTTAGCCTGCTCGAAAGTCTGCGCCCTGACCGTAGTGCACATGTCCAGGAGTTCTTCAAGGGATTCCAGGACATCGGGTTCATCATCAACAATCAGCACTCTTTTGTTATCTAAAGTAACTTTGGACATATTTTTCCCCCTTTGAATAAATCGATGATTTATGGATCAACCATCAGGCCTTTTTCTTCGTCATTTTTTGACGCTCACTGTCTCTGACCTCCCGGCGCAGGAGCTTGCCGACCTTGGATTTGGGCAGCATGTCACGGAATTCAACATAAGCCGGCACCTTATAGGGCGCCAGCCGCTCCCGGCACCAGCGGATGAGTTCCACCCCGCCGACGCCCTTGGCATTTTCCTTCAGGACCACAATGGCCTTGATGCGTTCTCCGACCTTTTCATCCGGGATGCCCACCACACAGGCATTGATAACCGTCGGGTGGTCCTGGAGAACGGCTTCGATTTCCGATGCTGAGACTCTGAATCCCTTGTGTTTGATTACGTCGGCCGACCGCTCCATATAGACGAGTTCGCCGTCGGGTTTGAAGGACACAAAATCCCCCATCCGGCAATAGATCCTGCCGTTGATTTCCACAAAGGTTTTTTTTGTTTCCTCGGGCTTCTGGTAATATTCCTTCATGGAATAGACCGAAGTGACCAGGAGTTCTCCGTTTTTATCAGGCCCCACGGGTTCAAGGGTCTCTGGGTCCACTACGATGCATTCCCGGCTTTTCAGGGGATATCCTATGGAACCGGAGGAGGGATCGGACCCGATCCGGCTGTAGGCCACATGCCCGACTTCAGTTGATCCGTAAACCTGGTAGATGGGAAGATTATATTTTTCCCGGAACCGTGTCATGATTTTACCGGGCAGGACGTCCCCGCCGCAGAAACAGTATTTCAGAGAGGACAGGTCATATTGATCTATCCGGTCATTTTCAAGCATCATCCGGTAAAGGGCCGGAACCCCGAGAAACCACCTCACCCGGTAGCGCTGAATGGATTCCAGAATTGCATCCACATGGGGCTGAGGCATGAGCACCGTCATATTCCCCTTGTTGAGCCCAATGGCCATGAACAGCCCCAGGGCCATGATGTGAAAGAGGGGGTTTACGGCAATATACACATCGCCGCCCTCTTTGAGATGATCCCCGGCCATATCATGGGTGACATCATTGATATAAGAGGTGCACCCGATGTGATTCCCCGGCACGCCCTTGGGAAACCCGGTGGTGCCGCCGGTATAGAGGATATAGGAAAGATCCTTGACCGGGTCCAGAGCGGGTTTGTCTGCCAGAGGCGGATCTTTGAGCAGAGTTTTAAAAGGCATGACTTTTTCATCAAACTGCACCTTACCCCTGGGAACCTTGTCTAAAAGAAAGCCCATAGCCTGTTTCCAGGCCGGGAGGAGCTCCGTGAGATGAGTTACAATCGCATATTTCAGATCGGTCTTGGCAAAGGCTTCCTTGACATACCCGAAATTGGTGTCCATGCAGATGATGGTCTTAGCCCCGGAATCCTTGATCATATAGGAAATCTCATGGGAGGTATAGATGGGTGAAACCGGTACCAGGATAGCCCCGGCCTTCTGGATGCCGAGATAGGCAACAACCCACTGGACGCAGTTGGGGATATACAGCAGCACCTTGTCGCCTTTGTTCACACCGATCCTGCGGAGTCCCCCGGCAAACCGTTCACTCAAATTCCAAAGCCTTTTATAGGTAAACTGTTCGCCCAGGTAGACCACGGCGGTGTTGTCCGGATATTTTTCGCTCATGAGGTCGAACCTGGAAAAAGTGAGCTCCTTTTCCAGGGGGATGATAGTGTTGACCATTTCTAAAGGCCTCCTTTTTATGAAACGCCGAAATAAGCGGATTTGACATCCGGGTTGTCCATGAGTTCTTCCCTGGTTCCTTCCATGACGGCAGACCCGTTTTCAAGGATATAGGCATGGTCTACAATGGGAAAAACAGGCCGGGCGTACTGCTCCGATATGATGACGGAAATCTTGGTTTCCCGCTGGATGGACCGCGTGGCCTTCATGAGGGCGGACTGCATGAGGGGGGAAAGACCCATGAGGGGCTCGTCCAGCAGAAGGACCTTGGGCTGGGCCATGAGGGCCCGGCCGATGGCCACCATCTGCTGTTCCCCGCCGCTTAGAAACCCGCCCAGGCGGTGCCGGAGTTTCTCAAGGGCCGGAAAAATGGTCATGACATATTCCAGGGTTTGCTTTGCCTGGGCCCGTGTGGCCAGATACCCGCCGATGCGGAGGTTTTCTATGACAGAGCTTTCCTTGAACAGCCGCCGCCGTTCCGGGCAGAGGACGATCCCGGCCCTGGCCCGCTTACTGGGTTCCATGTCTTTGATATTCTGATCCTGAAACAGGATATCCCCGGATAGGGTGATCCTTTCCCCGCCCGCCATTTCCTCTTTTTTGCGGATGTCCAGTATGATGCCGGAAAGCGCATACATGAGGGTGGATTTGCCTGCACTGTTGGCACCGAAAATCCCTACAATACTATTTTCCGGGCAGGTGATGCTGATATTGTTCAAAGCCAGCATGTTTTCATAGAATACCATGAGATTTTTAGCTTCAAGCATAGGTCATGACCTCCTCGATTTTTTCAGATCCAAAATAGGCTTCCTTAACCTTTGCATCGGCCATGACTTCATCCGAGGTTCCTTCGATAAGTTTTTCCCCGAAATTCATGACCATGACGCGGTTGGCCACCTGGAAGAGTTCCCGCAGCCGGTGCTCGATCATGATAATGGTGATGCCCTCTTCATGGAGTTTCTCAATGAGGGGAACCATGGAGGCGATCTCACTCATGGAAAGCCCTGAAAAAACTTCATCACAGATAATGATTTCCGGTTTAAGGGACAGGCACCGGGCCAGCTCCAGGCGTTTCAGGTAACCCGTGGGCAGGCTGGAGGTGGGTTTGAACGGGATATTGGAATCCCGCTCAAACCCGATTTCTTCCAGGATGTCCACGGCCACGGTGGCCCGATCGCCGTGACGACCGCCGCCCCGCCATCCCCCAGTCCGTTTCGCCCTGGGGGAGAACAGGGGGATGACCAGGTTTTTATAGGCCGGAAGGCTGAAATAGGGCCGCATGATCTGGAAGGTCCGGGTCACGCCCATGTCGGCAATCTTGTGAGGGGGCATGCCGGTAATGTCTTTGCCTTTAAAAAAAATTTTGCCTGATGTGGGTTTGATAAACCCTGTGATGTTATTGACAATGGTTGTTTTTCCTGATCCATTGGGTCCGATAATGCCCAGAACATCTCCTGGAAAAACATCAACGCTCACATCATTCAGGGCTTTGACCCCACCGAACATCTTGGAGACGTTCTGCATTTTAAGAATGGGCTGTGTCATATTCCTTTCCACCTTTCAAACTGTTCATATTTCCGTTGTCCAAACACCATGAGGCCTTCGCTTTTGAAAAGGATAAACCCCACCAGGAGGGTGGCATAAAATACGATTCTCAAGGTCCCGAAATCCCGCAGCAGTTCAGACACGGGAACCAGGATCAGACAGCCGAGCAAGGGCCCCACAAGGGTGCCGGACCCGCCGATGACGGTTGCGGCAATGGGAAGGATGGAAAAATCCAGGGCAAACATGGAAATTCCTGTCCACATATAGATATGGGTCAGACAGGCTCCTGCCATACACCCCATGGAAGCGGCAATAAAAACGGCCAGGGATTTGTATTTTGTAATACTGATGCCCGATGCCTTGACTGCCTGGTCATTATCCATGACAGCCGTGAAGATCAACCCCATATCCGTTGTGACCATACGCCGTATAGCGAAAATAAAAATCAGGAGCATGGCAACTATAAAATACTGTTCCACAAAGGTGGACGAAAAACTGTCGATACCCAGGATTCCGTCCGTGCCCCCGAAGATATCAAAGGCTTCAATGATCCTTGCCATGAAAAGGGGATACATGAGGGTGACAATGGCAAAATAGACGCCTTTCAGAGGGAGGCAGGGGAAAAGCAGAAGAGTGCAGATCGCTCCTCCGATAACGGCGGCCAGAGGCACGGTCAGAAACGGGGGAATCGAAAAATAGGAATTGAGAATCCCTGCAATATACCCCCCGGTGCCAATGAAAAAGGCCCCGCCTAAAGACACCAGCCCCACATAATGGGCCAGGAAATCAAAACTCAGGGCCAGGATGGCATAAATGCAGACAATGGAAATGACCCGCTGCCAGTAAACCCCCGGCATGAGAAGCGGAAGGGACAGCATGCCTGCGATAAGGATGAACCTGGGCAGGGCAAGATAGACCATCTCCCGCCAGGACATGAGGGCATAAAGCCCGTCAGATCGAACCTTGATACCGCGGTCGATCCTTTCTTTTCTTAACTGCTGTGTGTTCATTTTATACCCTCTCTTCCAGCTCTTTTTGACGGCCGAAGAGGCCGGATGGTTTCAGGATAAGGGTCAGGATAATGGCCATGAGCGCCACCACCATCTGAAAATGCGACCCGATAAAAACAACGGTCAGGATTTGGGCAAACCCAATGATAAAGGCGGCAAAAAACGCCCCCATCCAGGACCCGAGACCCCCGACAATGCATACGGCAATGGACATGATCAGGACATTATATCCGGATTCCACCACAATATTGCCCAGGGGCAGGATCAGAATGGCGGCCACACCGGCCAGGATTGCCCCGAACCCCATGGCCAGCATGGCCATGAAATCTGAATCAATCCCTATCATGAGCGCTGCCTGCTCGTCCTGGGCCATGCCCTGGAGGGCCAGGCCCAGCCGGGTATAATGGGTAAATACCCAGAGTCCAGCCAGAAGCAGAAGGCCGATAATCACCATGAAAAGACGGTGATAATCCACAGGAACCCCACCGAGCATAAAACTGCCTTCCATGAACACGGGCAGGGTATTGGTCATACCCCGGAACCCGCCCCATCTTAAGCCTTCAAGAATGGCAAGCCCGATAGCATAGGAACAGATAATCTCGGAAATGTTCATGCCCCGCACCCGTATCAGGATAAACCGGTACATGAACATTCCTAAGAGTCCATTCACACAAAGGGCTAGGAAAATCGACAGGACATAGGGAAGTCCTACCTTTTGAAACAGGGTCCAGGTAACGAAACCGCAGATGATATACAAAGCCCCGTGAGCGAAATTAGGTACCCGACTGATGCCGTAGACCATGGCAAAACCAAGACCCATCAAGGCAAGGGACACTGAGTTAATGGTCCCGTAGACTAAAATATCCATAGAATGATCCCAAAAATTTTATATGTTGATAGATAAAAACCGATCTCCTATTTTTTCACCATCCAGGGTGGCAGCAGGATTTTGCCTTTGGCAATACTTTTTGGATAAACAACTACCCGTTTGCCGTCCTGCCACTGGAGGATAGACCCTACGGCGCCTTCCTTCGGATCTGTGGAGGGAATCACCTGGTGAGTTTTGGGATCAAATTTAAGTTTTCCGTAAACGCCCTTCATATCCAATTGTTCAAGGGCCGTCACGATCTTGTCGGAATCCAGAGTACCGGCTTTTTCAACCGCTTCTTTCAGGGCGTAAACCGCCATATAGGAACTGGATGCGCCAAGGCCTTCAGGCTCGATTCCCCATTTTTTGGTGTAGGCATCATAAAATTTCATGGTCCATTCTGTGGCATCTGACGGGGCATTACCGGCATTTACCACATTGCAGAGTGTAAACTCGCCTTTACCGCCGGTGCCTTTCCAGAATCCGGGTTGTTCAGCCGCTGCCAGGGTGGAACCGAAAGGAAGGGCCGGGATTTTCATGTCGAACCATTGTTTGAGCAGAATGGCGCTTTCCGGCATATCCATCCAGATATTGATGATCTGGGAACCGGTTTCCTTGGCTTTTATGAGGGCCATGGAAAAATCTGATGCGCCTGTGGGGAATATTTCCGTACCGGTGACTTCAAACCCTTTGCCAGCTGCGACCTTTCCCATGATTTCAGCCGCACCCCTTGCATGGGACACATCCTGGGCAATGATAAACACCTTGGTGAATCCGTATTGTTCTTTTAAATCGGCAAAATTGGCAATCATTTCACCGATGAGATTCCCTGCTTCCCCATGGATCCTGAAACAGTATTTGTATTTGTCATATTCTTTTTCCACGGTTTTATGATAGGCCGGGCTTAAAACACCGGAGGTGACAATGGAGACTTTCTTGTTTTTTGATAAAAGCGCCATGGCTGCCAGGGCAGCTTCCGAGCGGTTGGGTCCGCCCACAATGAAGTCCGCATTTTTGTTCAGAATCAGTCTTTCAACCGCCATAAGGGCTTCACTGACCGGAACGCCGGGTTCAAGATCCCGTGTGTCGATGACTTCCACCTGGAAGGGTCTTTTTTCTTTACCAACCGCCACACCGCCTGCCGCATTGATCTCTTCCACGGCAAGCTTCATACCCCTTTCCGCACTCCACCCGTAAAGATAGGCCATAGACAAGGGTGCACCGATAATGATGGGTTTTTCTGCCGCCAGGACATGACTGCCCCAGAACAATACAAAAAAACTTACCAACAGGGTGAGAACCAGACTTGATGTTTTACGCTTCATTCGTTTTCTCCTTTAAATTTGTCCATTATCCATACTATTCAAGATCCTTGTGGATCCGGTCGGCGAATGTCATACTCCTTTATTTTGGATTTAAGGCGGTTGAGCGAAATTTTTAAAAGACGGGATGTTTTTTCAAGATCCCAGTGTGTTTTGATAAGGACGTTCAAAAGATGTTCTTTCTCACTTTCCTTGAGTGATTTTATTTCCATATCCAGCTCCTGACGGTTTTTCAACATAGAACTGCAAATGCTGTGCCTGGAAAATGAAATCCAATCGAAAAAATGAATCCCCTTTAGCAGATAAGGATTCCATAAATTGATGAAAATGAGTTGTTTATTGAAAAATGGATTTTGACCGGAGAGGTAGAAAGTTTTTTTCCAGACACTAGAAAAAATTAATTCTGTCGAAGCTCATATTTTTTGATTTTGCTTCTTAATGTCGGGAGGGTGACGCCGAGTATTTTTGCGGCCTGGGATTTATTCCAGTCAAGCCGGGACAAGGTCTTCTGTATATGGTCTTTTTCCACGTGGGCCAGGGAAAAGGCCTCAAGTCCCAAGGCAGGTAAAGAGGGATTCCGGGTCAGAATCCGGTCGATATCATCCCGTAACAGCACATTTCCACGGCACCCCACAAGGGCCTGGACAATGGTATTTTCAAGTTCCCTGACATTGCCTTTCCAGGTGTGAGTGAGAAGCCTTTCCACGACTCCATCCTGAATTTTCGTGACCTTGGTTCCGAGTTCAAGATTGATTTTGTTTAAAAAATGTTCCACAAGGAGAGGGATATCCGACAGCCGGTCGATGAGGGGCGGCATCTGGATGGTGAAAACTTTCAGCCGGTAGAAGAGATCTTCCTTGAAAAGACCCTTGTTCACCTGACCTGCAAGATCGCAGTTGGAGGCCGCCACAACTCTGCAATTGCTTTTTAGAATTTTTGTTCCTCCGACCCGGGTATATTCCCGTCTTTGAAGGAATCCCAGGAGTTTTCCCTGGATCTTCAGGGGCAGTTGGGCGATTTCATCCAGAAACAGGGTGCCGTTTCCGGCCAGTTCAATCTTTCCCGTGGTGGTCTGATCCGCCCCCGTAAAGGCTCCTTTCTCATGGCCGAACAATTCGCTTTCAAGCAGCGTATCCACAACGGCTGAACAGTCAAATACGACAAAAGGGTCATCTTTGAATCCCGCATTCATGTGGATCACCCTTGCCGTAAGTTCTTTGCCTGTCCCGGTTTCTCCCTGGATAAGGACATTGACCCGGCTGGTGCACACAAGCCCCATCATCTTGAAGATATCCCGCATTTTTTCACTTTTCCCGATGATCTGGAAGGCGCTTCCGGGTTTGACGATTATAGGCTTCAGGGCCGGAGTATCCCGATCAATTCTCAGAATACGGACAGCCCTGTCCACGGACTGTTCCACCTGATCAATATCAAGGGGCTTATGAATATAGTCAAAGGCTCCTCTTTTCATGGCTATAATGGTGGTTTCCATATCCTGGAATGCCGTGATCATGATGATTTTGGAAGGAAGCTGTTTTTCCATCATGGATTTAAGCACATCAAGGCCGTTCATATCCGGCAGCCGGATATCCAGAATAACAATCTGGGGCTGTTCTGCTTCAAAGATAAGAAGCCCCCTTTCCCCGGTATCCGCCGTAAATACGGTGAGCCCCTTTTCATATAGAAACATCTGAAGGGTTTCAAGAATTGAATGCTCGTCATCAACCACAAGTATTTTAGCCACTCATATCTTCCTCAAAAAATAACGGACAGATGACGGGGTTCCTATTCAATTTGGGTCACATCATCCCTCATCCACAAAGG
Source organism: Desulfobacula sp. (assembly GCA_020048635.1). GTDB lineage: Bacteria > Desulfobacterota > Desulfobacteria > Desulfobacterales > Desulfobacteraceae > Desulfobacula. The sequence goes on along the minus strand of JAIFMF010000014.1, from coordinate 13,581 downwards.
CTTCTTCCCTGGTTTTTGAAAAAGCCGGGACAAACACCAGGAGTATGGCCAAAAGGGCTATGACCAGCAAGGTAACGCTGATGGGCCGCTGCAAAAAAACCATTGGATTGCCGCGGGACATGAGCATGGCCCGGCGCAGATATTCTTCCATCAGCGGGCCGAGAATAAAGGCCAGAAGCATGGGTGCCGGTTCGCAATCAAGCTTGATGAAAAGATACCCCAAAAGGCCGAACAGGGCCATGAGGAAAATATCAAACTCACTGTTGTTCAGGCTGAACACCCCGATGGCGCAAAAGCACAGGATGGCCGGGTAAAGATACCGGTAAGGCACCATGATAATGCGCACCCAGATTCCGATCAGCGGCAGGTTGAGAATGACCAGGAAAAGATTCCCGATCCACATGGAAACAATGATTCCCCAGAACAGGGCCGGCTGCTCGGTGATGACCGCAGGCCCCGGCTGAATGCCCTGGATGATCATGGCTCCGGCCATGAGCGCCATCACCGGGTTGGAGGGAATGCCCAAGGTGAGCATGGGAATAAACGAGGTCTGGGCTCCGGCATTATTGGCTGCTTCCGGGGCAGCCACCCCTTCGATAGCGCCGTGGCCGAATTCTTTGGAATATTTTGAGACTTTTTTTTCCAATGAATAGGCGGCAAATGACCCCAGTATGGAGCCGCTGCCCGGCAGAATTCCAAGGGCAGAGCCCAGAATGGTTCCCCGAAGGATTGGTTTGACCATACGTTTCCAGTCTTCCTTAGTGGGCATCAGCCGGTTGATTTTCCAAGTGACAAGACCTGCTCGGTCATCTCCTGGTTCCAGGTTCCGGATAATCTCACTCAGGCCGAACATACCCATGGCCACCACAACAAAACCAATGCCGTCGGCCAGTTGGGGCAGGCCAAAGGTAAATCGCTGACCGCCTGAAGTGACATCAGAACCGATCAATCCCAGCAGCAGGCCGAGGACTACCATGCCGATGGCGTGTAGCAAAGATCCGTGGGCCAGCACCACGGAAGCCACCAGGCCCAGGACCATGAGCGAAAAATAATCAGCCGGTCCGAATTTGAGCGCCACTTCAGCCAGGGGGGGAGCAAACAGAGCCAGCAGAAGGGTTGCCACCGTGCCGGCAAAAAAAGAACCCATGGCTGCTGCGGTCAGGGCTACACCGGCCCTTCCCTGGCGGGCCATTTGATAGCCGTCAATGGTAGTGACCACCGAGGCTGCTTCACCCGGCAGATTGACCAGTATGGACGTAGTGGAACCACCATACTGTGATCCATAATAGATTCCCGCCAGCATGATCAGGGCTGAAACCGGCGGTAAAACAAAGGTTATGGGCAAGAGCATGGATATTGTGGCAGTCGGGCCCAACCCGGGCAATACCCCGATCAAGGTACCAAGAAAAACGCCGGCGAGACAATACAACAGGTTGATGGGGGTCGCAGCAACTCCCAGACCCAGTCCAAGATTGGCAATCAGCTCCATACGTCTCCTTTTTGGTTCAAATAGTTTAAATCCGCAATCTAACCGCCGAACCACGATCCCAGTATAGGGAGTGGGACTCCTAACCCTTTTATAAATACCAGTGTGCAAAAGATAGTCATTCCGACTGCCAGGGCCAGAGCCGGGCCCCATCGGAATTGACGGCTGGCGTAGGAGCTGATAATAACCAAAAGGGGCAGCATGATGACCAGGCCGAGTTTCCGGACCAGAAGACCGAACAGGACTGTCGGGATGATGACCAGTACGAGCCCGTTGATGGCAATGGCACCGACAGGGGTGCCCGGCTTGATGAACGATCGGACCAGGGAGATGAGCCCGATGAAAATCAGGATAAAACTGAGTACCAGGGGGAAATAGGCCGGGCCCATTTTGACTGCGTTTCCGATTTTATAATCACCGAGAACTGCAATCAAAACAGCCCCGGACCCGATGGCCATATAGATGATCCCGGTCAGGAATTCTTTTATACTTCTGATGGGTGAGGCCACAGAACCCTTCCTTTAGTCGGCGTAAACGCCGGCTTTTTTGATAACGGGTGCCCATTTGTCCACTTCAGCCTTGAGGTGGGATCGCAGGGCTTCCGGAGTGGCACGGGTTTCAGTTACCGGCTCAGTTCCTAATTCGGCAAAACGCTTAATCACATTGGGGTCCTTCAATGCATATTTCAGGGCTGTGACCAGTTTATCAATGATGGGTTTTGGTGTGGCTTTGGGTGCATACAGGGCATGCCAGACCGCAACCTCAAAATTGGGCAATCCGGCTTCATGCATGGTTGGCACATCCGGCAGTGAAGCCACCCGCGTCTTGGTTGTAACGCCGTAGACCTTTACCTTGCCGCTTTTGATCTGGCTGGTGGTATTGGTGGTTTGATCACACATAAAGTCCACCTGGCCTCCCAGGATATCATTCATGGCCGGGCCAGTGCCTTTGTAGGGGATGGTGGTCAAATCCGTCTCAATGGCGGACATAAAAAGCATGCCGCTCAGGTGTGAGGCTGCGCCCAGACCGGCGTTGGCATAGGTCACCTTATCCTTGTTGGCTTTCACATAGGCGATGAGTTCTTTAAGGGTATTGGGCGGGAAATCTTTACGGGCGATCAGGGTCATGGGCACATCGGTGACCAATCCGATGGGCTCAAAATCCGTAAACACATCGTAGGATAATGTGCGATACAGAGCAGGCGCTGTGGATTGACCGATATGGTGCAGGAAAATCGTGTATCCGTCAGGGGTAGACCGGGCTACGCGTGCTGCGGCAATGGTGCCGCCAGCTCCGGCAACGTTTTCAACAATAATCTGGGATTTCAGAAATTCTCCCATGGCCTGGGCGGTCAGACGGCCCACGGTATCCGTCGGCCCCCCTGCTGCAAAGGGGATGATCATGGTGATGACTTTATTCGGATATTCTTCGGAAAACGCAGGCGTGGCGACGAGCAGGGCCAAACCTAAAAAAATAAGAGCAAAAATTCTACCGGTCATGACTTACCTCCTTGATCTGTTAAGGACCCGTTTTTTTGGGGTCGGTGAAAATATGTTATGAATTTATCTGTTAAAAAATGAATTGTCAATCCAATGAATTCAACATCCAAAATGATTTTTTACATTTTGATTGACAAAAAGGGACTTCCTGTCCTATCAACTTAAAGAAAGGCAGTTGGGTGGTACTTTTACAAGTCTGCCGGAGTTCAAAAAATATTCTGATGCGAGGGAAAATCTAAATGAAAAACAGCAATCCGCCAAACGATTTTTTACTGTCAAAAGGACATTCCTATTATGTTTTTATCCTGTTGTTTCTTCTGTATATGTTTGATTATATCGACAGACTTATTGTCGTCTCCCTTTTTCCGTTCTTAAAAACCGACTGGGGGCTTTCAGATACCCAGTGCGGAATGCTCGTTTCCGCTGTTTACTGGTCAATCCTGATTTTTTCATTTCCGGTTTCAATATTTGTGGACCGGTGGAGCCGGAAAAAAAGCATCGGAGTTATGGCTGTATTATGGAGCATTGCCACAGTCGCCTGCGCCTTTACAAAAAATTTCACCCAGCTTTTTATTGCAAGAACGGCCATCGGGATTGGTGAGGCAGGGTATGCCCCCGGCGGGACTGCAATGATTTCTGCTCTCTTTCCTGAAAAAAAGAGATCTTTCATGGTAGGTATATGGAACGCGTCAATTCCCATCGGAAGTGCTATCGGTGTAGCCCTCGGAGGCTTTATTGCCGTAAAATACGGATGGCGTCATGCGTTTGGAATTGTTGCCCTCCCAGGGCTGATCATCTCTTTTCTTTTCTTTTTTACCAAAGATTACAAGACCGTTGATCTGGTCAGGTCTGTAAAAGGGAAAGGAGAGGGCTCCGGGAACCAGATGAAAATGAGCAAAAAGGATATAATTAAAGAGTTTACCGGAACGCCGTCTCTGATTCTGACCTATTTTGCCTTCGCCGGAAACACATTTCTGACAACGGCAATGCTGAGCTGGCTGCCGACCTATTACAACAGAATTGAAAACATGCCCATGCAGCAGGCTTCTTTCAAGGGGAGTTCCATCATGCTGCTTGCCATTATCGGCTCCCCTCTTGGAGGCTATCTTGCCGACACATGGATGAAAAAAAGAATAAATGCGAGACTTCTTTTCAGCTCGCTCTCTTCCATCACAACTGCCGTGGTTTTTTTCTCGGCCTTTTATTTTTTTTCAGGTCCGTTGCAGTATTATATCCTTCTTTTCGGGGGAGTCTGTGCCATCGCTTTTGCATCATCGGCCATAGCCGTGACACAGGATGTCGTTCATCCCGGATTAAGGGCAACATCCTACAGTTTATGTGTGATTGTGCAGAATCTTCTCGGCAGTTCTGTTGGTCCACTCTTTGTTGGCGTTCTATCTGATCAATACGATATCAAAACAGCACTTACCATAGCTTCTCTTTCTTCGCTTGTGGCAGGGATTCTTTTCTTCATCGGGTCATTTTATTATGAAAAAGATCTCGCCAAGGTGGAAAAAATATCCATTATGGCTGAATAAATATTGAAAACACACAGGTCTGGATTAAAAAGGAAGGTGGCTGGCGTTATTTTCCGGTGCTGTCCCGTTCGCTGAGGATGAAATCCTGGAAAGATTCGCCTTCGAAGATGCCGATTTTGCCCCTGATTTCGAAGAACTCATTAAAATTATTGATAAATATGTCAAGGATGGCAGGATCAAACTGTTCCCCCCTCTCCTTTTGCAAAATATTAAGGGTAATCTCTTTCGGGTAGGGTTCTTTGTAGGGACGTTTTGAGGTCAGGGCATCAAAGGTGTCGGCAATGGCAACGATCCGTCCGGAAATGGGAATATCGGCTCCCTTGAGCTGATTGGGATATCCCTTTCCATTGAATTTTTCATGATGGGTCAGGGCAATTTCCTGGGCCATCTGGAGGATTTTTGATTTTGACCGGGATAACAGCCTGGCTCCGATCTGAGCATGGGTTTTGATAGTTTCAAACTCGATTTGGGTGAGCTTGCCGGGCTTTAGCAGAATTTTGTCTGGAATGCCGATTTTTCCAATATCGTGCATGGGGGCGGCATAATGGATGGTGTTGACGAACTTCTCTGGCAGATTTAATTTTTCAGCTATGAGGGAACAATATTTTCCAATCCGGATAATGTGGTCGCCGGTATCCTCATCTTTATATTCGGCTGCCATAACCAGGCGATGGATGGAATCAATATAGGATTCCTTAAGTTCTTCGTGTGCTTTTCTGGCAATCTGCCTGAGTCGTCTTTCCCTCAGCACACGATCGATCCTGAGAACTATTTCCCTCGGAGAAAAAGGTTTTTCAACAAAATCGCTGGCACCCAGGCTGATAATTTCATCATACTGGTAACTTCGGATCTGGCCCGTCATGACAATGACATCGGCAAAAAAATTGGTTTTAATGAGTTTAGAAAGTTCGATGCCGCCCATGCCCGGCATGTCAATATCAGTGACCACCACATCAAAGGGGATGAGGGCCATTTTTTCCAGTGCTGCCTCCCCGTTTTCAGCAAAAGAACAATCATATCCGGTCCTTTCCAGTGACTGTTCAAGCAGATCTCTGATCATGGGTTCATCATCAACCACCAGGATACGGATGGTTTCAGACTCAGTATTAAAAAAATCAATCATCAGTGTTTCTCCAGGATTCGGTTGATGGTTTTAATCAGTATCTTCATAGGGATGGGTTTCTGAAGAATTTCAATAATGCCGGCAGCCTTTGCATGTTCGACAAGTTTTTCGCTCCGGGTACCGGTACACAAAAGGACAGGGATAGTGTTGCGGATTTCCAGCATTTTCCCGGCCAGATCCACTCCCTGTAATTTGGGCATGATATGATCCGTAACGACAAGGTCATATTTTTGCGGATCTTTTTTGAATGCTTCCAGCGCGTCAATGCTGGTTGTATACCCCTCAACGGTATATCCTGCAAGTCCGAGAACAATTTTTCCAAAATCAACCAGGGATTCTTCATCATCAATAAACATCACATGGCCACTGCCTCTGGGCAGTTCCGGGTCGCTTCCGATATCAGGCCTGTCTTGTTCGGTCTGCCGCAGGGGAAGAAGCACCTCAAAGGAAGATCCTCTTCCGGGCCGGCTTTCCACAAGAATGGTTCCACCGTGGCTGACGGCGATTCCAAAGGCAATTGCCAGGCCCAGCCCGGTTCCTTCTCCGGGTTCTTTGGTCGTAAAATAGGGATCGAAAATTCGCTCAAGGATTTCCGGGTCCATGCCGGGTCCGGTGTCCTGTATCAGGATGCGGTCATAGTGGCCCGATGCCAGATTGGGAATGTTGGATGCCTGTTCTGAATCTAAGAAAATGTGGTTCAGACCGATGGTCAGTTTTCCGCCGGTCTTTTCCATGGCCTGGAGCGCATTCTGGCAGAGGTTCAGGAGGAGTTGCTGGATCTTTGCAGTATCTGCGAGCACGGTTCCTGTTTCTTCTTTAAGGTCCATTTTCAGTTCAATTGAAGAGGGAAAATCAGATTTTAAAAAATTTATGATGGAATGTAAGATCGGGGATATCCGGATATGCGTTTTATCTTGATCTGTCTCACGGCAGAAGGTTAAAAGATGTTGAACAAGCTCCTTGGCACGAAATGCGGCGGTATGTATTTTTTCAAGACTGGTTCCTGTGATGGATGTCTTTGGCAGGTTTTCCATGGCGGCCAGGTCACAATATCCGATTATAATGGCGAGGATATTATTGAAATCATGGGCAATTCCTCGTGACAAGGTGCTGATGGCCTCCATTTTCTGGGCCTGCTTGAGAATTTTTTCCATGCGTTTCTGTTCGCTCAGCTCTTTTTTCAACTGTTCATTTGATTTCTTTAGTTCCTGGGTTCGAAGCAGGACTTCATCATCCAGGCTTTTTCGTGTCTTCTGAAGTTGGAGCTGCAACTGGCGCATCACAAAATGTATTTTAAGCCGGGAGAGCACCTCTTCTTTCTGGAAGGGTTTGGTGATATAATCCGCTCCCCCGAGCTCAAGTCCTGTTACTTTATTCACGGGATCGGTCACGTTCGTCATGAACAGGATCGGAATATCCTTTGTCTTTTTATTTTCTTTAATCCTCCGACAGACTTCAAATCCATCCATTTCAGGCATTAATACGTCTATAAGGATGATATCCGGAAGGGATTCTTCCAAAAGCCGGATTGCATCTTGACCTTTGGATGCGAAAACAAGGTTGAATCCGAACTGATCCAGCAATTCTTTCAAAAACTCAATATTTTCCATCTCATCATCAACAATCATGATAAGGCTTTTAGAAACTGCGGATGGGTTCATTTTTCTCCCCCTTAAGTCAAAAAAGCATGCTTTCGCGCATAAAACCGGGTTTGATGGAAAGTCTCTATTTGATGGATAAATTATAGAGATATGCCGCTAACTGTCAAGCAGTCATTTTTTTTGATATCGGATTATTCCAACAAAAGCATTGATGCTGATCGGATATCCGGCTATGATGAAGAAAATTAAAAAACAAAGGAGGAGATTATGCTGAACGTCTATGCTGCCAAATGGTGCCCACATTGTGCGAAAGCTGTTGAATACTTTAAGAAGAACCATATCCCGTTCAACTACATTGAAATAGAAGAACAACCCGATGATATTATTCAAAAAGTCATTGACGTCAACGGAGGGGATGACTGGGTGGTTCCGACACTTGAATTTAATGGAAAATGGAGGGGGGGTAAGGTTTTTAATGAGCTTGATCTGCAGCTTGATCTGAAAAAACTGGGAATACTTTAGAATTCCTTTGCCAGACCTCGGAAATAGCAAATAGAACCCTCCGGCAATGTTGCCGGATACAATCGCTCTTGAATGATGTTCCTGAAGGCTTCGATTTCCAGCAATCCTTTTTCCAGGTTGAAGGATTTTAAAAACATCTCTCCCCAGGCGTTCATGTAGATCATCGTATAATAAAGGATTTCGCGCTGCTGTCGTGAGGTATAAAAATTGGCAGATACAAAAAGGCCGACAAGCGCTTCCTTTTTCAATAAATGGTCAAAGCCGACCGGTTTATTGATCAGGGGCCCGAAATAATCATACAGGGTTTTGAACAGTTTGCGGATGTCACCTATGGTGACGGGGGACGGGTTGGGAATCAAATTGACCAGAAAGGCGTCATTGTAAATTTTATTGACAATCAACCACACACCGATTTCCTCAATGGTTTTGGCCGTGATCAGCGTTTCTGAACCATCAGCCGCTTTGCTGTTTTTGTTGATCAACTTCCATGTGATTTCCCCCTCATTTGTCCGGGTATATTTCAAATGGAGACCGGTGAAAAACAGATCATTTTTAGAAACAAGCAGCATTTTTGAAATTTTATCCGGTTGCCTCGATAATTCAGAATAGACCTTCCTCTCCAGAACCGTTCTGTCCTCAGCAGAAATCAGGGCTTCAGCATCCGTCATAGTTTCAAAAATCTTGTTCAAGGCTTTATGTTTTTTAATCATATAGGCTTGAAGAATATTTGAGAGCTCAACACTGTTTTTATAAGGCCATGACTTATAATCTCCGATCCTGAACATTTTCTCCCTGGACCAGCCCCATTTTGTCAGGCAGTATTCCAGAAGTATTTTTCGAAGTCCGAAAACTGTACTATCCAGATCGCCTGATTTTGAAATCCCGAGTTTAAGAAAAAAACAGGTCAGAAGAAGAGAGACAGACTCTTTATCTCCGGCTGCTTGAAAATAGTTCAGAAGATTATCGACAAGGATATAATAGGCATCATTTTGAGTGAGTTTAAGATTGACACCGGAATTCATCCATTCATCCTTATAAATATTGCATAATAATGGCTTTTGGCCGTTTTCATGGACATACTTTTCCAGTAAAGCCATTTTCAACATTGATTTAAACGGGTTTTTCAGACTTTTGAACATCTGCCAGATGGATGCGCCGAAAAATTCACCCGTTGGAATGGCGTGGATATCGCCAAGATCAATATACCGGAAAAAATCAGGCAGGGCCGAGACCATATTCAGGATGGAATTGTAATAGTTCCTGCTGAATGCCGTGGGCAGAACAGACCACAGCGGAAGCTTTCCTGCCACATGAATCATGGTACGATAAAATTCTTCCTTTAGCAGCATGGCCTGTGCCGATCCTGAACTTTCAATGGTAGACCCGCCAAAATCATTGTTCGCGGCTTTAAAAATATCCACTAGAAAAAATGTCACCTGAATATGGAATTCCTCCCAGGCATAGTCCTCAACGGTATGAAGCTTTTTTTTCAGGAGTGCAAGTTCACTGTTACTGAAACGCTTTTCAAAGATACATACCCAGTAATCAATATCAGAAGCATCGGCCTGGGCAACAGACCCGATACTTCCCATGGTAAACAGCCCTTCGATGGCTGCTTCCTGGAGCGGTTCAAGGACATATTTTTTCCCCCGGGCGTATTTGGAAATGACCTCAAGAGTTTCAGGGTCGGGATGATAATCATGAATTCCATGAGGGGTTTTTTTATCAAACTCGTTTTTGATTCCCGGCAAAGCAAAATTTTCATGGAGGAGATAGGGAATGATCTGGAAAAGGTCTGCCTGTTTGGGTTTGAATATATCAAACGCCGTAATCAGGCTATACCTGTTCTGCCGGAAAAATTTCATTTCACCATAATGGAAGAACTCGCCAAAGATCAACATATTGAGTTTTGAAAGGAGGTTGGCATCAAATTCCGGCATATCCTCCGGCTTCAATTGATGTTTCCTGACATTCAGATCAAGATCCTCTTTTAACATAGCAACTCTGACATGGGTTGGGAAACGGCAAAACTGGGCCTGAATCCCTGTAAAATCAGCCTGATCCAGATTTGAATGAACAAAAGATATTCCCCTGATGGCGGAATAGGCAAAGGAGGAGCAGGACAGGTCTGTCTTCTCGAATGAACTTTTGGATAAGGTGGAATCGATGAAAAAAGAACCATTCATCACCGCTTCGTCAAAATTGCTGTCGTGAATAGAGATCCCCTTAAAGCTGCAGTCTTTGAAAACGGCAGCTTTTGCATTTACTTTAATAAAAACGGCACCATCAAAGGAGATATTGTTGAAGACGGCGTTCTTAAGGTCTACCTGATACAGGATGCTTTTTTTAAAAAATGCATTGGAAAAAAATGAATTGGAAAAGCTGGAATCTTTGATAATGGAATTGGAAAAATTGACATCCTGATGAAGACAGATCAGAGATGACAGGTCTGTATTGATAAGGGGTTCGCCGTTGAAATCAATAGCCTCATTTATTTTATCTTTTTTCAGGGTCTTAATTTGTTTTACCAGGACTGAAGATGAAAAATAGGACTTAAGAATTCTTTCGGACTGAACCGGATCAATCTTTTCCACTTTCTGAAGAATGATATGGAATGGTTCTTTAAAATCCTTTCCTTCCATGGCCAGGAGCTGTTTTGTTTTTTTAATAAAGACTTCAATCCCTTTATTAATCTCATCACCGGATTGGCTGATATGGTTTAACAGCATTCCCACAACCCGTTCAGGTCTTTTTTTGATAATCCCGAAAACCGCTGCCAGATTGATTTCAATATTTGCTCCGGCATAGGCGGATCGGTTCAGGGCCATATCCTGGATAAAGAAAAATGCGATTTTGGATAGATTTGAAATTTCCTTATAGATATGACTCATCAGATGAGGATGCTTTTTCCGAATGATTTCAAGAACCTCAATCAAAGGCAGCTTTCCTGAAACAATAAGGGCTTTAAAGGCATGAAAGGCTTCTTCGGCATCCGTCTTTTCAAGGAGCGCCAGTATGGGGTGAAAAATTTCAGGATAAGTTCCCAATGCAGAGTTTTCTATTATTTTATAGAGGGTCTGTCTGACTTTAAAATCGGTTTCTGTTGTGAGTATTTCCACAAGAAGGTCTGGAAGAATTTTATATGTCGACATGGCAAGGGCCTTCAGCCCCTTTGCCCTGATCTCGGGAGATTCGGACCGGACAAATCCGGATATGATATTTTCTGGATCTATTAAATCCGGGTGGAGGTTGTATAAGAACGGATCTACATCTTCTTCCGCATCAAACAGCCTGGCATAGAAGTTTACGACCGCATCCTTTTGTTTGATGGACTGGACCATCTGTTTAAAAGCGACACCGAATTTCAGCCGGAGTTCCGGAGACGCTTTCAGGTATTCCTGGATGACATCCAGTCGCTGTGAATCCGGAATATTCAAGATGATTTTTTCTGTGGACGTAATACTGATCCTTCTCATATAAAGGGCTTTAAAGGCAAAATGTGCGCCTTTACCCTCAAACACGAGAAGGGTTTTAAAGATGAAAAGCTGTTCTTCAAAGGAGATTCCCGGCTTGATCCGGGAGAAAAGCCTGCTACAAACCCGGGCTGTATCTTTCACGGCGCTGAGCCGTTGATTTTTATCAACTGAATCTTTTAGCCGGGCGAGAATCCCTGTTTGAATAATTTTAAGGGTTTCACGGGCTTGGTTCCGAACGGCAGAATGAGTGGACTCAATTCCTTTGAGAACGGCCTGTATGGCTATATCAGGTCCCAGATCGGGGGATGCTTTAATAATAGATACTTGTTCTTTTTCAGAAATCTTATGCCAAAAGGTATCAAAATTATGGACATCCAGATTTTTCATTTTTCAATTACCTTTCTTCATCCAATGGGGGCATTTGGGCGCTTTTTAAAACATATCACAAATTTTAACAAATCAGAACAAAATCTCTGTAGATTCAAAAAAGGTTTATATGGATATACAATTTTGGGTTGACAGGACTTGGTCGAGGATATAGTTTACCTACCGGTAGGTAAACTCATTAAAAAATAGTACCGATTAAATCAGATTGACGAAGATTGAAACATAAAAAAATCAATCATCAAAGGACATGTTTATGGAAATTAAGCTAAATGACACTAAAAAATCCGGAAATAAATTTCTCCGGCTCCTCTGGAAAATGATTCCCCTTCTGGCACTGATGTTGATTGTCGTTTTGATCGTGCTCCCGCTAGGCCAAAAAATTTCAGAAAAAAAAGACGCCCTTGCTGAAAATCAATCCAAGGGGAATATGGCTGAAAAGGCATTGACCAATGTTGTCACCATGGCCATTGAGCCTTCCCTGATCATGGAAAAAATCAGTCTTCCCGGTGTTGTAAAGCCCTGGATTTCCCTTCAGGTGGTCTCTGAGATCAGGGGAAAGATAATCGACAAACGGGCCATGGAAGGAAGGCGGGTGAAAAAGGGAGATATCCTGGCCGTGATCGATGACAGCGATTACCGGAATGCCTATAATGCGGCCCTGGCTGCCTATGAAACCGCTCAGGCCATGGAAGCCCGGCTGAGCAGCCTTCTTAAAAATAATTTTGCCACCCAGTCCCAGTTTGACGAAGCCGTTGCCCGGCTCAAAACCAGCAAGGCCGAGATGGAAAACACCAAACTGAGTCTCAGTCGCTGCACTGTCCTCTCGCCTATGGAAGGCATTGTGGACCGGGTTCATGTTGAAAACGGCAGTTTTCTGGCTGTCGGAGACCCGGTGGCCCATATCCTCCAGATCGACAAACTCAAAGTCGTGGTCGGTATCCCGGAATCCGATGTGGATGCCGTCCGAAAAATCAAATCCTTTGATATGACCATTGATGCCCTGGCCGGAAAAACATGTACCGGGGAATCCCACTATCTTTATAAAACCAGTGATTCCATGGCCCGTCTGTATAACCTGGAAATCAAGGTGGACAATCCCAACGGGGAAATCCTGCCGGATATGTTTGTCCGGGTGAATGTGGTCAAACATCAGGTGGCTCAGGGGCTTGCTGTTCCCATTTATTCCCTTGTGACAGTGGGAAAAACAACCGGCGTTTATGTTGAAAAAGAAGGCATTGCACATTTCAAACCCGTGGAAACCGGATTTCTGGACGGATGGAAAACCGAAATCAAACAAGGCCTTGAGCCCGGTGAACATGTCGTGGTGGTGGGTCATCGCATCATCGAAGACAAGGAAAAGGTGAATGTCACCAAAACCATCCGGGACATGGAGGAAATCACCCAATGATCATCTCTGATTTTTCCGTCAAGAACAGGACCAGCGTTTTTGTGATGTCCGTCATTATTGCCATCATCGGTATTTATGCCTATATGGTCCTGCCCAGGGAAAGCGAACCGGACATTACCATTCCCTATGTCTTTGTGCGAACCGAATACCGGGGGGTTTCAGCTACGGATATTGAAACCGGAATCACCATTAAAATTGAAAAAAAACTCAAGGGCCTGGACAAGGTCAAGAATATCAGCTCCGTCAGTTCCCAGGGGTTGTCCCAGATCAATGTGGAATTTCTGCCCGGGACCGATATCAATGAAGTGCTGACCAAGGTCAAGGATAAGGTGGATGAGGCCAAAAACGATCTGCCCCGGGACCTTGAAAATGATCCTTCCGTATTTGAAGTCAATATTTCCGAAATGCCCATTGTCATCTATTCTCTTGCCGGCAACGCCGGACTCGGCAGGCTGAAGGAGATTGCCGACGACCTCAAGGATGATATTGAAGCCATTCCGGGAATTCTGGAAGTGGCGGTTGCGGGCGGCCGGGAAAGAGA
>JAIFMF010000179.1 GCA_020048635.1 Desulfobacula sp. | reverse complement strand
CAAGCAATGTTCCGGCCCGTTTTGCAAAAATGAGTTTTACCGTAAGGGGGGTGGCTCCTGGCAGAACTCCAGGGTGCCTGTCCGGAGCGGTTGCCTGCCCCGTAACAATACTGACCTCTTCCCTTTGGCAGGCCTGGCTGATCATGCCGGCACTGGCCAGGGAAAGGTTGCCGATCCGGGTTGAAAACGCAGAGATCGTTCCCTGAATTTGACGTAATACCCGGACACCATACAAATTGGTTCCAGCAATTCTGGCTTCGGCTGTAGCTGTGGATGCCAGCCATACAGGGACTTCCAGCCGGGTGAAAAAATCCCTTTTCAAAGCACAGTCTCCAATGGCAAAAATATTCTTGTTTTTTGTTCGCATGTACGAATCCACCCAGATGGAGCCCCCTTCCGTAATGGAAAGGCCGGCCTGTCTTGCCAGGTCCACATTGGGTTTGCCGCCGATGCCGATGAGAACCATATCTGCGGATAAGTGTTCTCCATTATCCAGACTCACGGATTCAATCTTGTCATCCCCGTTAATCGAGACGACTTTTCTCTGTGTGTGGACACAAACCCCGAGCCGGATCAATTCCTTTTCAGCGGCATCACAGAACTCATCATCAAAGGCAGTGGTTAACAGTTTGGGCATGATTTCGATGATATGCACCTTTGAATCGGATCCCCTGGCGATTTCATCTGCAAATTCCGCACCAATAAAGCCGCCGCCAATAATCACAATATGTTTGGCCTTTTTCGCCTTTTCCCTGATGCCACTGTTGTAGGAAAGGCTTTTTTCGATCCCGAAAACCCCCTGCTTGTGAATGCCTGGAATAGGAAGCGCCGCAGGCAGAGATCCGGTTGCCAGGATTAGTTTTTCAAATGTAATGGTCTGTCCTGATTTAAGAGAAAGCACTTTCCCCTGAACATCCAGACCGGTTGCCTTGTCCACCAGGACCTCTACACCGGCTTTTTCGAGAGGAAGGTTTCCCATTGCATTTTCCTTGGGGTCATTCAGTGTGTGGATCATATAGGGGATTGCACAGGGGATAACGCCTTCTCCTATTTCTTTTACCATTAAAATTGATTTTTCAGGGTGAACACTTTTTGCTGTCAGTGCAGCGATAACTCCAGCAGGACCGCCACCGACAATGACTATATTTGTATTCATATTCTCTCTCCTTCGCATTTAGAATCCCCCAGATAGTAATGCCTGACAGACCTCAGTTCCCTGTCCAGCTCATATATCAACGGGATCCCGGTTGGAATATTCAGTGTAATGATGTCTTTGTCTGAAATATGATCGAGACATTTTACCAAAGCCCTTAAACTGTTTCCATGGGCTACAATTAAAACTTTTTGCGGGTTGCGTATGGATGGTTTAATCGTTTCGTTCCAATACGGTAAAAACCGCTCAACCGTATCTTTTAAAGATTCAGTGGCAGGCAATAACGATTTTTCTATCGTACTATATTTTAATTCATTAACCGGATGCCTTTCGTCAGTTATATCCAATTCAGGGGGGCGAACATCAAAACTTCGGCGCCACCGCAATACTTGATCGTCACCATATTTCCGGGCTGTTTCGGCTTTATTCAATCCTTGAAGATCTCCATAACTTTTTTCGTTCAGCCTCCATGAACGATATACCGGGACCCAGGCAAGGTCCATTTCATCTAAAACATTCCAAAGGGTATGAATGGCCCTTTTTAACATCGAAGTGTAAACCACATCAAAGGTAAGCCCTTCTTTTTTAAAAAGCTTTCCTGCATTTTTGGCGTCTTCAATCCCTTTTTCCGTCAAGTCAATATCGGCCCACCCTGTAAAACGGTTTTCATTGTTCCATTTACTTTCTCCATGACGTAACAATGCTAATTTCAAGTTCATGATGGGTGTTTTAAAAAACCTGTCGATATCAATTGGTTTTAAAGTTTATTTGAAATTTTTGTTCAAACGCACACGCAATGATTTGAGCCACCTGGTATCCAGAGTTAATGAAATCCATATTAATGACCAGATCAAATTCATCAGCAGAGACTTTTTCCCTGAGATAAACCGTTTTAAAAAATTCATGACGCTCATCATCAATGGCGTTTAATCTTTTCTCAGCTTCGCCTTTGTCAACACCCAACATATTTGACAGTCTCTCAATCCGGCGCTTCCTGCTGCATATCAAGTGCACCGACAAAATCGTATGGCGGGGCAGGATCAAGTGGGTTCCCCGGCCCACAAATATTGTCGGGTCAGTATGGGCCAGTGCGGTAACCGTTTTTGCCAGTTGCTGGATATATTCGTTTTCGTAGCTTTTCTTTTTAATGGAGAGCGCTACAAGCAACTCTCTCATCTTTCCCGGAACCCGTTCATCATAAAAATCAATGATCTTTTCAGTCAAAGTAGAATCCTTTGCCATATATTCCATTATTTCTCTATCAATCACACGATATCCTGTCCTTTCCGATAAAAATTCAGCCACTTCCAGCGCGCCAACCCCTATCCCGCGAGATAAACAAATGCAGTTTTTTTGTGAAAAATCATTAAGATTTTTTCTTTCTGCTTCTTCTTTTTGCCATTTTTCGATTTGCGATCCTGCCCAATCTGAGGCACTCATCATTTTCCTGCCATAATATCCCGGCGGATATGCATTATATCCAGACGTATACGCTTTTTCACCGATAGCTGTTTTCATTTTTTTTCTCCTTTAGTGTTTTCATTTTTAATCCGAACCCATTCATATAAAGTGAACAACGCCATACCGGGCAGCCCCAATAAGTCCGGCCTCCGGATTTGTAATCACATACAGTGGCATTTCTTTCATCAGAGGGCTCATTCGCCCCTTTTGACGGAAAGCCTGCAGAAATGCTTTTTCTTTCAAAAAAGGCAATACTCTTTGAGGGAGCCCGCCTGCCAGATAGACGCCTCCCCTGGCCAATATCCTCAAGCCGAGGTTTCCGGCTTCCGCCCCCAAAACAGCCGTAAAAAGCGTGATGGCTTTTACACATATCGGGCATGGCCTTTCTGTATTAAGGGCTGTCTCAATGATCAACGGAACCGGGTCCTTTCCGGCTGAATTGAATTCTTTCGTCAACCAGGCCGGCTCTTTTTCGTATTGCTGGTCTTTGAGAAATTGATAAATATTATAGATGCCCTGTCCTGAACAGACGCTTTCGTAACTGACGTGACCGTATTTTTTTTGTAAATACTGATACAGAGCACACTCAATCTCACTATTGGGGGCAAAATCGCCATGTCCGCCCTCAGAGGCAAAAGAGGTATAGGCGGAGGATGCCTTGTCCCATGTTAAAAAGGATTCCCCCAGGCCTGATCCCGGCGCAATGATCGCCTTGTTTCCGTTACCCTCTGTTTTTGCAGCACTCAGTGTCAAAAAATCGTTGGCGTTAAGTTCGGTCAGCGCATAAGCCGTGGCCTCAAGATCATTGACGAGCCTGACCGTCGCTACAGTTAGCCCGCACTGTATTTCCCTTTCATCCATCACCCATGGCAGGTTGGTTATCCTAGCCCTGCCGTTATCAACAGGGCCTGGAACCCCAAAAACGCAAAAGCTCACCTCTACCTTCCGGCCGGATAGAAATTTTGTCGCCAGCGCTTCAATGCTTGAAAAATCAGCCGTTCTGAATTGAACCGGGGGTGAATATGAAGCCAAACGCCCGGAAAATGTGTAAAGGCCTATATTTGTTTTGGTCGCGCCAACATCAGCGGCAAGGAAAATTGGATGATCCATCTTATCTCCCGTCGGCTCCGGCTCTTATGGTATCAAAAAACGGGGTCTGCTTTTGTTGAATACACTCGGCCGCATATAAATACATGGCCGCAGACCATGTCTGCCAATCCTGCCCTTTGGGTTTGCCGTCCTGGGCGTTAAACCACTCATTGAAACCGAATTCCACTTTGGCGATACGGGCCGGCTGTACCAATTTTGTAAAGGCTTCAAACTTTTTTTCGGCGAGTTTGTGTCTGCCTGCTGCCGTTAAGGCGGCAATATAAAATCCGCAGACAAAAGGCCAGACCCCGCCATTGTGGTAATCCCCGGGAAGGTTGAATTTTGCATACCGATGCCGCCAGTCATCATCTCCCGGATGGATAAAAGGGAAAAAATTGGGGGGGAGATCAATGGCCAGATCTCCGTTATTCTTTAGTTTCTGGCATTCTTCCTCGATCCAGGTGATCATATGTAAGGATCTGGACGGCGAGGCAATTCCCGAAAGAATGGCCAGACTGTTCCCCAGAAGATCGAAGCGTTCGCTGTTGTAGATTTTATAGGCCCAGAGGGCATAATGGGGTTTAAAGGGTATTTTTAACCCGCCTTCCATATAGTGTTTATCGCCCTCTTCTTTGATGGAAAGACGGGTGGTCATCTTTTTTTTTAATAAACCGGCAGCTTCATCCAGACCGGATAATTTCAAGTATGTATATACGACGGTGTTGACAAAAAGCCCGTACCCCAGCACCCACTGTTCATCCCGCCAGTCGCTGGTGGGCAGTTGCGCCACCAGAACCCGGTTGGATGGAGACTGGTACGCCATCCAGGTCAGGGCTTTTTTTACCGTTTCCTTTAAAAAATCAGCCTCCCCCGTCACTTCACGGAATATCTGTATGGCCATGAGAAACAAAGGGGTCGTATCACTGGCGCCGCATTCTTCGGGATCATGGACAATGGAGGGGATATGCCCGAGCTGCGTCTGATGCGTTGCCAGGGTCTGAAAAACGGTTCTTAAAGAATGGATCAGAGTTTCATTTCCCGTGACCAGAATCCCAAGACTTGCAATCATCAAATCCCGGGTATAGGGTTCGGGATATCCCCACCCTGCGGTCCTGGGAAGATTGAAAAACGGGCCTTTGCTGTTGTGCAACAGCACCTCCAGCGCCGCCTGTTTCGCTTTTTTGATGAGGGTGTCCATGCTATGTTCCATCAGGATATCCCCAGTCGTGTGGAAATGATGTCTACAAACCGTTTGGCAACGATCTTATAATCAAACTGCTCAACCACTCTTTTTCTGGCGGCTTCGCCCAATTTACGGCGCAGGTCCGGGCTTTCCATTAAATCCATTAAATAATTGGCAATATCATGAACACTGGCCCGGTAATCCACCGTCCGGGGACTGGGGAAAACGATCCGCCGTCTTTCCGTTGACCCGGCTTCGTTGAACACCATGGTTTCCTTTAAAAGAATTTCCTGGGCGACTTCAGCCAAAAGAGCGGTCTCCCCATGGACCAGGGTATCCAGCATGCCCATGGCCTTTATGCCGATCACCGGTTTTTCACAGGCCCCGGCCTCAACCTGGGGCATTCCAAACCCTTCCAGCCGCGAAGGGGCTGCATAAATATCGCAGGCGTTTATTAAATAGGGCATGAAATTTCTGGATAACCGGTTCATCACATTGATGATGTTCTGGCTGATCCCGAGCTGATTGGATAGTTTATGATCAGATTCATTCTGCACTTCGGTTCTGTCCTGGGGCCAGACCTTGCAGACGTATTTCCAGGGAGGTGCCTTGGGATTATTGATGGCCAGGGCCTGCATCACTTCCAGGGCTCCCTTGGATGCCGCATCTCCGCCAACGGTTAAAATCATCATGTCATCGGGACCAATCCCCAGGGATTGCCTTACTGCGACTACCTTGGGATCTGTCTTGTCCATGGGGTGAAACGCATCGGTATCGCAGCCCACCGGCAGCACCTCAATATTGTCCCCCTTGATGCCGTCCCGGATATAGACATCTTTCACCCAGTTGGAGGTGACCAGAATAAGCGGCAGGCGGTTTAATATTTCGCGGTAATTTGAAATATACCCATCGGCCACCAGCCAGGGAACCGGCTGAACACCAAACTGCTGGGGATGAAGAATCAGATCCGGGGTATGGCCCCAATATCCGACCCCGAGCACCACATCCGGTTTAAACCATCTGTAGTACCATTCTTTTTCCTGGGCCGATTCATAATTTACCGGATGGGCATCCACCCCCATTTCCTTTAACCCCCTGTATAACAATTCCCCCTGGGTGGCCAACCCACCGGGAGAAGCAGGATAATCATATAACAGCATTACTTTCATGATTCGTTTTTTCTCCATTATTAAAGCACCAGAACGACTCTGTTGCCGGTGTTGTCATTGCCTCAAAACTGTCTTTTGAAAACCCGTAGGTCCGGGTTATCATGGCGTACTTTTTAAGCCAGATGTCTTCAGGGAGTTCAATGACCCTGTCGGCATGCCGAACGGCTTCCGGATAAACCGTTTTGTTATAATCGTCATAGGCAAAAAACCATAATTCACCTGAATCTATTATTTTCTGCTCCCATAAAAAAGACATTGCCCTGCCCGTCTCTTCATGTCTTTTATGACGGGTGTATTCACCGGCAGGACTGTGGGTCACCATCAGATCATAGTGACGGGGGGGCAATAAAGACCGAATGGCAGTTTCCATTTCCTTTTGGGGAATCGGACTCTGCTCCGGGCCGTCGTCAAGGTTTCCCATGGCCCCGGTTGCGCCATAAAGGGTTAGCGCCTCTGAAAATTTCGGCGCCCGATCCGTATCCTTTCCCCGGCAAAGACAGATGATGGTCCAGTTGCACTGAGGATTCATCAATATCATCCCCCCGGCCCATAAGGTTTCATCATCCGGATGGGCCACAATGACGGCGATTTCCTTAAAATTAAATTCCCTTTTCAAATTCATTGCCGATTTTCCTGGCCCTTTTGGGATGGTCGAGATCCATGTTGAGTGTCAGGGCGATCTCGATCAACACATTCCAGCCCATGGCCAATTGCAGATAGGGATTGAATTCTGTGTCATCCGGTATCAGCAGCGTCGGAAAAGAGGTGTTGCGGCTGGATATGGCAATGACCGTCATACCGATCCCTTCGACTAACGTCTTCTGAATTTTGGGGGCTTCCTCTGGGAAAGGATCGATGATGATGATGATTTCATCTTTTTTCATGACCTCTTCAATGCCGTGAACTGCATAGGTTCCTTCCAGGAAGTCTGATTTTTTGCCTGTAATTTCGTTGGTTTTCAGGCTCAGTTCTTCGGCAACCCCGTTATTTCTGCCGGAAAAATAGATCATGGGGGCCAACACCAGTTGACCCATTATTTTTTCAGGGATGTCGCTGTTTAACACCTGTTCGATAAAGCCTCCCAACCGGTTTAAATCGGGAAGGGGCTGATGATTGGATTTTCGAAACAGGATATCGTAAAACAACGCCTGCTCCATCACGGTTTTGGTGGCCGCCACCGCCTCTTCATGGCCGCTTTTCATGAGATAGGCATCATCGGCTTTATTCATGATCTCCGTATCCTTATGGGCCACCACGGCAATCATATGGTGATGATGTTTCTGTTTTAAGGTTTCCATCAGTTTCAGACTTTCTTTTGTTCTGCCTGAATTGGACGCAATAAAAACCGTATAATCCTCAAGATCATATTCTGCAGCCTGTCTTGCGCCCTCCGTGATGATCATTTCTTTATAATCATGGTGCAGGGCGTCGCAAATCACTTTTTTGGCCGGAAAAATCCTTGAAGAGCCTTCTCCGGTTAATAATACTTTCTGATGCCGGATATGTTTGGTGAACTCAAAAATCTGCAAGGGCTCCATGGCCGCCAGCACCTGTTTAACGTCCAGCATTTCCCTGACCAGGGCGTATTTCCGGTATTTTTCATCCTGAAGGTTCATTTGTGATTTCCCTTATCATAATTTACATGGGGCTTACAGGGGCGGCCGGGGAGATGTGAGGCAAAGCGATACCAGGTCGTCAATTTTTGCCGTACCGGCGCACATGACCGTATCCGCTCCTCCCCAGTAAATTTTCACCGTACCGTCGTTTTCCGGAACCGCACCACAGGTAAACACCACATTGGGGACATAGCCGACCCTTTCCCAGGGGTCTTCCGGCTGAAGAATCCAGTCATCGGAAACGCCGATGATGATTGCCGGATCATCCAGGGCATGCAGGGCAACACCGAGCCGGTATACGGTTCCGGACATGGTCTTAAAAACACCATGATAGATATTCAGCCAGCCTTGATCGGTTTTAAAGGGGGCTGCGCCAGGCCCGATTTTCATCTCATCCCAGTGGTAAGGCAGGGGTTTGATAATGACTTTTGAATCCCCCCAGTGAACCAGATCAGGGGAATAGGAAATCCAGATGGACCAGGGGGATATTTCCGAATGCGGGCGGTCCAGGCGCACATACCGACCGTTTATTTTTTCAGGAAAGATGACCACATTGCGAAAATCCGCCTGGGTGATCAGGGCAACCCGTTCAACGGTTTTAAAATCCATGGTCCGGGCCAGGGCAATACGGGCCCCGTGGCGGGAATAGGCGCTGTAGGTGAGAAAAAATTCATCTCCCACCGGATTGATCCGCAGATCCTCCACGCCGAATGCTTCATATTCGGCAAAAACACCCTCGGTTGCAGGGATTAAAAAAGGTTCGGGGTCAACTGTAAATGAAAACCCGTCCCTGCTCTCTGCTTTTCCGATGATGGAGCGCCCGTTGTGAAGATGTGATCTGAACAGCATGATATACCGACCGTTGGTTTTGACCACACCGGCATTATGAACCGTTGTGACCGGATAGGGGACATCCTCCCGGGTCAGGATGGGATTTTTTGCATAACGTGTGACTAAATTATCAGGGTTGACCATGATGAAACCTCCTGTATATTAACTTCTTCCAAAATCATCTCCCAGCCGTTCAATATCATCTTCACCAAAATAATCGCCGGTCTGAACCTCTGTAAATACAAGGTTTTCCAGCCCATCGTTTTGAATCCGGTGAACGGATTTGCGGGGAATATCCACCGACTGTCCGGCCACAAGCCTTTCTTCCACCCCATTGAGGGTCCACAGGGCTTTCCCGCTGACCACAAACCAGTGCTCGTCCCTGTGCTGGTGGCGCTGAAGGCTCAGGCGTTTTCCCGGATAAACCACTATTTTTTTATTCTTAAACGAGTCCTCATTGGAAAGGATCTGATAATATCCCCATGGCCGATGATCTTCACGCTTTGTCAATTCAAGTATCTGTTCATAAACGCGGATATAGTTTTCAACCATGCAATCAATGGTGAAATGGTCGGCAACGGTTTGCCGACAAACGGCCCGGTCAATGTCCCTGACCTGTTCGACCGCAAGGATGGCCTCTTTTGTGCCGGAAACCAGGAAACCGTTCTCATGGTCCCGGATCAATTCGGGCATGCTGCCCCGGTTATTGGCAATCACAGGCGTGCCGCAGGCCATGGATTCGATGATGGACAGGCCGAAGGGTTCGTCAAAATTGATGGGATGCAGCATTGCATAGGCCTTTCCCAGGAGTTCATTTCTTTTTTCCGGTCCGACGCTCCCCAGATACGTCACCTGGTCGCCGTCGATAAAAGGTTTGATATGCTCATTAAAATAGGCCGCATCCTGGATGATGCCGGCCATGACCAGTTTTCTGCCTGAGCCACGGGCAATCTCAATGGCCTCTTTGGGACCCTTATCCGGGTGAAACCGGCCCAGAAACAGCAGATAATCTTCAGGATCGGGCTGAAAATCAAATTCGTCCAGGTCAATCCCGTGATGGATGGTTTGAATATAGTCCAGATCCGGGTCACGGTCGGCATTGCTGATGGACACATAAAAGGTTTTCTTGTTGTATTTTCTAAACACCGGCAGGATTTTAGGCGATGAAAACCCGTGTATGGTGGTCACCACCGGGGTGCGGGTGTGCCCGGTATAAGACAGGGGCAGAAAATCAAAATGATTGTGAATCATGTCGAATTCTTCTGCATGATCAAATAATTCGGAAATATGAAGACATTCAAACACTTTTGGAATGATGTCGGGATCTTCTTCATATCCCCTGGCGCATACGGCCTGCAGATGGGCATGGGTCAGTGAATCCTTTGTGGCGAACAGGGTGACATCATGGCCCCGCTCGACCAGGGCTTCCGTTAACAGGGAGGCCACTTTTTCCCAGGGGCCATAGTGCAGCGGCGGTGTCCGCCAGGCAATGGGTGACAGCATGGCAATACGCATCATATCTCCTTTATTTTAAATCCAGGGGTCTGGACAGGGGTTGGTTAAAGACTTCATCGGCATAGAGTTTCTGCAATGTCATCAATGACAGGAGCCATGCCAGCGTAGACTCGGCGCCCTCATTCTGATTGATGCCGTCCACCATGAGCCCGTCGCGGCAGCCGCCGGTCTTGGGGTCATAGAGCGGCATATTCAGGTCATTGTGACCGAGAAACCAGTTAAAGCACATGACAGCACTTTCAAACCATTGCCGGTCCCGTGTAAGGGTATAAGCTTCTACGCAGGCCTCCACCATGGCTTTGGCTTCAATGGGCTGCTGGTCGAACCGGGTTCTTTTGCCCCCTTTCTGATACCAGCCATTGCTGCCGATGGGCACAAAATGATGACTGTCCGTCTGGATGGCCAGGAGCCATTTCAGACAGCCCAGTCCCATATTCATCAGATCGGTGCGCTGCATCCGGCTGCCGGACACGATCAAGGCCTGGGGCAGTTTTGCATTGGCATAGCTCAAAACATCTTCAAGCCAGGGCCAGCCCTCGGTCCCATGATCTTTGAACTGGACAAACAGCCGGTCCGCCAGGATATCTCTGATTCTTTTGGCATCACTGTCACCGGAGAATTTGCAGAGGTAGGCATCCAGGCCGAGAAGCGTAAACGCAACGGCCCGTGGGGCGAAAAAATTTTCCACAACCCCCAGCGCTTTTTTGAAAAGAATGGTACTCGCTGACAGTTGCCCGGGATTATCCAGATACGCCACGGCCTTTCCCAGACACCAGAGCGCCCGGCCATGGGCATCTTCCGACCCGATTTCTTCCACCCACTGTCTTGAATAATCCATAAAATTACGAAACCGACCGCTTTCCGCATCATAGGCATGTAAAAGAAATCCAAGATAATGACCGGCCAGCGCATCCAGACCGAATCCGTTGGTCGGCAGGTATTTCTGCCCCAGGATGGCCACCAGGAGGGCCCGGGCATTATCATCGGTACAGTATCCATAGGTTCTGTCCGGAATGGTATGGTTGGCATGCTGCAGAATGCCGGTATCATCGGTCAGGGCCTTGAGATGATCGAGTTTGATTTCCGGCAGGTCAAACCGGGTGATGGCCTTGATCTCTTCAACATAGGAATACCGGGGCCGCGGATGACGGATACGGTTTTGACGGACCTCCCTGAAAATCTCCAGATACTGCCGGGATACATCTTTCCAGACAGCTCCACGCGTAAAGGTATAGGCTTTTTTGCGCATGGCATGGCGCTCGCCGTCATTGTCCAGAAGGGCATTAATCTGTTCTGCCAGGGCACCCGGATGATTGAAGGGTACAATTTTCCCCCGGCCTTCGGCCAGCATTTCAACGGCATACCAATAGGGGGTTGAAATAATGGCCTTACCGGTTCCCATGGCATAGGCCAGGGTCCCGGAGGTAATCTGGGCCTCCTGGGGATAGGGGGAGATATAGATATCGGCAATACCGAGGTATTCTCCGAGTTCCCGCAACGCCACAAAGCTATTTTGAAAAATGACCTGCCGGCTGATACCCAGTTTCTGAACCATCTGCTGGAGCATGATCCGATAGGCCTCCCCCTCAGACTTCAACACATGGGGATGGGTGCTGCCCAGAATGATATAGACCACATCCGGATGTTTTTCCAGGACTGCGGGAAGGGCCTGCAACACGGTTTCAACCCCTTTGCCCGGAGAGAGCAGGCCAAAGGTGAGCAATACCTTTTTGCCTTCCACCTCGAATTTATCTTTGTTAAAACTGGAATCGATAAAGGGCATGTCCGGGATGCCGTGATGGACAAAGGCAATTTTCTCACGGGGAACACCATAGATGTCGTGGAGAAAATCTTCAGCCTTGTGGCTCATGATAACGAGTTTGTCCGACAGGTCGCTTAATTTGCCCATGACCTCCCGATACTCCGGGTCAGGATCTTTTAAAACCGTATGCAGGGTCGTCACCACCGGCATGTGCAGCTCTCCCAGCAGTTTGAGCAGATGGCTGCCCGCAGCTCCTCCGAAAATACCGAATTCATGCTGGAGGCAGACGATATCGGCTCCGCTGATATTTAAAAACTGGGATGCAATACCGTAATCCGTTAGTTTGTTCTGGTTGATTTCAAAGCGGACTTTTTCAGGGTAAGAATATCCCTCCAACCGGTCGTTCATTGCAACTGTCCAGCAATCGATATCTGGTGACAGAGACGACAATCCTTCCACCAGATCACTGGTAAAGGTTGCAATGCCGCATCGCCGGGGCAGGTAATTGCCGATAACAGCAATAGATTTGATATCCTCGTCATGTTTCATATTCATTGTCATAATCACACCTTTTTTTTAAGAATCCGTTACAATGCAGTTTCTACCACCGGATTTGGCCTTGTATAACCGTTCATCCGCCTTTGAAATCCAGGAGAACAGAGTTTTTTCAGGGTCATCCTGAATCACTCCTTGCTCGACCCCGATGCTGATGGTGACCCGGATATCTTCGGGACGGCTTGTTTCAACCCCTTTCCGGATCTTTTCCGCGATCAGGGGCAAAGCTGCGGCACGGATATCGGGAAACAAAATGATAAATTCTTCACCCCCGAACCGGCCGAGGACGTCCGACTTCCGGATATTTTTTTTTAAGGATTGTGCAACTGCCTTTAACACCTTATCTCCCTGGGGATGTCCATGGGTGTCGTTAATTTTTTTAAAGTGATCAATATCAACCATGAAAAGCCCCATATTCTCTTTTTTCCGTTGGGACAGATAGGACAATTCATTGGCCAGGATAAGAAAGC
This sequence comes from Desulfobacula sp., assembly GCA_020048635.1. Lineage (GTDB taxonomy): Bacteria > Desulfobacterota > Desulfobacteria > Desulfobacterales > Desulfobacteraceae > Desulfobacula. The sequence continues at coordinate 3,035 of JAIFMF010000179.1, read as the reverse complement.
CTCTGCGGTTTAATAACCCTGTCAACCCGTCAATCATGGCCATTTCAACCAGAGATTTGTTTCTCTGCCATAAGCTCTGTAATGTTTCACCCAACAGCTCCAGCTCCGGGGTGACATCTCCATACTGGATGAACATTTCAATAAAACGTTTGATATGCCGGTCATAGGTATCGGCCGGATCAACTGTTCCGGCCAGCGGCTTTAATGCATGATACAGCAGTTCAAAGGTCGGATGCAGCATATAATACTCCAGCCGGTACGCCAGGATGAGGGCATTTTTCATGCTCTGTGTCGCTTCCCATCGTTTCAGGAGAACCTTGATTTTCTGGAGTAACGATTCCAGCTCATGTCGTGTGGACTCAGGGTCGTCAAAAATGTGGGGAAGCCGGTATTCCCGGGCGGTTTGTCTGGCCATATCCCAGAAACCCTTTTGGATTTTCTCTTCTGCAGCCATTTCCTTCCAGAAAACCTTCAGTTCTTTAATCTCTTCTGCTTTGGAAAGTTTTATATATATCTGGAAGGCTTTTTGATTAATGGCAATGCATAGATCAATAATTCCCCAGATGGTCTTTTGTTCCATTTTGTCTCAATCCTGTTCCGTTATCTTCGTACAGGATGCCGGGAACTCAGGATAAATTAACAATATGTTCATCATTAAGGGCTCCTTTGGCCCTGATGGCTTCAATGACTTCCATTCCCTGGGGATGGGAAATTGTGTAAATCCGGATACTCAAGGGTTCCCGTAAAAGGGGTTTTATTCCCAGAAGAGCCCCGAACCGAAGGGACTGGATATGATGATCCAGAGTTTCCCGGGTTTCCCACTCCTCAAGCAGGCAGAAATTGTTTTTGTCATGGATATTACAGAAAATACTGTAATTTCTGCACCCTTTTTCCATGCCCACGGGTTCGATCATCGAAAGAAGGGTCTGCGTGACCTCCAGATGTTTATCCGCAAGTGCATTCAGTGTGATTCTGACAACGATCATGACGGTTACCTTTTTAATTTATAGCTCTTCGTTTAAATGACTCCGAAAGTTCTATCCCGGCCGTTTATCGGGCTTTACCGGTGCAACAATCCATTCATAATGAATCAGGAGCAAGCTTCATGCCATGGCTTGATTTTGTTTTCACATACGGCCCATCATCTTGATTTACCGGGGAAATTCGTTTTAGAAAAAAGAAAAAGAACAGGGTGAAAATTCGAGAGGGAAGGTCACATATAACCTATGGTCATATGTGACCCTTTAAGGCTTCTGGATATTAAGCTTTCGCATCCGGGCGCGCAGGGTGCTGCGGTTGAGTCCGAGAATCTCTGTTGCGCTGTTTTCCCCGCTGACTTTCCACTGGTTCTGCTCCAGCACATGGACAATATAGCCGCGCTCCACTTCTTCCAGTGTTTTTGCTTCCATTGTTTTCTGCGGTTTATGTAAATTGATCAGGGGTTTATCAAAATCATCCACCAGCCGCAGTTTCGGACCTGATGAATTGATCACGGCGCGCTCAAGAACATTTTCCAACTCCCGGACATTTCCCGGCCAGTGATGGTTTTGAAGCGTTTCCATCATTATTTTTGAAACGATTCCCGTGTTCTTGCCCATCCGTTTGGCGATCTTTTTGATATAATACTCTACCAGGAGCGGGACATCTTCTATCCGGTCCCTGAGGGGCGGCATGGTAATGGGAAAAACATTCAGCCGGTAGAAGAGATCTTCCCGGAAGCGGCCTTTTTTCACTTCTTCTTCCAGATTTCGATTGGTTGCGGCAATGATCCTGGCATCCACCTTGATGGTATGGGAGCTTCCCAATCGTTCAAATTCACCGTCCTGGATCACGCGAAGCAGTTTTGCCTGCAACTCCAGCGGCAGCTCTCCGATTTCATCCAGAAAAAGTGTGGCTCCGTTGGCAATCTCAAAGCGCCCGAGCTGCTTGGAATTCGACCCTGTAAACGCCCCTTTTTCATGGCCGAACAATTCGCTTTCAATCAGGGTTGCAGGCAATGCCGCACAATTTAATTTGACCAATGCCCTGTTTTTGCGGGGACTTCCATGGTGAATGGCCCTTGCCACGAGTTCCTTTCCGGTTCCGGTTTCACCCAGAACCAATACCGTGGTATTGGTGGCGGCAATCTGTTCAACTTTATAGAGCACATATTTCAGTGCATCACTTTTCCCGATAATATTTTCATGGTTATGTTCCAGTTTGATTTCTTCTTTCAGATAGGCTTTTTCTTCTTCCAACTGCTTTTTTAATATTTTTATTTCGGAAAGGGCGGCTTCTGCGGTCTGCTTTCCTTTTTCAGCCTCCTGTCGAGCTGCAACAAGCTCTGTAGTCCGCGCTTGAACAATGACCTCAAGATTTCGTTTATAAAATTCACGCTCGGTTACATCCTCAATGGCAAAAAGAATCAGTTGTGAATGGTTAACGTCCTGGTAGATTCTCCTGGCATTCAGATGCATGATCTTTGACCCGATACTTTCAAACACATGCTCCACCTCAAAATCATGGAATACGGAATTCTGAGATAAAACCTCTTCAAGTAATGTTCTGAGCCGGGGGATATCCCATTGCCCGTTGCCCAGGTCATAGATAAGCTGCCCCACCGTCTCTTCAGGTTTTACAGCAAAGAAATCATAGAAGGAACGGCTGACGGTGAGCACCCTTAAGTTTTGATCCAGAACGATTAACGGTTCTCGCAAGTTGTCGATAACACTCTCACCGAATTCGCGGGCTTCTTCTACTTCGTCATGCAGAGACTTTATTCTGAGAAGCGACTTTACCCTGGCTAAAAGCTCATGCTTGTCAAAAGGCTTGGAGATAAAATCATCGCACCCTGCCTCAAGGGATTTTATCCTGTGTTCGATCTCTTTGAGCACCGTGACCATAACGACCGGAATAAGCCTTGTCTTTTTATCGGCGCGTATTTTCTCCAGTACTTCGAAGCCGGACATCCTGGGCATCATTACGTCCAGCAGAACCAGATCGATTTGATGACTGGAGAGTATTTTCAGCGCTTCTTCACCGCTTACCGCTTTGAC
>JAIFMF010000070.1 GCA_020048635.1 Desulfobacula sp. | reverse complement strand
GTATAAACAAGGCCCCAGGGAATCAGAAAAGATGCCTCAATTCCTACGGAACCTGAACCTGAACCTATATCCCAGAGCACATGATCCTTTTTGATGAGTTTTAATTTTGACAGTGTAATGCACCGGATTTCAGATTTTGTGATTAGCCCCTTTGAATGTTTAAACAGGGAGTCTTCCATTCCGATATGTGTTTCCCGTGAAACTGAATTCTTCTGTAAATGACGTTTTAAAAGGATAACGATATTGGGCTCTTGAAAGGTCTGCTGTCGCACAAGATCAATATTGTCAAACCATGATATTATTTCTTTATCCTGAAGGCCGAGGTTTTCAAGGACACAGAGCCTGAAATCATAGATGCCTTCTTTGATAAGCATTTCTGAAATATACCCGGGATTCATTTCAGGTGAGGTCAGAAAAGCTATTTTGTTTTCATTGGAAAGCCTGGAAAAGGAAATGGTTTCAGCCTCTTTTTTGCCATGAAGGCTTATGATTGATGCATCATGCCAGGGCTCTTTGATGGCTGCAAAGGCAGCAGATACAGAGGATATATTGGAATGGATGTTCAATTGAGGTTTATCAAAATATTGAATCAGAGTGGAGCCAATACCATAAAAAAGCGGATCACCAGATGCAAGAACAACTATTTTATGGTGATCCATTTTTTCTTTTATGGAGTCAACCACCCTTGCAATATGGCCCTTAATCACAATTTTCTGTTTGCCAAGATCATCAAATAATCCAAGATGGCGTTCCCCGCCGACAAGGACATCACATTCCCGGATCAGGTCAAGGTGTTTTGGTGTCAGATCGTTCATACCAAGACCGATTCCTATAACATCTATTGGATACATGTCAAGCCACCTTGTAATATGGATTCCTGGTTTTTCATTTTGAGGCGAGGATTAATGTCCAGTAATCCGGCGCTCTGTTTTCAAGTTCGTCAATATCATTGATAATCTCTTCATTGTCTCTGCCGCAGTTTGTCACAGCTACGCTTCTCTTGTAAAGGTCTGTATCCTTTAGCGCCTGGTTAATATCTTTTATATTTTTGTACGCTTTGACGATAGCTATATTTTCTACGCCATCAACATTTCTTATCCGGTCCCCACCGAAAGCTCCTGATGTTATGAGTAAAGATTCCTCTCCTTCGACAAGTATCCGGTTCAGGCGGGCAGAGGCGGCATGGAAGGAGGTGATACCGGGAACGGTTTCAATATTCGCCTCCGGCATGATACACTTCATTTTTTTGAGTATATACCCGAAGGTGGAATAAGTTGTGGGGTCTCCCAGGGTCAGGAATACTGCGTTCAGTCCTCGTTTAAGCACATCTGCAATCATCCTTGCATTTTCGGTCCAGGCAATTTCAGCCGTATGAATATCTTTAGTCATGGGAAAGGAGAGTATGTTTACCGGAACATCAGGTGAAATATAAGGCGAAGCAATTTCAACGGCAAGGCTGTAGGTGTTTTTTGTGGAGGCTGCGGTAAAGATTACGTCTGCCGCTTTAATGACCCGGACAGCCTTCATGGTTAGCAGCTCTGGATCTCCGGGGCCTACACCCACCCCGAACAGTTTGCCGATTTTTTTCATTTCATGTCCTTATTTAAAATTTCTTTAATAAAAATATCTGGGTAAAGAATTTTTCCAATGGTGACTATTCCTTCATAAAGCCTTGGAACCGGCCGGGAAATGATATTTTCATCAATCAGATAGACCTGGTTATCTTTTATGGCTTTAATGATGTTAAAGCCGGGTTCATTTTTTATCTCTTGAATACTCACGGAATTCATAATCCCGCTCTGGGCGAGGAATACATCAATCTCTAAAGCTTTTGAAAGTAATTTCTCTTTGCCATAAATAGCAATGTTGGTATCTCTTGATGAAACGGCATCTGAGGCAATATTGACCCCTCCGGCGGTTTCAAGAACAAAGAGGGGCATGGCACCCGTTGTAAATGTTTTCATTTTGGCATGAATCGCTTCAAAATAGACCTTCTTTTTTGGATGAATGTGCCGGGTTAAAGAGCTGATGCGATTTGTTTTATCTTTGAATTCCCGGATCATTTTTTCTGCCAGCTCTGTTTTGCCGGTCAACATGCCCAGTTTCAGCCAATATTCGTACATCTCCTCGATATTGGAAGGTTGGAGGGAAACAACGATAATGCCTGATTTTTCGAGGCGTTGGATTAGTTGAGGATATCCATTGTCGATCATGGGTCGAATGAGTACAAGATCCGGTGAAAAGGCCAAAAATTTTTCAGGGTCATCATGATATGAAAATTTTTGCTTTCTGCTGGCGTTCAAAGGAAAGTTGTCGTTTGAGGAAACCCCAACGATCTGATTCTCCAGACCAAGGGAATATAAGTTTTCCGTGTGAGCGCCATACAATGAAATAATTCGTTTATAGGGCGTATCGAAAACGATTCTGCGCTGGTGATCATCGGTCAGCGTCAGGGCAGGACATACCCCGGAAAAAAGAAAAAGGAAGAGGAAGAGGAAAATCATCCCTGATATATAGAAGGTTTTGTAGTTAAGGCTAATGTGTCGGATAATACACCTGCTTTGCATGAACATGCTCGTTATACTCTACAATGGAATTCACTTCGAAAACCTCTTTAATCGTTTCTTCCGTCAGGACATCACTGGATCTGCCAAAGGCCCTTATCTCACCTTTTTTCAGGACGAGAATGGCATCTGACCAGGTTGAAGCAAGGTTCAGATCATGGAACACACTGATAACCAGTTTATTATTATCTTTTACCGAATATTTTACCAGTTGAAGCATCTGCAAGGTATGATGGATATCCATATTGGAAAAGGCTTCGTCAAGGAGAAGAATGGGAGTATCCTGGCACAAGGCCCTCGCAAACACACACCGTTGTCTTTCGCCACCGGAAAGCTCATTGATTTTTCGGTCCTGCAAATGACTGATGCCACAGATGTCCATCATATTCTCCGCCTTTTGAATATCTTCAGCCGAAGGAGGGGAGAATCTTGGGATATACGGATGCCGCCCCATCAATATGATATCTTTTACACAGAACGGGAAGTTGACGGCATAGTCCTGGGAGACAATAGAAATAAGTTTTGCAAGATTCTTTTTTGAAAATGACAATATCGGTGTTGAATCAATTTCAATATCTCCTGATAAGGGTTTCAAAAAACCGGAGATCAGGTCGAGAAGTGTGGTTTTACCGCTCCCGTTGGGACCGATAACGGAATAAAAAGAGCCGGAACAGAAAGAGCCGGTGAAATTTTTAATAATCATGCCGTCATCAGAGGAATTATCATCATAAGAAAAGGATATGTTATGTAGGGAGATTTTCATGGCTACCTTATTTGAACCGGTTCTTTTTGAATATCCAGCAGAAAACAGGGCCGCCGGTTAAGGCGGTCAGGACGCCGATGGGAATTTCCTGGGGTAGAACAGCACGGGTTATCGTGTCGGCAAAAAGGAGCAGAACAGCACCGGATAACATGGACAGAGGAATCAGCTTTCGATTGTCAGGGCCGGTGATAAACCTGACCATATGGGGCACAAGAAGTCCGACAAAGCCTATAATGCCCGATATAGATACGCAAACAGCAGCAAGAAAAGAACCTGAAAGAAGTAGAATAAAGGTGACTTTTTTTAAATCCACGCCCAGACTTGATGCGGATTTTGCACCAAGAGAGATCAGGTTGAGATCCCTTGCAAAAAACATGGAAATAAAAAATCCTGCAATAAGGAAGATAATGATGGTTGCAACATTGGGCCATGTCTTGGAAGCAAAACTTCCCATGAGCCAAAAAATGATGACGGATACCTGCTCATTGGCGATGAATTTTAAAAAACTGATTCCGGCAGAAAGAATGGCAGCCACAATAACGCCGGATAAGATCAGATTATTGGAAGAAAGGCCGGCCATCGGGTTTTTAGATGAATAAGATAAAAAAATGACCATAAAAAGAGTAAGACAGGCGCCGGTAAAGGCAAAAATAGGAACGGAAACAAAGGCATTGCTTAAATTCAGCAATATTGCAATGCTTGCACCAAATGCAGCCCCGGCAGAAACACCCAGCGTATAGGGGTCGGCAAGGGGATTGAGCAAGATACCCTGAAACAATACCCCGGAAAGCGCCAGGGCAGCTCCAACGCCTGCACAGGACAATATTCTCGGCAGTCTTACATCCATGATGACGGCCAGATGGGTTTCATTGATATTCCCAAAACCAGGTAGAGTTCCTGCTGTTTTTGTGATGAGGATATTGAGAATATCTGTTAACGGAATCCGGATATAACCCATAGAAAGAGAAAGAAAGATCATCAAAACAAGAAAAAGGGAGAAAAGAATCACCAGAAATCCTGGCCTCCCTTTTGATATGGCACCCGGTATACTCAATTGGTTGCCATAATCTACAGGATGATGCCTGGAGCTTTTGCAGCACTTTTTTTTAAAAAGAGAAAAAAAAGTGTGGGTTGATGATTTGATCCATATTGTTTCATGTGAAACGGAATATTCCTTGATTATTTAAGGTTACAAATATGCCGGACCGGGTATCAATAAAAAAACCCATATCAGACCAGTCTGATATGGGAACCGTTTTTATCCGCATTTTATTGATCTGAAGCTTGTCCTAGCAAGCAACACGATCAAACATTCAGGCAGGTTTTCTGGCTTCCGGATCATTTTACCAGTCACACCTTCCCGTTTATCAGCATATTAACAGTGGTATTTGTGACCTTCATCCCCGGTTACAGCGGCGGGTCCGTTCCTGATTCTCACAGGATTCCCTTTTAACTGCTTCTACAGCACCTGAAATAATTGAATAAAATAGAGGGATATCCTGAAACTGTCAAGATAAAGTTTCACTTCGGCCGACGCAAGATTGTGATAGCGATACAAGTTTGTTGCATTATTATTGATTCACCTGTATCTTAAAGCCTGAAAATTTAACACCCGTGAAGGTTCTATGAAATTTGAAACATATCATATCTCATCAGATATAAAGAGAAATTTATCCGAGCTCGGATTTAAACGTCCGACAGATATCCAGTTTAAGGCCATTCCGTCCATTCTGAAAGGAGAAGATGTTCTTGCCGTTGCCCAGACAGGAACCGGGAAAACAGCCGCGTTTGCCATTCCCATCATTGACAGAATTCACAGGATGAAAACATCCAAAAAATCATTTGGCATAAAATGTATTGTCATGGTGCCCACAAGGGAACTTGCTGCCCAGATCGGCGGTGTATTGAATGATCTTTCCAGACACACAAAGGTAACAACCTTTGCTGTTTTCGGTGGCGTGGAACAGGACAGGCAAATAAAAAAATTAGCCGACGGCATCGATATGCTGGTCGCAACTCCCGGACGCATGTTTGATCTGATCAGCCAGGGCGCCATCAATATTAAATATATCGATACCCTTGTTCTTGATGAAGCGGATCGGATGCTGGACCCCGGCTTTATCAAGGACATAATGGCGATCAAGAAAATGCTGATTCAAAAACACCAGACGCTTTTCTTTTCTGCCACCATCAACAAAGAGATCAAAAAACTGGCCTTTTCTCAGGTGAAAACATCGGCCATAAGAATCCAGATATCTCCAGAAGATCCGGTTTCAAAGAATGTGACCCATTTTATCATGTTTGTTGAGATGGATGACAAACGCTTCTTTTTGCGACGATTCATTACAGACCATCCTGAGGCAAAAATTATTGTTTTTGTAAGAACCCGGGTCAGGGCCGAACGCGTGGCCAAAGCCCTTGAACGGGGAGGGATTGTGTCAGTCACCCTTCATGGTGAAAAAGACCAGAAGGAAAGAACAAGCGCAATGGACGGGTTCAAAGAAGGGACGACCCGTATTCTGATTGCCACAGATGTCAGTGCCAGGGGGATTGATATCCCAGATGTAAATTATGTCATTAATTATGATTTGCCAGATAAGGATGAAAACTATGTACACAGGGTGGGAAGAACCGGTCGGGGGGTAAAAAAAGGAATTGCGGTTTCCTTTTGCAGTACTGAAGAAAAAGAACGGTTTGAGGCCATCCAGGCATTTTTGAATAAAAAAATTGGAGTTATTCCGGTCAGTAAAAAAGAATATGATTACACGGTTTCCCTGTCCAATGAGGAAGCGAGCATTAAAGAGATGATCATGGAGCAGGAAGAATGGGAAAAAAACCGGAAGAAAAAATCAAAGAAAAAATGACCGGCCATTAAAGCTGGCTGGTCATTTGATGATGACAATCTCCCTTGTAAATTGATTTAACACCTCTGTTTCACCCTGATGATTAATTGCTACAATATCTTCTACCCTCATACCGACCTTTCCCGGAACGCAAATGCCAGGTTCAATGCTGAAAACCATGCCTCTTTCAAGGCATCTTGTATCGTTCCCGCTGATATATGGGGCTTCATGGACATCAAAACCGATACCATGGCCTGTCCGGTTTAAAAAATACCGGCCCATGCCATGACCTTCAATACATTTTCTGGCCTCACGGTCCACATCACAGCACCGGGCTCCTTCTTTTGCGGCCAGAACCGCTACTGCCTGTGCTTCTCTCGCAATGGTGTAAATCCTTTCTTCTTCTTTTGAAATATAGCCGATAAAAAAGGTTCTGGAAATATCCGAGCAATAGCCCTGGTAGCGGCATCCGAAATCGAGAAGAAGAACGTCTTTGTTTGCAATTACTCCTGAATTTCCTCGATAATGAGGTCTGGAATTATTGGTGCCGCAGGCAACAATGGGGGAAAAGGAAAGTCCGTCGGCCCCTTTTTCAATAAACAGGTCTTCTATTTTGACCTTGATTTCTTTTTCCATCATGCCGGGTTTGATTAACCGGGTCAGGTCATCCATAACCTCATCTGCGAGACAGGCAGCCATTCTCATTTTATTGAGATCCTGTTCCGTCTTTATGATGCGGAGTTCTTCAAGAAGATCGGTTCCATTTACAAATTCACATGGAAAAAGGGTTTTCATATCGATGAGGTCTACGGCTCGAATGCTTTCTCCGAGAGCCATTCTTTTGTTGTTAAGGTCAAAATCCACGATTGCTTTTTTCAGGGTTTCATGAAACCCCTGATCATCATTCCAGACATAAAAAGGAGCAGTTTTTTCAAACCAGCGTTTCATGTCTTCAGCATAAATCAGGTTGCAGATGTAAAAATATTGTCTTTTACAGGTAATGAAAAGGGCCTGAAATCGTTCACATCCCACTGGGTTAAATCCTGTCAGAAATTCAAGGGTATTGGAAGGGCCGATGACAACAGCATCAAGGTTTTTGTTCTTCATAAGCTGGAAAAGTTTATTAATCTTTAAAATGTCAAACATAAAAATCCTTTGGCTTATAATAGGGCCGTTTTGTTTAAAGAATTGCCGGATAATCGATACCGGACCCAATCTTTTTGAGGTTCAGCACCCAGAGCGGCGTAGAAACCTATGGCAAGAATGTTCCAGTTTAGTACAGACCACTCCACCCTGCCACAGCCTTTTTCAAGGGCGAGGGAGCATATATATTTCAATATTCTTTTTCCGGCCCCGTTATTTCTGTACTCAGGAAGGATATAAAGGTCTTCGATATAAATTCCGTTTTTCCCTTGCCAGGTAGAATAATTAAAGAAATAAACGGCAAATCCAATGGGCATTTCACTTATTTGGCATATAACTGCATGGCAAGTTGAGTGATCCGAAAACATGCTTTTTACTAATTGATCTCTGCCCGCTTCAACTTCATGGCCTGCCTTTTCTTCCTTTGCAAGTTCAGATACAAAAAACAGAATCAAGTCAGCGTCAAGTGCTGTCGCCGGTCTGATATTTATTTTTGGCATAGGGATTTCCTTTTATTCTTGTTGCTGATAGCAAAATTCGTCTCTGGATAATATGAAACGCCCTTAGATGTCAAGAAATCACATCCGGGTTGTCAAGAATTCCCCGGATTACCGCCGCGAGTTTATGACTATTCAATGGTTTTGCAATGTATTTTTTTTTGCACCGATGTGAATTGCATTCTGATCGTTGACGGTTCGAAAGAATTTGATTTATTTAAAAATTTCTTCTTTCAGCATGCAGCAGGCGATCCTGTATTTAGGCAGGCCGTTTTTATCGTAGGAAAGAGTTTGGGGCTGAATGATTTTATTCATTACACAGCCTTCCGGGATCCTAAGAGAAAACAGATTTTTTTCATTTATTTTTGGGGTGGTGATGAGTCTGTTTTCTCTGATTTCATAGGAATGAAGGGGGAAATCTTCACAGATGGGGCATTGATAGACTCTGCCATTGGGAAAAACAAAAAAATTTTGGGCTACATTGCCGGCGCATTCAAATAATTCATCCCGGCCGAGAAACACTTTTGGATAGGTTACAATTATTCCCTTGCCGGCAATCGCTTCAGCCACTCTTGGAATCACATCAAGCCAGGCTTTTTTTGAAACCTGGAGGGGGTGATCCGCTTTTGATGAAGCGCCGCGGATACCAATAACCTGGATGAAAAAACGCTTGATGCCAAGATCACGGACAAACTCCGGCATAAGTTCCAGTTCATGAATGTTTTTGTCCGAAACCGTATAAATCATTGAACAGGGAAATTTTTTATTATAGGCGTGGCGCAGTCCTTCCATGACCTTGTCAAAGCTTCCTTCTCCTCTGATCGCATCATTGGTTTTTTTTGTGGCGCCATCCAGGGAGAAAGACAGAAAATCGATGTCATCACTGGAAATTTTATCCAGAATATCATGGAAAAGGTATCCGTTGGTATCAATGGTAATGGATTTGAAACCGATTTTTTTTGCTGCTTTGACCGCCAGATAAAGGTCAGGGTGAAGGGTGGGTTCTCCGCCGAGATAAATAAGATTCGTTGTGGCGGCTTTATCTGAAAAAAGGCTGAGCCAGGATCTTATTGTTTCGATATCAAGGGTTTCTGTGCCATGCTGTTCCTTATTAATATAGCAATGGCTACAGGAAAGGTTACATTTTGTCAGGATGTGGAAAAAGAGGTTGGAAGAGTTCTTTGAGAATGCAACCGTCTGTTTTTGCATGCTATCCCATACATTGCTTGGTAAATTTCGGGTCAAAGGGAACCGGGTATTGCCCGTCAAAACAGGCTTTGCAGAAATTCTCTTCCGGGTTTTCGACACCTGTAGCCTCCAGCATTCCTTCGATGGACAGATATTTCAGGGAATCAAGCCCCAGGTAGTCCCTGAGCTCTTCTACGGTTTTTTGTGCGGCAATGAGTTCTCCCTTGCTGGAAAAATCGATTCCATAATAGCAGGGGAATTTATGGGGCGGGCAGGAAATGCGCATGTGTACCTTATGAACACCGAGTTCCCGCAACGCCTTGACCCGGGTTTTGGCCGTGGTGCCACGAATGATGGAATCTTCAATAATAATGATATCTTTGCCTTTGATCAGTTCCCGCACCGGGTTGAGTTTCACCCTTACGGTAAAATCCCGCATGGACTGGGTGGGCTGGATAAAACTACGCCCCACGTAATGGTTCCGGATCATTCCCATTTCAAAGGGAATGCCGGATTCCCTGGCATACCCAATGGCAGCATAATTTCCGGAATCCGGAAAAGGCATGACAAGATCGGCCTCCACAGGGGATTCCTGGGCCAGCCGTTTTCCATGGGCTTTTCTCATCTCATAGACATTGAGGCCGTCAATGGTGGAGTCGGGCCGGGCAAAATAGATATATTCAAAGATGCACAGGGTTTTGTGCCGGGCAGCCTTGGGGTGCCGGATGCTTTTGATGCCGTCTTCATTGATGATGACGATTTCTCCGGGGTCCAGTTCACGGACAAATTCGGCCTGGATAAGATCAAAGGCGCAGGTTTCTGAGGCCAGCACATAATGGCCGTTTAGCTTTCCGAGAGCAAGGGGTCTGAACCCGTTAGGGTCCTTCATGCCGATGATCTCGCCCTTACAGGTCAGAAGGATCATGGAATAGGCGCCCTCTATCTTTGAAACTGCTTTTTGAACTGCGCTTTCAATATCCCCTTTGATCAGGTTTTTGATGAAAAGATGAAGAAAAACTTCTGAATCCATGGTGGTTTGAAATATCGACCCCTTTTCTTCCAACTCTTCTTTCAGGATATGGGCGTTCACCAGATTTCCGTTGTGGGCCACGGCATAGGAGCGGTGCCGGTGATTCACAACAAAGGGCTGGGCATTGGTTAAAACAGAATCCCCGGTTGTGGAATATCGAACATGACCAATGGCGGAGCCCCCTTCTATTCTCTCAAGATCGTCCATGTCGAAAATTTCCGGGACAAGCCCCATGCCTTTATGGGAATAGATGGCATCGGTTATCCCCCGGTTGACTGAGATGCCAGCGCTCTCCTGCCCCCGGTGCTGGAGGGCATAAAGGCCGAAATAAGTTATTTTTGCAGCTTCCGGATGCCTATACAGCCCAAAAATGCCGCATTCATCCTTTGGCCGCTCACTGGTGTTAAATAGGTCATACATGATTGTTTTCCCGGTGATAGTCCTGAATGGTTTGTACGGATAGCGTTTCTTTTTGAAGGGCCTCAATGGCACTGCAGATGGCTCTTGCTCCATCGGTTGTAGTGGCATAGGGGATCTTGTATTTGATGGCCGCCCGCCTGATTTCATATCCGTCCCGCTGAGTCTGGCTCGACGCTCCGGTGTTCAGAATCAGTTGAATTTCATTATTGGTCACAGCATCCACTACATGCGGCCGTCCGGCAGATACTTTTTTAACGATTTTTGTGGGGATATCATTTTCGTCAAGGAACTGGGCCGTTCCCCGGGTGGCCATGATGGTAAACCCCATGGAGTGAAATTTTCGGACAATGGGAAGTGCTTTATCCTTATCCTTATCCTGAACACTGATAAACACTGTGCCTTCAGTCGGAAGTTTCTGACCGGCTGCTATCTGAGCTTTAGCAACGGCAGCGCCGAGATCCTTGTCGATCCCCATAACTTCTCCTGTGGATTTCATTTCAGGACCCAGAACCGGATCTACATTTTCAAACCGGTCAAAGGGCATGACCGCCTCTTTGACGCAATAATAAGGCGGAATGATTTCCTTTGTAAAACCCAGCTCATCCAGGGTTTTTCCCAGCATGACCTTGGTGGCAAGCTTGGCCAGGGGAATGCCGATGGCCTTGGATACAAAAGGAATGGTTCTGGAAGCTCTTGGGTTGACCTCAATAATATAGACCTTGTCATTCATGATGCCGAACTGGATATTCATGAGGCCCTTGACATTCAATTCTTTTGCAATGGCTCTTGCCGCATCTGCCATTTCATCAATATGGGTTTTGGAAATGGAATACGGCGGAAGCACGCAGGCAGAATCCCCGGAATGGATACCGGCTTCCTCAATATGCTCCATCATGCCGCCGATAACGGTTTTTTCTCCGTCGGAAATGACATCCACATCTAGTTCAAAGGCCTCTTCAAGGAATTTGTCGATGAGAACGGGCTTGTCCGGCGAGGCTTGGACCGCAAGATCGAAAAATTCTGCCAGATCTTTTTCATCATAGACAATTTTCATGGCGCGGCCACCCAGGACAAAGGAGGGGCGGACCATGACCGGGTACCCGATATCCCTTGCCACTTTGAAGGCATCGTCAAGGCTCAGGGCAATCCCATTTTCCGGCTGGCGAAGACCGAGCTTTTTGAGCATCTCCTGAAAAAGATCCCGGTCTTCAGCCCGGTCAATGCTGTCCGGGCTGGTGCCGATGATGGGCACCCCGGCTTTTTGAAGATCGGTGGCAAGATTCAAAGGGGTCTGTCCGCCGAACTGGACAATGACGCCAAAGGGTTTTTCTTTTTCGACTATATGAAGGACATCTTCCCGTGTCACAGGTTCAAAATAGAGCTTGTCTGAAGTGTCATAGTCAGTGGATACGGTTTCAGGATTGGAGTTGACCATAATGGATTCAACCCCTTCTTCTCTCAGGGCGAAGGAGGCATGAACACAGCAATAGTCAAATTCAATGCCCTGGCCGATCCGGTTGGGTCCGCCGCCGAGGATGATGACCTTTTTTTTGTCCGATACCCTTGCTTCACATTCCGTCTCATAGGTTGAATAATAATAGGGGGTCGCGGCCCTGAATTCTGCCGCACAGGTATCCACAAGCTTGTAAACCGGAACAATGCCCAGGGCTTTTCTGTCCTGCTCGATTTTTTTATCGGTCAAACCGGTCAGAAAACCAAGTTGTCTATCTGAAAACCCGTATTTTTTTGCCTTTTCAAACAGATCCCGGGGAAGATCTTTTCCTGCCAGTTTGATTTGTTTTTCAAGATCAACGATCTGTTTCATCTGGTTCAAAAACCAGGGATCGATGTGTGTCAATTCATAGATCATGGTAATGGGCATACCATGTTCAATAGCATATTTGATATAAAACAGGCGTTGGGAATTGGGAGTGGACAATTTATATTCCAGTTCATTACCGGTCACACTTCCGGGAAGCGGGTCTTTGCCGTCCCCACCAAACCCTGCCCTGCCGATTTCAAGGGATCTGAGGCCCTTTTGGAAGGCTTCCTTAAAGGTTCTGCCGATGGACATGGTTTCACCCACGGATTTCATGGCTGTCGTCAAAACATCTTCGGCTTCCGGAAATTTTTCAAAGGTCCATCTGGGGATCTTCACAACGCAATAATCAATGGAAGGTTCAAAGCAGGCGAGCGTCTCACCGGTGATATCATTGGGAATTTCATCCAGGGTATAGCCGATGGCTAGTTTTGCCGCAATTTTGGCAATGGGAAAACCTGTGGCTTTGGAGGCAAGGGCGGAACTTCTGGAAACCCTTGGATTCATCTCCACCACAATAATATCTCCGTTTTCAGGATTGATGGCAAACTGGACATTTGATCCGCCGGTATCCACGCCAATCTCCCTCATGATGGCAATGGAGGCGTCTCTTAAATTCTGGTATTCCTTGTCCGAAAGGGTCTGGGCTGGCGCCACGGTGATGGAATCTCCGGTATGGACGCCCATGGCATCCACATTCTCAATGGAACAGATAATGACCACGTTGTCTGCATGATCCCGCATGACCTCAAGTTCATATTCTTTCCAGCCGATGACCGATTCTTCCAGCATAACCTGGTGGATAAGGCTGGCATCAATCCCTGATTTTGAAATCCGGTTCAGTTCTTCCATGTTATAGGCAACCCCGCCGCCGGTTCCGCCCAGGGTGAACGCAGGCCTCACAATAATGGGAAAGCCAATCCGTTTTGAGACCGCTTCCACTTCCTGCATATTGGTGGCAAACCCGCTTTTGGGAATTCTTAAGCCGATCCGGTTCATGGCATCCCTGAAAAGCTCCCGGTCTTCCGCTTTATTAATGGCTTCTTCGGAAGCGCCGATCATTTCCACATTATATTTTTTAAGGATGCCGGTCTTGGCCACTTCAATGGCTGTGTTCAGAGCAGTCTGTCCTCCCAGGGTGGGCAGAAGGGCATCGGGCCGCTCCTTTTCAATGACCTTTATCACGGTTTCAGGAGTAACCGGTTCAATGTAGATTCTGTCTGCGGTTTCAGGGTCGGTCATGATGGTGGCAGGATTGGAATTGATAAGAATGACTTCATATCCTTCCTCTTTCAAGGCCTTGCAAGCCTGGGTGCCTGAGTAGTCGAACTCACAGGCCTGGCTGATGATGATGGGGCCAGCACCAATGATCAAAATTTTTTTTATGTCTTCACGCTTTGGCATCTTTAATCACTTTTGCAAACTGGTTAAAAAGATAGACTGAATCATGGGGGCCGGGGGAAGCTTCCGGATGATACTGCACGGCAAAGGCCCGGATGGTATCATTTTTCAGGCCCTCAAGGGAATCTTCATTCAGATTGATATGGGTCATGACGGATTGATCTTTGCCGATGGTATTCAGATCCACGGCAAATCCATGGTTCTGGGAAGTAATTTCAACCCTGCCCGTGGACAGATTTTTCACCGGCTGATTGGCACCCCTGTGTCCGAATTTGATTTTCATGGTTTTTCCGCCCATGGCAATCCCTAAAAGCTGCATGCCAAGGCAGATACCGAAAATGGGAACAACATTCAGAAGCTGCCGGATGGTGTCGACGGCATAGGTCAGCGGTTCAGGATCACCAGGGCCGTTGGAAAGAAATATGCCTTCCGGATTCAGTTGCAGAATGGTTTTTGCATCGGTCCTTGCCGGAACCACCAGGACTTCACACCCTGCCTTCTCAAGGCTTCGGATGATATTATATTTAATGCCGAAATCAAGGGCAACAACAGAGTGCTTTTTACCTCTGTGGTGCCAGATAAGGGGGTCATCGAGTTTTGCAGCATCAATATAATCGGGCTGGTTATATTTCCAGAAATAGGGTTTTTTAGTGGTTACTTTTCCCACAAAATCGCTTCCCAGCATTAAAGGGATTTGTTTTATCCTTTCTACAAGGGAATCGGGAACAAGATCGGAGGTGGAGATCATGGCCCGCATGGCCCCGGATTTTCTAATATGGCGGGTCAGGGCTCGGGTGTCTAAGTCCTCAATGCCCAGCACATGAGCTTTGATGAGGTAATCGGCAAGAGTCCCTCTGGATCTATAATTACTGGGAAAATCCTGGTATTCTTTAACAATAAAGGCTGCCACCTGTACCCTGTCCGACTCGACATCTTCCGGACAGACGCCGTAATTACCGATCAGAGGATAGGTCATGGTGACCATCTGGCCATAGTAAGAAGGGTCGGTCAGGATTTCCTGGTAACCGGTCATGCTGGTATTGAACACGACTTCTCCCTTTGCTTCACCCGGGCCTGTGAAACTTCTACAGGGGAAAACTCTGCCGTCTTCAAGGGCTAATAATGCTTTCATAACAATTTACACCTGTTTACCATTGTATTTATATTCTGTCTCCGGGTCAGCCCCGGATCATTACAAACAGATACTCTGTTGTCCTTGCAAATTGAACTCATTTAGATAGCAAACCCCTGGGATTTTGGCAAGTGGCTTTTTGGCAGGCCACTTGCCGGAACATGGCAAACCTGTTCTATCGATCAATCATCTTAAAAGCCTCGAAGATTTCATTCCGGTTCACCCTTTGAGCGCCGCATGGGCGGCAGCCAGTCTGGCGATCGGAACCCGGTAGGGTGAGCAGGACACATAGGTTAACCCGAGCTGGTGACAGAGGTCGATGGACATCGGATCACCACCATGCTCTCCGCAAATTCCACATTCCAGATTAGGCTTTTGGCTGCGCCCTTTTTGGACAGCAATCTTCATCAATTCTCCCACACCATCCGCATCAATGGTGGTAAAAGGGTTTTCAGGCAAAATGCTACGTTCGAGATAGTCGATAAGAAAACCGGCTTCTGCGTCATCCCAAGGCGTACCCCCCGCAATCCAAGCATCGGATTGGCCTCCCGCATACCGGTTGCCTGCTTTAACAGTTGTTCTTTTTTCTGGATTTCTTCCAGTAGTCCATTGAGCTCATTCATTTTCGAGGCATGTTGCAGTTGCAGCTTAAGATCAAAAAGCGCCTGCATCAGGGTAATGGGATCGGGCAAAAATTCATGCGGGGGAGGATCGATGAGACGAATGATCACCGGCAGCCCGTCCATGACCCGGAACAGCCCGGCAAAGTCCTCCCGCTGAAACGGCAGCAATGAATCAAGTGCCTCTTTGCGCTCTGCCGGTGGTGCCGTCAATGGAGAGCCAGTCCCCTTCCTGAACCGCTGTTTCCCCAACGATCATTCGCCGTTTGGCAAGATCGATAGTAAGGCCGGATGCGCCTACTACCGTCAAATTGTTCCTGTATCCGGTCTACTTCATCAAACAGATATACCCAGTTTTTCATCATGGTTTTGCTCCTTAATTGCCTGCTGCTTTCATACCTGACTCAAACGCCTTGAGATTCACGTCGACAAATGCCTTTTTTGTCTTTTCCCGGATCGTTTTATA
>JAIFMF010000193.1 GCA_020048635.1 Desulfobacula sp. | reverse complement strand
TCAACACGCTGATTTTTGTGAAACAATAACCTGATTATCCCCTTTCCAATATACTATTCTTCCAATTTAAAGCTATTCAATACTGGAAAGGCAATAAACATTATCTGTTTTTTTACCCACCTTAGATATTCATCGCTTTTTGGGTCCATACCCTGAATTTCAGCATGGTATTCTCTTGCCCCTATCAGGTTTACCATCAGCAAACTCATACACCTAAGAAATGAAATAGTCTGTTCAGGCTTAATTTTGAAATGATGACTTCTGCTTAATCCACTCGCCCACATATTAAATATTTCCTGAATGAGCTGGTAGCCGGGTAGCGTCCCTCCTTTTTTAACGGATTGGGTCATGTTTAGTAATGTGATCCTGAATATTTCAGGATGTTTAAAGTGGAAACCTAATGCCCTGTCCAGATATGTAGACATCCCGTCAATCAGCGCCATTTCCTTGATACCAAGAAACCAGCCCGGCATCGCATGATTGTACTGTTCAATCAGATTCTTCATTACCGTTTCAAAAAGGACAGCCTTGGTTGAGAAATAATAGATGATAAGGGGATGATCGACGCCCGCCTCATTTGCAATCATTCTCATACTGGCTGTCGAATAGGGATATTGACAAAAGATCTTTTTTGCACCTTTTAAAATCTTCTCTTTCTTGGGCTCCTTATTAGCCTTGCTCTTTGAAGGGCTTTCATTAGTTATTTTCATGGAATATGATTTTATGGTTCCGTGTTGGTAAAGTCAATATTTTTTACCGAGTGGTAAATTGTTTTTGACTTTTAGAATATTGCACATTATATTTTACCAAATGGTAAAAATTTTTAATGCAAGAAGACCGCCATACAAATTGGATTCGCTTATGAAAAAATATACTGAGACCCTGATAAGCAATCGTAGTGTTCTAATGGCGATAAACTTGAAAGAAAAGAAATAAGAAATGAAATTTCTGAAAATGATTCTCATATGCCTGGCATCAATCATAGGACTAATGATGATATTTCTTTTTGCTATCGCCCCGATCCTAATCCAACCCAAAAAAGAACTTTCGCCTCTGGCCCAGGCATGGCAAAATAACGGCAAATATATAAGCTGGCGGTCAACACTTAAAGAAAATGAATCCTTTGGAGAGCTCGATATCTTCACCATACAGAAAGGAAACCCGGAAAATCCTGCCATTCTGATGATTCACGGCTATCCCACCAGTAGTTTTGATTTTTACGAGCTTTTCGAGCTTTTAAGCAATGATTACTACGTATGTGCCCTTGATACCCCTGGGTACGGGCTAACGGATAAACCCAGGGATGGTTATGTCTACTCGATTGAAGACGACGCCCGTTTGGTAGACTATTATATCCGTGACATTCTGAAACTAAATTCATTTGCCTTGTATACACATGATAAAGGAGACAGTGTGGGACTGGCACTGTTAAAAATTTACACTCAGCAAGATAACTATAAGATTACTCATCACTTTATCACCAACGGAAATATTTATCTTCCCCTGGCTGATCTATCAAAAATTCAGCTGCTTCTTTTGGATAAACGAACCGGTCCTTTTATTACCCGTTACCTCTCTGGGGAAAGGATGGCAAAACGTATGAACACGCTTGTACACTCGATTCCCAAGTCTTCAAAAAAAGTGGCCGCTGTGGCTTCAACTATTGATTATCAGGACGGTGGAAAAGTACAGCACAGTATCATACAATACCTGAACCAGAGACATGAATGCGAAAATGAATGGCTGGCAAATCTTCAGACCAGCAATGTTCCCGCTACAATGATATGGGGAGTCGATGATCCTATTGCCACTTTGAAGGTCTCTGATTTTGTCTGGAATGAAATTTTAAAAAACCGGCAGACCAAATCGTATTACTGGAAATTACCCCTGGCGAACCACTACCTGCAGAATGATCAGCCGGAGGTTATCAACCTGATTATCAGGCAGACTCTTGGAGAGCAAATAGATTTTAACAGGATTGGCAAGGACATAAGACCCATTTTCGTGGATTGATAAAGAAAACAAACTCAATTTCCAAAAGGAGATATATGAAAACTAAACGAATTCTAATTATAGTTATTGCTCTTTTCGTCATCGGGGTATTGATCAGGCTTGGATTGCCGGCTGTAATGACAGGTATGGGTCTGCATAAGGAATATGAAGGCCAGCGATACCTGCTGTCTCAAGGAAAGGCGCTGATTATTACTACCAGCCATGACAGGCTGGGAGACGGCGGAGATAAAACCGGTGTGTTCGGATCTGAGATGACGATTCCATATTATGAATTCCGGGAAGGTCGCATGCATGTAGATGTCGCCAGCATCAAGGGGGGGGAACTCCCGATTGATCCAAAGTCTTTCATCTGGTTCATTAAAAGTGAACACGATGACCGATTCCTTGCTGACCCGGTATTTCAAGGCAAGGTGAAAAACTCATTAAAGATTGATGACATTGACTTCACAAAATACGACATCATCTTTCTGGCCGGAGGTTGGGGAGCTGCTTATGATCTGGGTTATTCTAAGGTGTTGGGCCAGAAGATAACCGAAGCATACGCAGCCGGTAAGGTCATTGGTGGCGTATGTCATGGTCTGCTCGGTCTGCTGCTGGCCCAAGATGAGAATGGTCACCCCCTTGTCAAGGGGCGTAAAATCACTGCGGTCACGGATAAGCAGATAAATGAACTTGGTATTTCCATCACACCTCAGCATCCGGAACGGGATCTCAAGGCCGCCGGGGTAGAATTCGAAAGCGCCACCGCCTTTCGTGACATGTTTGCCAACCACGTGGTCATCGACGGTCGCATCGTCTCTGGGCAAAACCAGAATGCCGGTGCAGAAGTAGTCAACCTGATGATGAAAGTTGCAGGAGGGACCCGAAGATGAAAAACAAAGCCGGAGCTAATCGGCTCGAATCAATCCTATGGGTCCTGTCTGGCGGGATCGGAGTCATATTTCTTTTTCTCGGTCTGGGTTTTTTGATACTTCCGGAGGTTTTTGCGATCGCTTTTTTTGCTGAGCCTGCACGTGCCGTTGGCATCAATTCACTCAGGGGTGATTTCGGCGCCCTGTTTTTGGGTATGAGTTTTTTCTGTCTGCTGGGAACATTGACCTCTTATCGATGGCTGTTGCTGGTACCCATTGTTTTCCTGGGATTTGTAATTACAGGCAGATTAATCAGCTTCGCTGTTGACGGTCTTCCCATGGTGATGGCGGGGACTCTCATATCTGAGTTGATGTTTTTAACGGTTCTTATTTTGTACCTGATTTTCTATTCCTTAAAGTCTGACTCTCAGAGTAGTTCTCCGGTATTGAAAGTGCTTTACAGCAGACAATTCCTTGTTATAGCTGGAATTGTGATTGTTCTGGTTGCAGGCGCATTCATGTCACACCGTCAGATCGCAACACGTTTATGGGAAAAGGTTGCCTCCGGTCGAATATCCCGGCAGAATGTGTTCGGGGAATTGCCTGATGGACTGCATGTCGGTCTGGCTGGCACCGGTTCACCTATGCCGGATGCAAAACGAAAAGGGGTATGTACTTTTGTGAAGGCCGGCAAACACCTTTTTATTGTTGATTCAGGTCCAGGAAGCACACTTAACCTGGAATTGATGCAGATACCCCTGGGTGATATTGATGCTGTCCTGTTAACCCATTTTCATTCTGATCATATTGCCGCAATAGGTGAATTGATGCTCAAAGCCTGGGCCAATGGGGTAAGAAAAAACCCCCTGAAAATAATTGGCCCAGAAGGTGTCGACACTGTGGTTAATGGATTCAACCAGGCCTTTTCTTTTGATACAAAATACAGGCATGCTCATCATGGTGATGCGGTTGCGCCATTGGAAGGTGCAGGCGGTACACCTGAAACAATCAAAGTGTTCAATGAAGATAAAGGCACTGTGTTTTTTCAAACCAATGATTTAAAAGTAACGGCCTTTCTGGTCGATCACCGCCCTGTGGAACCGGCTATTGGGTTCCGTTTCGATTACAAAGGCAGGTCAGTGGTCATCAGTGGTGACACTCTTCCATGTGATTCGTTGCGACACCAGGCTGAAGGAGTTGATCTGTTGCTTCACGAAGCCTTGCAGCCGGAAATGCTTAGAGTCATGAATCAGGCAGGGGCTGCCAGTGGACGTGAGGTTGTCGCAAACGTTTCCATGGATATATTAACATATCACACCTTCACAGAAGAGGCAGCACGAATCGCTCGGGATGCAAATGTCAGGCACCTGGTATTGTTCCATATCATTCCACCGACACCGGCGGCTGTTTTTCAATCTGCCTTTGTAGGTAACTCCAAGAAGTACTACAAGGGGCCTATTACCTTTGGTGTAGATGGTCTGCTCTTCAGCATGCCTCCCAATTCAACAAAAATATTAAAGAAGTGGTTTCTGTAATGGACTGATGACGAATTTAATCATATCCCCCGCCCATCATATTAGCATAAGGGGTTGAACAGATCCGGCAGTATAAAACCACAACGTTGGATCCCTAACTGATCCTCCCCCGATATTGTGCACTTGTAAATAAGACACTTTCGGATAAGATAGCATTTAAAAACAGATCACTAATGGTATTTAAGAACCCCGGAGCCTTTTTTGAAAGAGCGGTAGCTTCTTTTGTTATTGCTGGGTATTTTATATTAAAAAAGCGTGGACTACTATCGGTTCTCGCTTGATTATCCGGTAAAAATTTCCAGTAGACTTTCCCTGTTAGTTCTCGCTTTATTCAAAATCCCGGGTTGAAATTGCGCCCCTGGGAAATGAACCATAAATCAACCGGGTTAAAAAATTTCATTTTCCGGAAGAAAGACACAATGCATTGCATTGACCCTGGTTTTTTTAACATCCATATCATAAAGGGCGGAGATGTTTTCTTCGGTCATGACGTCGTCCTTCACACCTTTGGCCATGACCCGGCCGTTTTTGATCATGATGACGTCATCGGCAAACACGGACGCCAGGTTGGGATCATGCATGGACGCCACCACACTTATTTTGTTATCCCTGCAAAGCTGAATGATGGAAAATAACAGGTGATACTGGTGATTAAAATCAAGGTGATTGGTGGGTTCATCCAAAAGCATGATCTCGGCAGACTGGGCAAGACAGCGCGCCAGAAGCACAATC